>NZ_JAAQWU010000002.1:0-475458 GCF_012985695.1 Pseudomonas sp. WS 5027 | reverse complement strand
CAGCCTTGTTGCTCAAGGTAGCGGTGTAGGTGATTTTTCCACCTTCGTTCACTTCAGACGGAGCCGTCAAAGTCACGGTAGTGGTGTTATCGGTGCCCGGTGTGTCGGTCACGATGGTGGTGACTTTGTCAGTGCCTGGAACCAGGTTTTCAAAGTGTTCGCCGCCAGTGACTTCTTTAATCCCGGTAGTGACAGTCTGATCACCTTTGTACACATCATCCGGAGCCACAACCGAAACGGTACCGCTCGACTGGTTCACACCAATGGTGATGACCTGGTTGTTATCCAGAGTCACAGTCACAGGGCTGGTGATGTTAGTCACCGGTGCGCCGTTCTTATCCACTAAGGTTGCGGTGTAAACGATCTCACCACCTTCACCCACGGTTTTGGTGGCAGTCAGCACCACATCGACCTTGTCGATGGTGTCGTTGATCTGTGTCGTCGCCCCACCCGGAGCAATATCAAGCTTCTCGAAGCCACCCCCGACAACGTCCGGATTGATCGTGACGTTGATCGGACCCGCATCTTTGAATACGTCGTCGCTCGGTGCCTTGGACGTCACCTGGCCTGTGGTCTCGCCCTTGGCGATAGTGATGACGTCACCATTGCTCAAGGTAAGGGTCAGGTCGCTGCCGGCCTTGTTGCTCAAGGTCGCGGTGTAGGTGATGTTGCCACCTTCGTCGGCCTCGCCTGGTGCGGTCAGGGTGACGGTGGTGGTGTCGGTGGTGCCGGGTGTGTCGGTCACGGTGGTGTTGACCGGCGTGGTGCCAGGTACCAGGTTCTCGAAATGCGCGCCGCCGGTCACATTGGTGATCGCGGTGGTGACGGTCTGGTTGCCCTCATACACATCGTTCGGCGCAACAGTGCTGGCAGTGCCCGCGGATTGGCCGACGCCAATGGTGATGGTCTGGCCATTGTCCAGGGTCACGGTCAACGGGTTGGTAGTGTTGGTGACCGGGTTACCCGCCTTGTCCACCAGCGATGCGGTGTAAACGATCTGGCCGCCTTCGCCCACGGTGGTAGTCGCCGTCAGGACCACATCGACCTTGTCGATGGTGTCGTTCACGGTGGTGGTAGCGCCGTCGCCGGCCACTTCCAGTTTTTCGAAGTTACCGCCATTAGTCTCGACGATCTTCACGGTTTGCGTGCTTTTGTCGACAAACACATCATCGCCAGGAGCATCGACGGTGACGGAGCCAACGGTTTCACCCGCCTTGATGATGATGGTCGAACCGTTATCGAGCTTCAGCGTAACGTCGGTGTCCGCTTTGTTGGAAAGCGTGGCGGTGTAGGTGATCTGGCCGCCTTCGCTGACATCGCCTGGCGCTGTCAGTGTCACGGTGGTGGTGTCGACCGAATCAGTGATGGTCGTAACGGCTGGCGTCGTGTTGGGCACCAGGTTTTCAAAGTTGCCACCGGTGGTCCCGGTGATAGTCGTAGTGACGGTGCTGCCATTGACGTAGACGTCGTTGGCCGGGGTATCGACCACCACGGTGCCAACGGATTCGCCGGCCTTGATGGTGATCACCGAGCCGTTGGACAAGGTCACGGTCACCGGGGTTTGCGCCGGGTTGGTCAGCGTCGCGGTGTAGGTGATCTGGCCGCCTTCGGTGACGGTGTTAGTGGCGGTGAGGGTCACGCCGGTGTCATCGACCGAGTCGGTAATCGTGGTGACGGCGGGTGTGGTGTTAGGCACCAGGTTTTCGAAGTTGCCACCGGTTGCCCCGGTAATGGTGGTGCTGACCGTGCTGCCATTGTTGTAGACGTCGTTGGCCGGTGTATCGACCACCACCGTACCGGTGGACTTGCCCGCCTCAATGGTGATCACCGAGCCGTTGCTCAAGGTAATGGTGACCGGGGTCTGTGCCGGGTTGGTCAGGGTCGCGGTGTAGGTGATCTGGCCGCCTTCGGTCACCGTTTCGCCTGCGGTCAGGGTCACGGTGGTGGTGTCGATGGTGTCGGTGATCTGGGTGACTGCCGGAGTCGGGTCGACGGTCACGATCAGGTTGTTACCGCCAGTGGTGCCAGTGACGGTGACGCTGATCTGGCTTGGATCGATGTACGGGCTGTCATTGGGCGCCAGGGGCACATTGACGGAGCCGGTCACCTGGCCGGCCGGGATGGTGATCACCGCGCCGTTGGACAGGGTGACGGTCAGGTTGCTGGTGGACGGCTGGGTCACCGTGGCGGTGTAGGTCAGCACGCCGCCGGCTTCGGTGATGGTCGGTGTAGCGCTCAGGGACAGGGTCGACGGCAAAGGTGCGGCCGTGAGTGGGTCGGTCGGCTGCCCGCCGAGTTCGTTGGTCAACGCATTGGTACCGAAACCCAGGCCAGCAGTCGGGAAACCAATGGTCGGATCGACCGAGCCTGCGGTCTCATCGAGCATCACAAAGCTGTGACCGCCACCCGCAGCGCCAGTGCCAGCAGCTGTCGCGCCTGCGGCGGTGGCTTCCAGGTCGGTGGTCGGGTCAGCGCCGGCGGCAATGGCCTGCTGCAGTTCGGCAACCGAAGGCGCGGCCTGTGCGGTGGCTTGGGCCAGGTCAGTGCTGGAGTCGGGCGCGGTGGCGCTCCACTGGGTATCACGGCCCAGGTCCAGGGTGCGGCCATCGGCCAGCTCCAGGCTCACGGCGCCCGACATGCCGGTGTCTATCTGATCGCCGGTAAACAGGCGATCACCCTCAACCAGCACCCGACGGGCACCTTCCGGAGAAATGACGAAAACTTGGCCAACAATGCTTTTGACGATTGCAACAACACTGCTCATTGAAGATTTCTCCGGCGATCCATTCTGTGGGTGTTCCTATAGCTGAGACCCTATGGGATTCATCAGCCTGGGAGGTGCGTAGGTTATAAAACGAATGACGTCAATTAATTGGCTATATTTTTTGGCGATTTACTTTATGCCAAACTATTGACCTTCTTGGCGCCATCCTAAACAATCGCCTCGCTAATGTCACATTGATATTCACGCGGCGAACCGTCCTACATGTGTGAACCAGTTCCGCTTTTGAACTTTCCGACGTACGGTCATTACGGTAGCCATTTTCTAACGCAGCACGCCTAGTTGCTGTGACTTGAGACAAGAAGTCCTGGGGATTCTTAAATGCGTTTGCACCTGCTTAAGGCAATACCGTTCGTTCTCGCCGCCAGTTTCGTACAAGCCCAAACCCTGCCCCAGGCCATGCAGCAAGCGCTGGATGTGCATCCTGAGATTCAGGCAGGTGTCAACGCTCGTATCGCGGCCGACTATCAGTTGCGTGCGGCCAAGGGCGGTTACCTGCCCCGTGTCGACCTGAACGCCGGTTATGGCCGTGAAGGCACCGACAGTTCATCCACCCGTGCCCGTGGCGGCCATTGGGACACCCTCAATCGCGGTGAATCGAGCCTGCGCCTGCAACAAATGGTTTTTGACGGTTTTGCCACCTCCAGTGAAGTAGGGCGTCAACAAGCCACCGTTAACTCCCGCGCATTTTCGTTGCTTGGCACTTCCGAGCGCACTGCATTGACGGTAGCTCAGGTTTACCTGGACGTCCTGACCCGTCGGGAGTTCGTGCGCCTGGCTGAAGAAAACCTGCGCAACCACGAACGTATCTACGACCAGATCAAGTTGCGTACCCAGCGCGGCGTCGGCAGCGGGGCTGACCTGGACCAGGCCGAAGCCCGTCTGGCCCAGGCCCGCAACAACGTGATCACCGAGCAGACCAACCTGGCCGACGCCCAGACCAACTACCTGAGCGCCGTTGGGCAAGAAGCCGATCAGTTGGAGCGTCCGCCTAGCTTCATGGCGATGCTGCCTGCAGACCTGAATGAAGCACGCCGCCAGATGCTCGATAACAGCCCGATCCTGCGTTCGGCCGAATCCGACATCGCCGCTGCCGAAAAACAATACGAAGCCGCCAAGTCTTCCTTCTACCCACGCTTCGACGCCGAGTTGGGCCGTAACGCCGACAACAACATCGACGGCGACGCCAGCCACAACAACGGCTGGGAAGCCATGCTGCGCATGCGTTTCAACCTGTATGCCGGTGGCAGTAACAAAGCTGAGCTGGAGTCCAAGTCCTACCAGTCCAACCAGGCCCTGGATATCCGCAACAACGCCTTGCGCCAGTTGAATGAAGAACTGGGCCTGGCCTGGAACGCCATGAACAATGCCAATGCTCAGGTGCCGATTGCCCAGCAATACGTCGACCACAGCAGCAAGGTGCGCGGCGCCTACCAGAAACAATTCAGCCTGGGCGAGCGGACCCTGCTCGATTTGCTCGACAGTGAAAACGAACTGTTCACCGCTTCGCGTCGTTTGGAAGAGATAAAAAACGTTCAGTTATTTACTCAGTACCGAATCAAGGCGACCATGGGCGAGTTGCTCAAGAGCCAGGGAGTGGTCGCACCGATGGCCTCCGTCGTCCAGAACGATGTGAAGCCGAAAGTTCAACTGCCGGGGATGAATTGAGCTATTCCTTATAGACCCATCTGTTAGTTGAGAGAGCCCGCGTGGAATCAGAAGTCAGTCGAGTCCATCTCAGTCATGATCCACGCACATTGCACGACGACCCGTTACTCGACGGGTTGTTGGCTCTCTGTGCCCTGCACCAGAAGCCCGCCAGTGCGGCGATGCTGACCACCGGTCTGCCATTGCCAGCTCAGCAACTGACCGCCGATTTGCTGGCCCGGGCCGCGGCCCGCGCCGGTTTGCAAGGGCGACTGCTGCAACGCAAACTCGATTCGATCCCCCCGATTGCCATGCCGGCGTTGCTGTTGCTCAAGGACGGCCGCAGTGCCGTGCTGCTCGGCTGGCAGGGTGAAGACGAGGCTCAGGTGCTGCTCAGCGAAAGCGATGGCGGTGAAACCATCGTCAAGCGCCAGGCGTTGGCCGATGACTACATCGGTAAAGTGTTCTTTGCCCAGCCCCAGCACAAATTCGATGTCAGCCACGGCACCCTGATTCCCCGGGCCCGTTCGTGGTTCCGTGACACCCTCAAGCGTTCGCGTTGGCTCTACGCCGATGCTATCGCCGCCAGTTTCCTGATCAACCTGATTGCCATGGCCGCGCCGCTGTTCGTGATGAACGTCTACGACCGCGTCGTGCCAAACCAGGCCACCGCCACCCTGTGGGTGCTGGCCACCGGTATTTTCATCGCCTACGTCTTCGACCTGGTCCTCAAGAGCCTGCGTAGCCTGTGCCTGGACTTGGCCGGCAAGAAAACCGACCTGATCATCTCGGCCACGCTGTTCGAGCGGATCGTCGGTATGTCGATGAAGTACCGCCCGGCACGGGTCGGTAGCTTCGCCCAGAACATCCACGAGTTTCAGAGCCTGCGTGACTTCCTCGCCTCCCTGACTCTCACCAGCCTGATCGACCTGCCATTTACCTTGCTGATCTTCATGGTGATCGCCATCCTTGGCGGGCACCTGGTGTGGATCCCCATGCTGGCCTTCCCGATTGCCCTGGGCATCGGCTACCTGCTGCAAAAGCCGCTGGTCGCCACCATGGAGCGCACCATGGCCCTGGCCTCCGAGCGCCAGTCGAGCCTGATCGAAACCCTGGCCGGGCTGGATGCGGTCAAGGTCAACAACGCTGAAAGCGAGCGCCAATACCAGTGGGAGCAGACCATCGGCACCCTCAGCCGCCTCGAGTTGCGAGTGAAAATGCTCTCTGGGCTGTCGATGAACATCACCCTGCTGATCCAGCAATTGGCGGGTGTGGTCATGATTGTCTTTGGGGTCTACCAGATCATCGACGGCCACCTCAGCATGGGCGGCCTGATTGCCTGCTACATGCTCAGTGGCCGCGCCCTCAGCCCCCTGGCGTCGCTGTCGGGCCTAATGACTCGCTACCAGCAAGCCAAAGTCACCATGGTCTCCACCGACCAAATGATGGAGCTGCCCCAGGAGCGCAATTTCGAAGAGCGCCCCTTGAGCCGCCGCACCCTGCAAGGCGCCATCGAGTGCCGGGGCCTGAATTTCACGTACCCCAACCAGCAGAACATGGCGCTCAAGAACATCAACCTGGTGATCAAGCCCGGCGAGAAAATTGGCATCATCGGGCGTAGTGGTTCGGGTAAAAGCTCCCTGGCCAAGCTGATCGTAGGCCTCTACCAGCCCGACTCCGGCGCCTTGCTGGTGGACGGCGTGGACATTCGTCAGATCGACGTCAGCGAACTGCGCCACAACGTCGGCTATGTGCCTCAGGACATCCAACTGCTGGCCGGCACCCTGCGCGACAACCTGGTCTCTGGCGCCCGTTACGTTGAAGACGAAGTGGTACTGCAAGCCGCTGAACTTGCGGGCGTCCACGAATTTGCCCGCCTGCATCCACAAGGCTACGAGCTGCAAGTGGGCGAGCGCGGCCAGAACCTCTCAGGCGGCCAGCGACAAAACGTCGCCCTGGCCCGCGCCCTGCTGCTCAACCCGCCTATCCTGCTGCTGGACGAACCGACCAGCGCCATGGACAACACCGGTGAAGAACGCTTGAAACAGCGCCTGCAAGCCGTTGTGGAAAACAAGACCGTGGTGCTGGTGACGCACCGTGCGTCGCTGTTGTCCCTGGTGGACCGTTTGTTGGTCATCGACCGTGGGCAAATCCTTGCGGATGGTCCGAAAGCCGTAGTGATGGAAGCGTTGAAGAAGGGGCAGATCAGTGTTGCGTAAATTCAAGGACGCGGTCCGTCGTTATTTCATTGGTTCCGATTCGCTGGACGGGCAGCCACTGCCAGAGGTCAAGAAGGCCCTGATCGAAGATGCCCCGCGCGTGGTGCGGTTGACCATCTGGGGGATCATCGGGTTTTTCCTGTGCATGCTGCTGTGGGCCGGTTTTGCCAAGGTCGACGAAGTGACGCGCGGTGATGGCAAGGCCATTCCATCCTCCAAATTGCAGAAGATTCAGAACCTTGAGGGCGGCATCGTCGCCGAGCTGTACGTCAAGGAAGGGCAGATCGTCGAGGCAGGCGCGCCGCTGATCCGCCTGGATGACACGCGCTTTGTCTCCAACGCCGGGGAAACCGAGGCCCAGCGCCTGTCCCTGTTGCTGCGCATCGAGCGCTTGAACGCCCAGGTCGAAGACCGGCCGTTGAATATCCCTGAAGACGTGCGTGCCGCTGCGCCAACCCAGGCCATCAACGAGCAGTCGCTGTACGAAAGCCGGCGCCAGCAGTTCAAGGATGAAATCGGCGGTTTGCAGGAGCAACTGACCCAGCGCCAGCAGGAGATGCGTGAATACACCTCCAAGCAGAGCCAGTACCGTAACCAGCTGTCGTTGCAGCGCCAGGAAATCAACATGTCCGAACCCCTGGTCGCCCAGGGTGCGGTGTCGCCGGTGGAAGTGCTGCGCCTCAAGCGCGCAGAAATGGAAACCCGTGGGCAACTGGACGCCACCACCCTGGCCATCCCCCGCGCCGACTCGGCGATCAAGGAAGTACAACGCAAGATCGACGAAACTCGTGGTAAATATCGCAGCGAAGCGCTGACCGAGCTCAACGAGGCACGCACTGACCTGAACAAGGCCCAGGCCACCGGCAAAGCTCTCGAAGACCGTGTGAGCCGGACCCTGGTCACCTCGCCGGTGCGCGGGATCGTCAAGCAACTGTTGGTCAATACCATTGGCGGCGTGATCCAGCCGGGCAGCGACATGGTAGAAATCGTCCCGCTGGATGACACCTTGCTGGTGGAAGCCAAGATCCGTCCGCAAGACATCGCCTTCCTGCACCCTGGGCAAGAAGCCGTGGTCAAGTTCACCGCCTATGACTACACCATCTACGGCGGCCTCAAGGCCAAGCTGGAACGTATCGGTGCCGACACCATCACCGATGAAGACAAGAAAACCACCTACTACATGATCACCTTGCGCACCGACCGCAGCCACCTGGGCACCGATGAGAAGCCGCTGATCATCATCCCCGGCATGGTCGCCTCGGTCGACATCATCACTGGCAAGAAGACCATCCTCAGCTACCTGCTCAAGCCCATCATCAAGGCCCGGGCGGAGTCGTTGCAGGAGCGCTGATTTTCGGTGTCTGGGTGGGCCTCTTCGCGAGCAAGCCCGCTCCCACATTCGACCGATTTCCAACATAGGAATGCGGTCGAATGTGGGAGCGGGCTTGCTCGCGAAGGGGCCCTTAACCTCCCCACACCTTCCGGCCTCTACCCTCAAAAGGCCATATCGTTATTCTCTAACGGTATTTAAATTTCAATTCTTATATCTATAAAGTCACTCTCCTGACTGCCAGGGAGTGATCACATGTCCACCGCCACAGCCGCCTTGCCCACCGCCCAAACCTTCGACATCCGCCCATTCCCCGGCAGCGTAGGCGCCGAGATCATTGGCCTGGATCTGTCGCGCCCGGTCAACGACCAGGACTTCGCCCGCATCCATCGCGCGCACCTGGACCACCATGTGGTGGTGTTCCGCGACCAGCGCATCACCCCCGAGCAACAGATCGCCTTCAGCCGCCGTTTCGGCGTGTTGCAGATCCATGTGCTCAAACAGTTCCTGCTGGCCAACCACCCGGAAATCCTCATCGTTTCCAACATCATCGAAAACGGCCAATCCATCGGTCTGGGCGACGCGGGCAAGTTCTGGCACTCGGACCTGTCCTACAAGGAACTGCCGAGCCTGGGCTCGATGCTCCACGCCCAGGAACTGCCGTCCGAGGGCGGCGACACGCTGTTTGCCGACATGCACAAAGCCTGGGACCAGTTGCCCGAGCACCTGCGCACCGCCGTGGCAGGTCGCAGTGCTGCGCATTCCTACACGGCGCGCTACAGCGAAACCAAATTCGAAGGCAACTGGCGCCCGACCCTGACCCCCGAACAACTGGCCCAGGTCGCCGAGGTGGTACACCCGGTGGTGCGTACCCACCCGGAAAACGGGCGCCAGGCGCTGTTCGTCAGCGAAGGCTTCACCACCCGTATCGTCGGCCTGCCCGAAGACGAAAGCCGCGACCTGCTGGCCCAACTCTTCGCCCACAGCATCCACCCGCAAAACATCTACCGCCACAGCTGGCAGCCCCACGACCTGGTGTTCTGGGACAACCGCTCGCTGATCCACCTGGCCGCCGGTTGCCCTAGCCACCTACGCCGCAAACTCTTTCGCACCACCATCCAGGGCGACGCGCCTTTTTGATTCGGAGCATGACCATGTCCAGGAAAACCCCTTTTGCACGATTGGCCGCCACCGTCGGCCTTGGCGTCAGCCTGTTGGCCGGCAGTCTGGTTGCGCCCACCGTCGCCCAGGCCGAAGGAGAGATTCGCATTGCCGAGCAGTTCGGCATCGTTTACCTGCTGCTCAATGTGGTGCGCGACCAGAACCTGATCGAGAAATACGGCAAGCAGGAAGGTATCGATATCAAGGTCGACTGGACCCAGTTGTCCGGTGGCGCGGCGGTCAATGACGCGCTGCTCTCCGGCTCCATCGACATTGCCGGCGCCGGTGTCGGCCCGCTGCTGACCATCTGGGATCGCACCCACGGCAAGCAGAACGTCAAGGCCGTGGCTTCCCTGGGCAACTTCCCGTACTGCCTGGTCAGCAACAACCCCAAGGTCAAGACCATCGCTGACTTCACCGAGAAAGACCGCATCGCCGTGCCGGCCGTGGGGGTTTCCGTGCAGTCGCGGTTCCTGCAATACGCTGCGGCCAAGCAATGGGGTGACAAGGAATTCAATCGCCTGGACAAATACACCATCGCCGTCCCGCACCCAGACGCCACGGCTGCGCTGATCGCCGGCGGTACCGAGCTGACCGGGCACTTCTCCAACCCGCCGTTCCAGGACCAGGCCCTGGCCAACCCGAACGTGCATGTGGTGCTCAACACCTATGACCTGCTGGGGCCGAACTCGCCGACCGTGCTGTTCGCCACCGAGAAGTTTCGCAACGACAACCCGAAAACCTACAAGGCCTTTGTCGATGCGCTGACTGAAGCCGCGCAGTTCGCGCAGAACGACAAGGGTGCCGCCGCCGATACCTATATCCGCGTGACCAAGGCCAAGATCGACCGTGCCGCGCTGCTGAAAATCATCGACAACCCGCAATTCGAATTCAGCGTCACCCCGAAAAACACTTACCCATTGGCCGAATTCCTCTACCGGGTAGGCGCGATCAAGAACAAACCCCAGTCGTGGAAGGATTACTTCTTCCAGGATGCCAAGCCGCTGCAAGGGAGCTGAGATGAACGCGCCCTTGCAAGGCCACACGGCCAGCAACCTGAACACCACTGAGGCGCTGCTCTCGGTGGATCACGTCAGCCTTGAATACCGCACGCCCGAACGGGTAGTGCGGGCCACCCACCAGGTCAGTTTCGAGATCGATCCGGCCGACCGTTTTGTACTGCTGGGGCCTTCGGGCTGCGGCAAGTCCACGCTGCTCAAGGCGGTAGCCGGTTTCATCAAACCCTGCGAAGGCGAAATCCGCCTGTTGGGGCAAAAGGTCGAGCAACCGGGCCCGGATCGCATCGTGGTGTTCCAGGAATTCGACCAGTTGCCGCCGTGGAAAACCGTCAAGCAGAACGTGATGTTCCCGCTGCTGGCGTCCAAGACCCTTAAGCGCCGCGAGGCCGAAGAACGGGCGTTGTACTACCTCGACAAGGTCGGGCTGAGCGCCTTCGCCGACGCCTACCCACATACCCTGTCCGGTGGCATGAAGGCGCGGGTGGCCATCGCCCGGGCATTGGCCATGCAGCCGAAAATCCTGCTGATGGACGAGCCCTTCGCCGCGCTCGATGCCCTGACCCGGCGCAAGATGCAGGAGGAACTGCTGCTGCTGTGGGAGGAGGTGCGCTTCACCCTGTTGTTCGTCACCCACTCCATCGAAGAAGCGCTGGTGGTGGGCAACCGCATCCTGTTGCTGTCGCCCCATCCAGGGCGTGTGCGCGCCGAGATCCACAGCCATCAATACGACCTGCACAGCCTCGGCGGTGTGGCGTTCCAGGCGTCGGCGCGGCGTATTCATCGCCTGTTGTTCGATGAGTCGCCCGAGGCAGAAACCGAGTTGGATTTTGCCGATATCCGCATCGCTTATTGAAGGACTGTGCCCATGCGCCAGGAATATGAAATCACCCTGCAACCGCTGCCCGGCGTGCCCGTGGAGCGCGCCTTACCCCTGCGCCAGCGCCTGTGGCAACAAGGCTGGTTGCGCAAAGGCTTGATCCTGATCGTGCTGGCGCTCCTCTGGGAAGCAGCGGCGCGCTATCAGAACAATGACCTGCTGCTACCGAGCTTTTTGCAGACCTTCCACGCCTTCTACGACGGCATTGCCAGTGGTGAGTTGCTGGGCAAGGTCAGCATTTCCCTGGTGGTGCTGCTCAAGGGCTACCTGATCGGTATTGTCCTGGCATTCGCCCTGACCACTTTGGCCGTCTCGACCCAGATGGGCCGTGACCTGCTGAGCACCCTGACTTCGATGTTCAACCCGCTGCCGGCGATTGCCCTGTTGCCACTGGCGCTGCTGTGGTTTGGCCTGGGGCAGAACAGCCTGATTTTTGTCCTGGTGCACTCGGTGCTGTGGGCCCTGGCACTCAACACTTACTCGGGGTTTATGGGCGTTTCGGAAACCCTGCGCATGGCCGGGCGTAACTACGGCCTCAAGGGCATGCGCTTTGTGCTGTTTATCCTGATCCCGGCCGCGTTGCCGTCGATCCTCGCCGGGCTGAAGATTGGCTGGGCCTTTGCCTGGCGCACGCTGATCGCTGCCGAACTGGTGTTCGGCGCCACCAGCGGCAAGGGTGGCCTGGGCTGGTACATCTTCCAGAACCGCAACGAGCTGTACACCGACAAGGTCTTCGCCGGGCTGGCGGTAGTGATCCTGATCGGCCTGCTCGTGGAAAACCTGGTGTTCGACACCCTGGAGCGCGTCACCGTGAAGCGCTGGGGGATGCAGCGATAAACCAGCGTGGCTGCATGGGTTGGCCCTAACAGCACCGGTAAAGCCTGCTACGATTGCGTGCGCTGTACTCCAAATTCATCACGAGTGCTTGGCATGCAACTACCGGATATGAACCTATTGGTGGCCCTCGACGCCTTGCTCGACGAGGGCAGCGTGGTGGGCGCCGCGCGGCGGATGAACCTCAGCCCGGCCGCCATGAGCCGGACCCTGACGCGCATCCGCGAAGCGGTGGGCGACCCGATCCTGGTGCGCGCCGGTCGCGGCCTGGTGCCCACGCCCAAGGCCCTGGAGTTGCAAGGCCAGGTGCGCAATGTGGTGGAGCAGGCGGCGTTGTTGTTTCGTTCGGCGGACGAGGTCGACCTGAGCACCTTGCGCCGGCGCTTCAGCGTGCGCGCCAATGACTTTTTTGTCGGTGTGTATGGCGGCCGGTTGTTCGACACCATGGAGCGGGTGGCACCCCATTGCGAGCTGCGATTCGTCCCCGAAGGCGACAGCGACGACGAAGCACTGCGCGAAGGGCGCCTGGACTTGCGCGTCGGCAACACCATGCCGATCACCCCGGAAGTGAAGGTGCAGAACCTGTTCTCCACCACCTTCGTCGGCCTGGCCCGCGAAGGCCACCCGCTGTTTGACGAAGAAATCACCGCCGCACGCTTTGCCAGCTACTCCCATATCAGCATCTCCCGGCGCGGTATTGCCCGTGGACCGATCGACACCGCCCTCAATGCCCAGGGCCTGGAACGCCGGGTAGCGATGATCGCGCCGGGATTTCACGGCGCGATGTTCATGCTGCCCGACTCCGACCTGATCCTGCCGGTGCCCAAAGAGGCGCTGTACAGCGCCAATCGCCTGAAACTGCCGCTGCGCGCATTCACCTTGCCGATCTCCCTGCCGACCCTGGTCCTGACCCAGGCCTGGCACCCGCGTTTCGACAAAGACCCGGCGCACAAATGGCTGCGTGAAACCATGCGCGAAAGCTGCGCGGCCACCTGGCGCGAAGCCCAGCCCACCTGACACCCCCCCCAAATGTGGGAACTGGCTTGTCCTGCGATAGCCGTAGGTAACTACATAACTTTCAGAAACTGACGAACTTCCCTGTGGCGAGCGGGCTTGCCCCGCGCTGGGCTGCGAAGCAGCCCTAAACCCGGCCATCGCAGTTTATCTGAAGAAACGCGGCGGGCTTTTTGGGGCTGCTTCGCAGCCCAGCGCGGGGC
The DNA here is from genome assembly GCF_012985695.1 of Pseudomonas sp. WS 5027. NCBI lineage: Bacteria > Pseudomonadati > Pseudomonadota > Gammaproteobacteria > Pseudomonadales > Pseudomonadaceae > Pseudomonas > Pseudomonas sp. WS 5027. The sequence goes on along the minus strand of NZ_JAAQWU010000002.1, from coordinate 462,372 downwards.
AAGCCCGCTCGCCACAACAGCCCTATCTGCTTGGCTTTATGCGCTGCGGCTAAATTGTGTAGATACCGATGCTGCGATAGCGGTGTACCAATGACGGATGCCTCAACCGACACACCGCTATCGCAGGCAAGCCAGCTCCCACATTCAATCATTGCGTGCGGCGCAGTTATAACCTTCCCATAAGTCAGTTTTCGTCATGTCTAAGCCTTATTAAACTGCTCGGGTATTCTATTTCCGAGTTGTACCTTCATGACTTCCCTCGCTGCCCCCGCTCCCTTGGCTGCAGCCAAACCCGCCGCCGTCAGCCCCCCTGTGTTTGGCCCGCGGATCATCATCGGCCTGGTCGGCGTGCTGCTGGCGGTTCTGGTTTCGGGCCTGAACGAAATGGTGACCAAGATCGCCCTCGCCGATATCCGCGGTGCGCTGTACATCGGTTTTGACGAAGGCACCTGGCTGGTTGCCGCCTACACGGCCACGTCCGTCTCGGCCATGGCCTTTGCGCCGTGGTGTTCGGTGACGTTTTCGCTGCGCCGCTTCACCCTATGGGCCATCGGCCTGTTTACCCTGCTGGGGGTGCTGTGCCCCCTGGCGCCGAACTATGAAAGCCTGCTGCTGCTGCGCACCGTGCAAGGCCTGGCCGGCGGGGCATTGCCGCCGATGCTGATGACCGTGGCCCTGCGTTTTTTGCCGGCCAACGTCAAACTCTACGGCCTGGCCGGCTACGCCCTTACCGCCACCTTCGGCCCCAGCCTTGGCACACCGCTGGCGGCGCTGTGGACCGAGTATGTCGGTTGGCAGTGGGCGTTCTGGCAGATCGTCGCGCCGTGCCTGCTGGCCATGGCCGCTGTGGCCTACGGCCTGCCCCAGGACCCATTGCGCCTGGAGCGCCTCAAGCAATTCAACTGGCGCGGCCTGCTGCTGGGGTTCCCGGCGATCTGCATGCTGGTGATCGGCATCTTGCAGGGCAATCGCCTGGACTGGTTCGAGTCGCCACTGATCACCACGCTGCTGGTGGGCGGGGTGCTGTTGCTGGTGCTGTTCATGATCAACGAATGGTCACACCCGATGCCGTTCTTCAAGTTGCAGATGCTCGGCCTGCGCAACCTGTCGTTTGCCTTGATCGTGCTGGCCGGGGTGCTGGTGGTGTTGCAGGCGGTGATCATCCTGCCGTCCAGTTACCTGGCGCAGGTGCAGGGCTATCGGCCGCTGCAGACCGCGCCGGTGATGCTGGTCATGGCCCTGCCGCAGTTGATCGCCCTGCCGCTGGTAGCGGCCCTGTGCAACCTGCGCTGGGTGGACTGCCGCTGGGTGCTGGGGATTGGTCTGGGCATGCTGACCCTGTCGTGCATTGGCGGCGCGCAACTGACCTCGGCGTGGATCCGCGACGAGTTCTACGTGCTGCAACTGCTGCAAATCTTCGGGCAGCCGATGGCGGTGTTGCCGCTGTTGATGCTGTCCACCGGCAGCATCGTGCCCACCGACGGGCCGTTCGCCTCGGCCTGGTTCAACACGGTCAAGGGCCTGGCCGCGGTGGTCGCCACCGGCGTGATCGAGGTGCTGACCACCCACCGCCTGCATTTCCACTCGACCATGCTGGTGGACGCCCTGGGCAACTCGCCCTTGGCCGACAGCGATGCCACGGGCCTGGCCCATCGGCTGCACCAGCAGGCCGTGGTGCTGACGTCTTCGGATCTTTATTACGTCATGGCCGGTGTCGCGGTGGCGTTGATCCTCCTGATTTTCTGGATGCCGACGCGGATTTTCCCACCGCGCGCACCTACCTGATTGCTGACTGAAACAAAGGATTTTTATGAAACGTAAAGACCAGATTGCCGTGACCGTTATCGCCGTGTGCGCCGTGGGTGTGCTGGTGTACCTGCTGGCGCCGGGTGTGTTTGGCAGCAAGCGCCAGACCACCAACGACGCCTTCGTCGCTGCCGACTACACCCTGGTGGCGCCACGGGTCGCCGGGTTTATCAAAGAGGTGTTGGTGGAGGACAACCAACAGGTCAAGGCCGGGCAGTTGCTGGCGCTGATCGACGACCGCGACTTGCGCGCCGCCGCCCAGGCCGCCGATGCCGAAACCCTGATGGCCCAGGCCCAGCTGAAAAACGCGGTCGCGACCCTTGAGCGGCAAAGCTCGGTGATCGCCCAGGCCCAGGCCACGGTGGCCGCCGATCGCGCCGAAGTGGCCTTTGCCGAACACGAATTGAGCCGCTACAACCACCTTGCCGGTGTCGGTGCCGGCACTGTGCAGAACGCCCAGCAAGCCAAGACCCGTATCGACCAGGCCAACGCGCGCCTGGCCAACGCCACGGCGGTACTGGCCGCCGAACGCAAGCAAGTGGAAATCCTCAGCGCCCAGCGCGATGCCGCCGAAGGCGGCTTGAAGCGGGCCCAGGCCGCGCTGGAAATGGCCAGTTATCAGCTGTCGTACACGCGCATTGTCGCGCCGGTGGACGGCATGGTCGGCGAGCGTGCGGTGCGGGTCGGGGCCTTTGTCACCCCGGGCAGCAAGATCCTCGCCGTGGTGCCGCTGGCCGACGCGTATGTGGTGGCCAATTTCCAGGAAAACCAACTGTCCCACATGCATGCCGGCCAAGCGGTTGAAGTGCGGGTCGACAGCCTCGACGGTGAAGTCCTCAACGGCCACTTGGAAAGCCTGGCGCCGGCCACGGGCGTGACCTTCGCCTCGGTCAAGCCAGACAACGCCACCGGCAATTTCACCAAGGTGGTGCAGCGCATCCCGGTGAAAATCATCCTCGAGCCGGGTCAGGCGCAGGTCCATCGCCTGCGGGTCGGGATGTCGGTGGAGGCCAGCGTCAACACCCATCCCAGTACGCAGCAACGTGAGGTGGCGCAACAATGAAAAAACTCGCGCTGCTGACTCTCAGCATGATCAGCCTGGGCGCTTGCACCGTCGGCCCGGATTTTAAACGGCCCGACGCCCCGTCGGCGACGCAATGGACCGAGCCCCAGGGCCGCCAGGCCGCCAGTCGCGCGGTCAGCGACCCGTTGGAAGAACAGTGGTGGGATGTATTCCACGACCCGCAACTGTCGGCCCTGGTGCGCCGGGCACTGAGCGACAACCTCGACTTGAAACTGGCCAGCAGCCGTCTGCAACAGAGCCGTGCGGTGCGCCAGGTGACGAGCGCCGGGCGCTATCCAGAGGTCAGCGCCGATGGCAACTACGGCCGCAAACGCAACAGCGCCAATGGCCTGAGCGACCCGTCCGGCAACAACGGCCGTTCGGCCTTCAACCTGTGGGACGCCGGTTTTGCCGCGTCCTGGGAGCTGGATTTCTGGGGCCGGGTAAGGCGCGAAACCGAAGCGGCCGACGCCACCTTGCAAGTGGCCGAAAACGACCGCCGCAGCGTGTTGTTATCGGTGTTGGCCGAGACCGCCCAGGACTACATCCAGCTACGTGGCGTGCAAAGCACCCGTGCGGTCACCGAGCAAAACCTCGACGTGGCGCGCCGCAGCCTCAAACTCTCGCAGCTGCGTTTGGCCGATGGCGTGGCTACCCACCTGGATGTCGCCGAAGCCGCTGCGCAAGTGGCCGCCATCGAAGCGCGCCTGCCGGATTTGCAGCAGCGCCAGGACCAGTTGATCAACGCCCTGAGCCTGTTGATGGGCCAGGCGCCGCAAGCCTTGCATGCGCAACTGTCGCCGGACGCCGCAGTGCCCCAGACCCAGCGCCAGGTCGCGATCGGCCTGCCATCGCAACTGGCACAGCGTCGCCCGGACATCCGCCAGGCCGAAGCACGCCTGCATGCGGCGACCGCCAGCATCGGCGTGGCCAAGGGCGACTTCTACCCGCGGATCACCCTGTCGGGCAGCCTCGGTTCCCAGGCCATGCAGTTGTCGGATCTGGGCTCCTGGGGCTCACGCACCTTTGCCTTCGGCCCGTCGCTGAGCCTGCCGCTGTTCAACGGTGGCCGCCTGCAAGGCATGCTCGACCTGCGCGAAGCCCAGCAGCAGGAAGCGGCTCTGGCTTACCAGCAGACCGTGCTGCGCGCCTGGCATGAAATCGACGACCAGTTGACCCGCTACAACGCCAGCCAACTGCGCCGCGACAGCCTCGCCGAAGCGGTGCGCCAGAACCAGATCGCCCTGGACACCGCCCAGCACCAGTACGTCGAAGGGGTGGTGGATTTCGTCAACGTACTCACGGTGCAGAGCGCCTTGCTGGCGACCCAGGAACAATGGGTGGAAAGCTCCACCGGCGTGTCCCTGGCCATGGTCGGCCTGTACAAGGCGCTGGGCGGGGGTTGGGAGTCGGTGTATCCGTTGTCCAGCTAGATCTTCTTGGTTTGGTAATGGGCTTGTTGAGGTGAACTGGCTTGTGGTGGCGAGCAGGTTTGGTGTGGCGAGCGGGCTTGCCCCGCGCTGGGCTGCGTAGCGGCCCCAAAACCTGCCACCTCGGTGTATCTGAAAAGCGCGGTGGATCTTATAGATTGGGGCTGCTACGCAGCCCAGCGCGGGGCAAGCCCGCTCGCCACGACAAGCCCACCAGCCACAAGCCCATCTGCCACAGCCCCACCAGCCACAGGCCAATGGGACACTTACGGATTCTGCAAAAACACCACATACCCGCGAAACCACTCACTCTCCTTCAAATACTCCGGCTCCTGCCAATCCCCGCCCTGGATCAAGCCGATCTTGAACGCCAGCCCCAGGCGGTTCATGCGTGGCAGGTACGCCGCGTAATCCGGGATGCTGTGGCGCCCCTGGTAGGTCTGCACCACCACTTCATCCACCACGCCTTTGAGCTGGGCGATGGCAGCCGGGTCGGCGTTGCTGCTCCAGTCCATCAGCCCGGTGATGCTCAGGCGCAAATCCTTTGGCAGGCGCTGGCGCAGGTCTTTGAGGAAGTCGGCGTATTCGTGCAGGTATTGGGTGCGGGCATCGAAGTCGATCTGGATGCCCACCACCGGGTTGCCCGCTGCGCGCCAACGTTGCACCTGCCCGAGCAATTTCGTGTAGACCGGCTCTGGCCAGCGCAGGGTGTGGGCGCGGTAGACCACCCACACCTCGCCCTGGCGGATGCGCGGCACGCTGATGCCCTGGGCGATGAACTGCACGCCCAGGCTGGGTTGGCGGCGGGTCGAGTTGATCTGGCCCTGGAGGATGTACAGGGTCTTGGCCTGCTTGAGCACCGGCTGCGGGGCGACGCCGCTCCACAGCCAGAAAGCGTCATAGTCCTGGGCGTCGACGGTGGCGAAGGCCGGGCTCGCCAACAGCAGCAAGCCTAGCCACAGGTGTTTCACCAGTAGTACTGCAGCGACTTGCCCCACTGCGTGTCGGCAAACCCGGTTTTCAACTGGCGGAACCAGCCTTTGCGCACCGCTTTGTCGACGTCTTCGCCACCGCAGCTGTTATAGCCCGAAGGTGCATAGCAGTTGATCGCCCGGAACAGCGCATAAGCCTTGTCGTCGCGCGGGGCCTTGGGGTTGGCGATCACCTGCTTATAGCCATCAAGCCGCGAGAAGGTTTCACCGGTGAAGCCCGACGCAGTGCTACCCAGGCTGCCGGCCGAGCGCGCCTCTTCCAGGGGCATGCCGTCCAGGCCGTTGCGCAGGATGAACTCACCCAGGCAGTTGAGGCCTTGGGGGTTTTTCGCGTCGTTTTGCAAGGTGCTGGCGGTTTGCGCGATGGTCGGGCAGGTGTAGCCGGACGGCGCCTTGTCGCCGCTCCAACGGAACAGGGTCAGCGCCTGGCCACCGTCGTACACATAGCCCAGGCTGGTGCCGATTTTGTCGGCGGCAGGGGCGGCCGGCAGTTGCTGCAAGTCCTCGGCAAAGGTCGCGAACTGGCCGCGCAGCAGGTCTTTGTAGAGCAATACAAATTGCGCGGTACTGCGCTCCAGCGGGTCGCTGGCCTGGCTGATCTGCTGGCGCAACAACTCGTGCCCGGCCACGCTGCGCAGGAGGATGTAGCGCACTTGTGGGGTCTGGATCGGCGAGTCGGCGGCGAACACCTTGGCCAATTGGCCGCTGCGCTCGTAGTTCATCGCCAGGGCCAGCTCCAGTTGCTCGCGCTGCAACGGTTGCTTGGCCAGTGGCAGCAGTTGCAGCCACAGCGTTTCGGCGCCTTTCCAGTCGTTCTTGGCTTCCAGGGCCAGGCCGCGCAGGGTTTGCTGGCTGAATGCCAAGTAATCCAGGCTCGCTGGCAGCTCTTGCGGCAGATGTTTCAACGCGGTGTCCGGCTGGTGCTCGACATACAGGGCAAACGCCGCCTGCAGGTAGTCGTACAGCGCCGGCTCGTTGGCAAATGCGGCCTTCTGTGCATCGAGGGTGGCGCGGGTCAGCTTGGGCGGGTTGTTGGCGCGCATCCACATCAGATCGTTGATCGCCAGCAACAGCGGGTTGCGGATGGTCTCGGCGTAGCTGGTCAGCAGCTTGTTGTCGGTTTCCTCCACCAACTCATCGATGGAGCCATTGCGCTGGGCATCGTTGGCCTCGGTCAGTTGCCAGGCATAGTCGTCGGCCAGCTTGGTTGCATCGCCGGCCAACCAATGCACGCGGCGCAGCAGGCCGTGGGCGGAGGCGGCGTATTCGCCCTGTGGATAAGCTTTCAGGTAGCTGAGGAAACTGTGCTCGGCTTCATCCAGGGCAGACTTATCCACAGCCTGGCGCTGGGGCAGGCCGTATTCGTCAAAAGCGTTTTCCTGGGCATGGTTGAGCGACGCCCGGGCAATCATGTACACCGCCGTTTCCTTCAGCCACGGCAACGTGGTCACGGTGACGGCGGCAAATCCACGTTCGGCATACACAAAGCGCCCGCTGTAAAAGTCGGCAGCGGCGAGCAGGTAGGTGGTCAGTTCACGGCCCTGGGTGGATGCAATCAACTGGGGTTCGAGCAGCACCTCGCCCTGCCAGTCGCAGGTGCCAAGCAATTTCAGGCGTGCATTGGCCAGCAGCACCCGCTCATTGGCTGGCACATCGGCTTTGATTACCTGGCGGATAAACGCCGTGGCGCTGTCCACATTGTTGCTGCGGCAACGGCTGCCTTCGCCCCACAAAAACTGATCGCCCGCCGCCGCCGTGGCTTCGCGCTGGATGCCCAGCGAGGCCAACAGTTGCGCAAGCTCTGCGCCTTGCTCCTCAGGCGTCTGCCCCTCGGGAGGGCGGGGCACCAGGCGATACACCGGGAACGGCACCGGGCCAAAGCCCTGGGCCAGGTCATCTTCGCCCAGCGCATTGGGGGTCAGGGGCGCATTCTTTTTCGCCGCGAGCAACAGGCGCAGGTTGGTCCGGCTGTCATTGCCGGGGCTCAGAAAAGGCATGTTGCTACAGGCGGTCAGCGAATCCTGGGACACGCGCCAGTCGGGGTAGCAGGAGTCGTCGCCACTGGCCTGGGCCTGCAGGGATACGCCGGCACACAGTGCCAGGGTCAGGGATGACAGAAGACCGATGCGCATGAATTGTCCTTATTCCGGGAGTCCGTGAATGCCGCTGGGCGAAAGCTGAAGATGATAGCGTGAACATTGCAAGATGTTGCACCGGTGGCAGCCAATCGGTGAGTTTTATCGGTCTAGACTGTGGGCAATCACCTAGTTTGGGAGTTGTCATGGAATCGCCTGTTCACAGCCTGCCGTCATTGTTCAAACAGCTTGGGCTGCCCGATGACGCCATCAGCATTGAGCGTTTTGTCGCCGTGCATTCACCGCTCAAGCGGGAGTTGAAACTCGAAGATGCGTTTTTCTGGACGGATAGCCAGCGGGCGTTTTTGCGCGAGGAAATCCTCGAGGATGCGGATTGGGCGCAAGTGGTGGATGAACTGAATGTGCGGTTGCGCCGCAGTCTTCTGTAGGAGCGAGCTTGCTCGCGAAGGTCTTCAACGATGACGTGGGTAGCCTGGATCAACGCGGTGTCTTGGCGTTTTTCGCGAGCAAGCTCGCTCCTACAGGGGACTGCCGCCGCCTATCAGGGAATTTGTATCAAAAGTTGACGAGATTCCATTCCTCGATCATATTGATAGTTAGCAAACTAACTGTATGCGAACTATCCCGTGCCCCAATCCCTCGAACACCTTCACATGAGCCTCAGCAGCAGCATGGTGGCTGGCGCCCGTCACTGGCGCAAAATCTGCCAGAGCACCCTGGTGAGCTACGGTATTTCCGAAGCCTGCGCGGTGCCTTTGCTGATGATCGGCCGTCTCGGCGACGGCGTGCATCAAGTCAAGGTGGCCCAGGCCTCGGGGATGGAAAGCCCGTCCCTGGTGCGTCTGCTCGACCAACTGTGCAGCAGTGGTTATGTGTGCCGCACCGAAGATATCCACGACCGCCGCGCCAAGGCCTTGAGCCTCACCGAGCGCGGGCGTGAACTGGTGCAAGCCGTGGAGGCGCAACTGGTGCGCCTGCGGCGTGAAGTGCTGGCCGACATTGCGCCCACCGATATGCAGGCCGCGCTGCGTGTGCTGCGCGCCTTTGAGGCGGCGACGCTTTGAACGGATTTTTCAGCGGCTTCCCGCCCGCTCGTGACTGGTTCTACGGTGTGCGTACCTTCGCCGCCTCGATGATCGCGTTGTACATCGCCATGCTCATGCAAATGCCGCGTCCGTATTGGGCGATGGCCACGGTGTATATCGTCTCCAGCCCGTTTGTCGGCCCCACCAGTTCCAAGGCGTTGTACCGCGCCATCGGCACCTTGATGGGCGCGGCGGCGGCGGTGTTTTTTGTGCCGATGTTTGTGCAGTCGCCCTACATTCTGGTGGTGGTGATTGCTTTGTGGACGGGCACTTTGCTGTTCCTTTCCATGCACCTGCGCACTGCCAATAACTACGCGTTGATGCTGGCCGGCTACACCCTGCCGCTGATCGCCCTGCCAGTGGTGGATAACCCCCTGGCGGTGTGGGATGTGGCCGAGGCGCGGACCGAAGAAATCTTCCTCGGTATCGCCGTGGCCGCCGTGGTGGGCGCGATGTTCTGGCCGCGCCGCCTGATGCCGGTATTCGATGGCTCGGTAGCCAAGTGGTTTGCCGATGCCCAGGTCTACAGCCAGCGCTTTCTGACGCGCAATGTGCAGCCTGAAGAAGTCAGCAACCTGCGCGGCGGTATGGTCGCCACCTTCAACACCCTCGAATTGATGATCGGCCAGTTGCCCCACGAAGGCGCACGGCCGCAGACAGTGCGTAACACCAAGGAACTGCGTGGGCGCATGATCCACCTGCTGCCGGTGGTGGATGCGCTGGATGATGCGCTGTACGCCATCGAACACCGTGCGCCGGAGTTTCTCGAGCGCCTCACGCCGATACTCCAAGCCACCCAGCAATGGCTGCAAGACACCCAGCAAAGCGCACCGCCGCAAAGCTGGCGCGCTTTGCGCGACCAGTTAGACGCCCTGCAACCCCAAGGCCAAGCCCTGGACGATCGCCACACCCTGCTGTTTTCCAACGCGCTGTACCGCCTTGGCGAGTGGATCGACTTGTGGCAAGACTGCCGCAGCCTGCAAGCGGCCATTGAGTGCGAAAGCCAGGACACCTGGCGCGCCGTCTACCGTCACTGGCGTCTGGGCCGGCTCACGCCATTTCTCGACCGTGGCCTGATGCTTTACTCGGCGTTCTCCACGGTCACCGCGATCATCGTCGCCTCGGTGCTGTGGATTCTGCTGGGCTGGACCGACGGTGGCAGTGCGGTGATTCTGGCGGCGGTGGCGTGCAGCTTCTTCGCCTCGATGGACGACCCGGCGCCACAGATTTATCGGTTCTTTTTCTGGACCGCGATGTCGGTGCTGTTCGCCAGCCTCTACCTGTTTCTGGTGCTGCCCAACCTGCACGATTTCCCGATGCTGGTGCTGGCGTTCGCCGTGCCGTTTATCTGCATCGGCACCCTCACCGTGCAACCGCGCTTTTACCTGGGCATGTTGCTGACGCTGGTGAACACGTCGTCATTTATCAGTATCCAGGGGGCCTATGATGCGGACTTCCTCAACTTTGCCAACGTCAACCTGGCCGGTCCCGTGGGCCTGCTGTTTGCCTTTGTGTGGACGCTGGTCGCCCGGCCCTTTGGCGCCGAACTGGCGGCCAAGCGCCTGACCCGCTTCAGTTGGCGCGACATTGTCGGCCTCACCGAACCTGCGACCCTGGCCGAGCACCGGCACATGGCCGTGCAAATGCTCGACCGCCTGATGCAACATCTGCCGCGCCTGGCGCTCACGGGCCAGGACACCGGCATTGCCCTGCGTGATTTGCGTGTGGCACTGAACCTGCTCGACCTGCTGGCCTACTCGCCGCGCATCCTTGGCGTGCCACGGGTGTTGCTCAGCCAGGTGGTCGAAGGCGTAGGCGCTTACTTCAAGGCCTGCCTTAAAGCCGGTGAGCGCTTGCCCGCGCCCAGCGGTCTGCTGATGACCCTCGATCGCACACGCCGCGCGCTCAACGGCCAGGGCCTGCAAGGCGAGGACGATACCCGCCTGCACCTGTTGCACGCCTTGGCCGGCCTGCGCCTGGCGTTTTTGCCTGGGGTTGAATTTATTGGCGGCGCCGAGATGCAAGCGCCGCTGCCCGATGGAGCGCCTCTATGATCGGTGATCTGGATATCAGCGGGGTGTTCCTGCCCACGCTGCTGGTGCTGATGGGCATTACGTACGGCATTTTCCTGGTGGTGCACGGGCTGTTGAACCGCGTCCACTTCTATCGCCTGGTCTGGCACCGGGCATTATTCAATGTGGCTCTCTACGCGCTGTTGCTGGGCGCTGTGGACTCAATCAGTCGATACCTGATGATATGAAAAAACCTTTTTTGACGATTGGCCGTGTGGTCCTGACGTTGCTCGTAGTGACCTTTGCCTGCGTCGTGGTCTGGCGCATGGTCATGTACTACATGTTCGCCCCCTGGACCCGCGACGGGCATATCCGCGCCGACATCGTGCAGATCGCCCCGGACGTGTCCGGGCTGATCCAGCAGGTGGACGTGCGCGACAACCAGTTGGTGAGCCGTGGCCAGGTGCTGTTTTCGGTGGACCAGGACCGCTTCAAGCTTGCCCTGCGCCAAGCCCAGGCGGCCGTGGCCGACCGCCAGGAAACCCTGGCCCAGGCCCAGCGTGAAGCCAAGCGTAACCGTGGCCTGGGCAACCTGGTGGCCAGCGAGCAACTGGAAGAAAGCCAGTCCCGCGTGGCCCGTGCTCAGTCGGCCCTGGCCGAAGCGCAGGTGACGGTGGACAGCGCCCAGCTCAACCTCGACCGCTCGGTGATCCGCAGCCCGGTGGATGGCTACGTCAACGACCGTGCGCCTCGGGCCCAGGAGTTCGTGACCGCCGGGCGCCCGGTGTTATCGGTGGTGGACAGCAATTCCTTCCATATCGACGGCTATTTTGAAGAGACCAAGCTGGACGGCATTCATGTCGGCCAGAGCGTGGATATCCGCGTGATTGGCGACAACGCGCGCTTGCGCGGGCATGTGCAGAGCATCGTTGCCGGGATCGAAGACCGCGACCGCACCAGCGGCGCCAACCTGCTGCCCAACGTCAACCCGGCCTTCAGCTGGGTGCGCCTGGCTCAGCGGATTCCGGTGCGCATTGCCTTTGATGACGTGCCGGCGGATTTCCGCATGATTGCCGGGCGCACGGCCACCGTGTCGATCATCGATGACCAGCCCAAATCCGGAGACCAGCCATGAAGCAACTGCTGGCGTCTGCCGGGCTGGGGCTGCTGCTGTCGGCCTGCCAGGTGGTGGGCCCGGATTACCAGTTGCCGGACACCGCCGCCGTCAACCGTGGCGACCTGCAGGGCCAACTGGCCGGGCAGGGCAACAATGTGGTCTCGGCCCCGGTACCCGCCGACTGGTGGAAGCTGTACCAGGACCCGCGCCTGGATGAGCTGGTGCGCCAGGCCATGGCCTCCAATACCGACTTGCGCGTGGCTGCGGCCAACCTGCAACGGGCGCGTTTCCAGGTGCAGGAAGCGCAATCGGCGGGCGGTTGGAGCGGCGGGGTCAAGCTCGGCGCCCAGCGTTTGCAGGAGTCCGGCGAAGCCTTTTTGCTGGCGGACAAGGTACCGGTGGCCAATGTCGGCGATATCGGCATCACCACCTCTTATCAGTTCGACCTGTTCGGCACCCTGCAGCGCGGTATCGAAGGCGCCCAGGCCAACGCCGACGCGACCCAGGCCGCCGTGGATACCGCGCGCATCACCCTGGTGGCGGACGTGGTGCGCTCCTACACCCAGGTGTGCGCGGCCAACGAAGAGCTGCACATCGCCCGCCAGTCCCTGGATTTGCAAGCCCAAAGCACACGCCTGACCCAACGCCTGCGCGACGCCGGGCGCGGTGATGAAACCCAGGTCACCCGTTCGCAAACCCAATTCAAGTCGCTGCGTGCCGAACTGCCGCGCTTTGAGGCGGCGCGCCAGGCCGGTTTGTTCCGCCTGTCGATGCTTCTGGCTAAGCCCCTGGACCAACTGCCGGCCGGCACCCGCGATTGCGCCGAGTTGCCGCATATCGCCCAGTTGCTGCCGGTGGGCGACGGTGCAACCCTGCTCAAACGCCGCCCCGACGTGCGCCAGGCCGAACGCCGGCTGGCGGCGGCGACGGCGGGAATTGGCGTGGCCACCGGCGAGTTGTACCCGGATATCAGCATCGGCGCCTCCATCGGCACCGTGGGTATTATCGACAACCTTGGCAAACCGGCCACCAACCGCTGGGGCTTCGGCCCGCTGTTGAGCTGGACGGTGCCGTCCAACGGCTCGCGCGCGCGCATCCATGAAGCCGAAGCCGCGACCCAGGGCGCTTTGGCGCACTTTGACGGGGTGGTACTCAATGCCATCCGCGAGACCCAGACCGGGCTGGCGCAATACACCGCGCAACTGCAGCGCCGCGATGCGTTGGCCGAGGCCGAGCAGTCGGCGCAACAGGCCGCCGACCAGACTCACCGCTTCTTCCAGGCCGGCCGCGAGTCGTTCCTCGCCGACCTGCAAGCCACCCGCACCTACACCGACATGCGTGCGCAACTGGCGCAGGCCAACACGCAGGTGGCAATGAGCCAGATCGACCTGTTCCTGGCCTTGGGCGGCGGCTGGGAAAGCGGACGAACGCACGGTGCAGAACCCGGCAAACCCTGAGGCGATTGCTATGCTTTGATCAGACGGGCTTGCGTGATGGCCCGCTGATCACTGCCTGCGTTGCTCATGGGGATTCCAATAATGAAAAACCCTTATGCTCCTGCTTTCTGGTGCGTGCTCTTCGCACTGGTGTTGTTATCGGCGACTTATTTCTACGGCGTCATGCTGGCCCATCAGCTTGATAAAGCCATGGTGTTCCTCGACAGCGCCTGCGCGCTGATCGCCGCATTATCCGTTGGCGTGGTGGCCTGGGCGTCCTACCAGGGCCAGCGCACCCAGAAAAAAATCCTCGAACAAGGCAAGACGCGGGTCGCGATCTGGGACACCAAGGTCGCCCTGCGCCGGGTCGAAACGGTCTTTGATCGCTACTTCTGGGGCAGCTACTGGCAGCCTGGGCGTACGTTCCAGGAAGTCATGGGCGAACTGACCGGCACCCCCCTCGAAAAAAGCCTCGAAGCCTTGAAAAAACAATGCGTGCTGCTCGACCGACAAGTGGCCGAAGGGCGGCACTGGCTGAACAACGCCCGGGAGCTGTCCGACGTCGCCACCGCCATGGCCCGCGAGCGTTACCAGCTGGACTTCTACGACCCCAAGGCCGACACGCCGGGCAATGCGGTGATCCATCGCGAGTTTGAAGTACTGGTGTACACCTGGACCGCACGGCTGAAGAGCTTCGACCACCAGCTCGACGAAATCGACATGGAATACTCCTGACTAAGCGCAACACTTCCCCTGTGGCAAGCAAGCTTGCAGTGGAGAGCGGGCTGTTGTGGCGAGCGGGCTTGCTGTGGCGAGCGGGCTTGCCCCGCGCTGGGCTGCGAAGCAGCCCCAAAACCTGCCACCTCGGTGGATCTGCTAAAACGCAGTGAGCTTTATTGGGGCTGCTTCGCAGCCCAACGGGGGACAAGCCCCCTCGCCACAATATTCCCTCTCCACCCCCTGGGCCCCGCTGTTCGCCACAAGAGATTGCAACGAGCCCCCCCGCCAGTGCTAACCTTGCCCCGATTTTCGGCGGGCTTGAGCCGACGCCCCACTTCGGGGTTCAGGGAAGACAGCCCACTTCGCACAGGATTGGATCAGGACACTTCATGAATAAATCAGCCGTTGTACTCTTGGGTTTTGTTGCCGCCGTCGGCGTGGTCAGTGCCGGCGGTGCCTGGTACACCGGCAGCCAGCTGGAAGGGGTGTTGAAAACCACGATCGAAGACGCCAACAAGGAGATGGAACGCTCCCTGGCCGGTGTCGATGGCCGTATGACCCTGGAGATGGTCTCCCTGGATCGCGGCTGGTTCAGCAGCACCGGCCACTTCCGCCTCAAGGCTGAAGGCGCGGCGTTCGGTGAACAGTTCAAAGACAGCGAACTGCTGTTTGTCGACCGTATCGAACACGGCCCGTTGCCCGTCTCGCGCCTGGTCACCCTGAAGTGGTGGCCGGTATTGGCTACCAGCCATCTGGCACTTGAGAAGAACCCGACCACCGAAAAATGGTTCGCCGCCACCAAGGATGTGTCGCCAATCAAGGGCGTGGCCAATATCGCTTTCAACCGTTCGGTGAACGGCAACCTGGAGCTGCTGCCCCTGGAGTACAAGGACGCCACCACCAGCGTCAACTTCTCTGGCCTGAAGATGGACTACTTCAACACCGCCAAGGGTGAAGAGATCAAGGTCAATGGCTACATGGACGCCCTCAAGGTGGACCTGGTCGGCCCGGATGGCGCACCGTTCCAGGCGCAACTCAACGGCCTGACCGTGGCCAGCAACCTGTCCAAGAGCAGTTTCGGCTTTTATGTCGGCCAGAACACCGTCGAGCTGAGCAACACCCAGTTCACCTTTGGTCCACAGCAAGCGGTGCTGACCGTCAAAGGCTTCGAGCAGAAAGACAGCAGCGAGACCAAGGACAACAACCTCAGTGGCCGTGTTGATTACAAAGTCGCCGAGATCGGTTACCAGGGCAAACCTGTAGGCTCGGCGGCCATGGCCGTGAGCATGAAGAACATCGACGTGCCGGCAGCCATGGTGCTGACCAAGCTGTATCAGGACAAGATGCAACCGGTGCAGGCTGCCCAAGCTGCCGGGCAACCGATTCCAGAACTGCAACTGAGCGAAGCCGAACAAGCGCTGGCCCAGGCTAACGTTGATCTGCTGCTGGCCGCCAAACCGCACGTGGCCCTGGAAAACCTGTCCCTCAAGACCGCCAATGGCGAAAGCCGCTTCAACCTAGTGGTGGACCTGACCAAGCCGTCCACCATGGAACTGCCACCGGTTGAACTGGCCAAGCAAATGATCACACTGCTGGATACCAACCTGACCCTGTCCAAGCCGATGATCTCTGACATCGCCGCACTGCAAGCGCAGATCGGCGGCGTGACCGACCCCAAGGCCATCGAGCAGCAATCCCAGATGGCCAGCGACATGGCCAGCGACATGGCCGTGGGCATGCAACTGGCGACCCTGGAAGGCAACGACATCCTGGCCAAGCTGCACTACGCCAACAATGAAGTGACCTTCAATGGCCAGAAAATGACCGTCGAGCAGTTTATTGGCGGCGCGCTCGGCAAACTGGGTGCGGTCAGCGGCGCACAGTAAGGTTCTGTAGGCCAGCACCGAACCAAAATGTGGGAGCGGGCTTGCTCGCGAATGCGGTGTATCAGTCAACATATCCATGACTGACCCACCGCATTCGCGAGCAAGCCCGCTCCCACATTTGATCTCCACTAGCTTGTAGGACAATTCTGAACAATTGTCCTGATTTGCCCAAATCCTTACCCCGCTCGGGGATATTGCGCCCCAGGAAAGCTAGTCCGGGTCCCCAGATACCGGCGGCCTGATGCGTGTTGTACAGGCGATATCGCTACAGCTTTCCAAGTAAGGAAGCTGACGACATGTTGCGTAACCCCTCTGCCTCCGGCCCTGATCGATTGCGTCTACTGATCGGTGCCGCCCTGCTGCTGCCAACCCTGGCCGTGGCCGATCCTGCCTATGATTCCCTGATTCGCCAGGCCCGCACCGGCAACTACACGCCGGCGCTCAAGCTGTTGCGCCAATTGCCTGCCGAGCGCCAGAGCTCTGGACAAGTCAGCGACCACCTGCTGATTGCCAGCTGGGCGCGCCAGGATGACGAAGTACTCAAGGTCTATGAGACCCAGGGGCGCCAGCGCCAGCTGACCACCCAAGCGCTGACCACCGTGGCCCGCACCTATCGCAATCAACAGCGCTGGGCGCCCGCCGAGGCCGTGTATCGCCAGGCGTTGCTGCGTGAGCCGAACAACCCGGACTTGCAACTGGGCCTGGCCCTGACCCTGGCCGATGGCGGCAAAACCGCCGAAGCCGTGCAGCGTGCCCGCACCCTGGTGGCGGCCAAACCCGAGGATGTCGAGCGCCGCATGGCCCTGGGCTACGCGTTGTCCCGGGCCGGGCAGCCGTTTGATTCACTGTTCGAATTCGACCAGGCGTTTATCCGCGCCGGCAACCGGCCCGAGGTGGTGCGCGAATACCTGGTCGCCCTGCAACGTGCGCGTATGCCGGAGCCGGCCCTGCGCCTGAGCGCCCGCCATCCCGGCCTGCTGGACCCGGTGACCCAACGCCGCCTGGAAGGCGACCTGGCCGCCGAACGCGTGCGCCTGGCCGAATTCCCCACGCGCAGTGAAAGCGAGCGCTTTGTGATCGCCGACCGCGCCCTCAAGGATTACGACCAACTGCTCGCCACCTGGACCCCGGACGCCAGTGCCCATGACGATGTGGTGCGCTGGCGCATCGACCGGATGGGCGCGCTCAAGGCCCGCGCACGTACCGCCGAGGTGATCCACGACTACGAAGCCTTGCAAGCTCAAGGCGTGCAACTGCCCAGCTACGCCCTGCGCTGGGTGGCCGCCGCCTACCTCGATCAACGCCTGCCGGAAAAGGCTGCGCCGCTGTTTCGCCAAGCGGTGACAGCGTCGGACGCCGACCCCAGCAACCAAGTGGTAGACAGCACCGCGCTGTACTACTCCCTGCTGGAAAACGACCAGACTGGCGAAGCCCGCGCTGTCGCAAACGACCTGGCGAGCACGCAAAAACCTCGGGTTGAGCTCAAGGGACTGCCCCTCGGCAACCCCAACGATGCGTGGCTGGCCGCCCAGCAACTGGCGGCCCAGGCCGCGACCTACGGCGCCGATCTGCCAACCAGTGAAAAAAGCCTGGAGAACCTGGTGCGCACCTCGCCCGGCAATGTCGGCATGCGTGTGGCCCAGGCGGACATGTTCCGCGCCCGCGCCTGGCCACGGCGTGCCGAAATTGCCCTCAAGAACGCCGAAAACCAGAACCCCCGCCATATCGACCTGGAAGTCTCCCAAGGCTACAACGCGCTGGAGTTGCAGGAGTGGCGCCAGCTCGATTTGCTCGCCGATGATGTGGTCGCCCGCGCCCCGGACAATCGCCAGGTGCAACGTCTGCAACGCCTGCGCAAGGTGCATGAGATGGCCGAGCTGCGCATCGAAGCCGAGACCGGTAAAAGTCATGGCGGCGGGGCGGTTTCGGGTAGCCGCGACTGGGGCATCGAAACCCTGCTCTACAGCCCGCCCATCGATGAAGACTGGCGGATCTTTGGCGGTATCGGCTACGCCACCGCCGAATTTGAAGAAGGCACCGGCCACCACCGCTGGCAGCGCCTGGGTGTGGAGCGGCGGACCCGCGATATGACCCTGGAGGCCGAAGTCTCCAATCACTCCTACGGCAAAGGCACCAAGCAAGGCGCACGCCTGGCGATTGCGCGGGACATCAACGACCACTGGCAGTACGGCGGCAGTCTTGACTACCTGGCCGCCAGTACGCCGTTGCGTGCGCTCAATGCCAATGTCACCGCCAACGGCGGCAGCGGGTTTATCCGCTGGCGCGCCAACGAGAGTCGAGAGTGGAAACTGGCCTTGAGCCCGTCCCACTTCAGCGACGGCAACGACCGTGTCGAAGCGCTGCTCAGCGGCCGTGAGGGCGTCTACCGCTCGCCGGGCGTGCAAGTGGACCTTGGCCTGGAAGTCGCCACCAGCCGCAACAGCAAAGAAGAGGCGGCGTATTTCAACCCACGCTCAGACTTCAGCATGCTGCCCAGCGTGAGCGTCAACCATGTGCTCTATCACCGCTACGAAACCCAGTGGAGTCAGCAGTTCCAGGCCGGTGCGGGCACCTACAGCCAGCGCGATTACGCCACCGGCGCCATTGGTTTGCTCAGTTACGGCCAGCGTTATCGCTGGAACGACGTACTGGAAACCGGCGCCAACCTGAGCTGGATCAACCGACCTTATGACGGTCAGCGCGAAAGCGATGTGCGCCTGCTCGTCGACCTCACTTACCGTTTCTAGAAGAGTCCGTTCATGACCATTGTTTCCCGTTGCCTGTTGGCCCTGGGTTTTTTGCTGAGCAGTGCCTGTGCCCAGTCACCCGCGCCTTTCACGCCCCCCGCCGAACGACTCAAGCCGGTCAACGAAGCGCCGTGGCCGAAAAACCATTTCCTGGGCATTGCCTACCACGATGTCAACGACCGTGATCCCGACCAGAGAGTGGTGGCGGTGCGTACCGAACGCCTGATCGAACAGTTGTCCTGGCTGCGCGAGAACGGCTACCAGGCGGTCAGCGTCGACCAAGTCCTCGCCGCCCGCGCCGGCGGGCCAACGCTGCCGCCCAAAGCCGTCATGCTCAGCTTCGACGACGGCTATTCGAGCTTCTACACCCGGGTGATGCCGATTCTGCGTGCCTACCAGTGGCCGGCGGTGCTGGCGCCGGTGGGCAGTTGGGTCGACACGCCGCTGAACCAGCCGGTGGATTTTGCCGGCGTGCCCCGTGAGCGCGGGGAGTTTTTGACCTGGCAACAAGTGCGCGAAGTGGCGCAATCGGGCCTGGTGGAAATCGCCGCGCATACCGACGCCCTTCACAAAGGTGTGCTGGCCAACCCCCAGGGCAACATGGAGCCGGCTGCGGCCACTCGGCGCTATGATCCGGTCACCCGCAGTTATGAGCCCGAAGCGCAGTTCCAGGCGCGGATGCGCGCCGACGTCGCGGCGATTTCCAATAAGATCCGCGCCGTTACCGGCAAGGCTCCACGTGTGTGGGTCTGGCCATACGGGGCGGCGGACGGCACCTCCCTGGCGGTGGTGGGCGAGCAGGGTTACCAGATGGCCCTGACCCTGGAAGACGGCCTCGACAACCTCGGCAACTTGATGAGCAGCCCGCGCTTTCTGGTGGACAACGACCCGTACGGCGAAGACTTCGCCAACAGCATGGTCTCGGCGCAGGTCAAAGCGCCGATGCGCGTGCTGCATGTGGACCTGGATCAGGTCTACGACCCGGACAAGGCGCAAGAAGTGCGCAACCTCGACGCATTGGTCCAGCGCGTGCTGGACATGGGCGTCGACACCGTGTTCCTGCAGGCGTTTGCGGATCCCAAGGGCGATGGCCTGGCGCGTTCGCTGTACTTCCCCAACCGCCATCTGCCGATGCGTGCCGACTTGTTCAACCGTGTCAGCTGGCAATTGCACACCCGTGGCGGCCTGGTAAAGGTCTACGCCTGGATGCCCGTGCTCAGCTTTGCCCTGGACCCCAAGCTGCCCCGCGTCAGCCGTTGGGACCCGGCCACCGGCAAGGTGGCCGTCGACCCGAAACAGTACCAGCGTCTGTCGCCGTTCGATCCCAAGGTGCGCAAAATCATCGGTGAAATTTACGAAGATCTGGCCCGCACCAGCGCTATCCACGGCGTGTTGTTCCACGACGACGCCGTGCTCTCGGACTTTGAAGACGCCAGCCCCCAGGCCCTGAAAACCTACGCAGCCAACGGCCTGCCGGGCAGCATCCAGGCACTGCGCGCCGACCCGGAGGTGATGCAGCGCTGGACGCGGTTCAAGAGCCGCTACCTGATCGACTTCACCCATGAACTGACCGCCAAGGTCCGCACCCTGCGCGGCCCGGAAGTGCTCACCGCACGCAATATCTTCGCCGAACCGATGCTCAACCCGGCCAGCGAAGCCTGGTTTGCGCAGAACCTTGACGACTTCCTCCAGCACTACGACTGGACCGCGCCGATGGCGATGCCATTGATGGAAGGCCAGTCGCTGAAAAACTCCAACGCGTGGCTGGAAAAACTCGTGGCCACGGTCAAGGCCCGGCCCGGGGCGATGCAGCGCACGGTCTTCGAATTGCAGGCCAAGGATTGGCGCACCCCGGCCGCCCCGGATCTTTCCGGCGCGCAAATGGCCGAGTGGATGGGTGTGCTCAAGCGCCAGGGTGCCAGCAGTTTTGGCTACTACCCCGACAACTTCCTGGAGAATTCGCCGGATCTGAACACCGTGCGTCCGGCCCTTTCCAACAAATGGAATCCTTGACTCATGTTCGACAGAATTCTTGCTCTTCTCGTTTTGGCATTGGTGTTGGGTGTGCCCCTGGGCCTGATCTTCCTGGTCACCGGGCAGTTCCTGATGGAGTTCGTGTTTTTCTACCCGTTGTTCATGTCCGGGCTGTGGATCGCCGGCGGCCTGTACTTCTGGCTGCACTGGGAGCGCCACTGGCCATGGGCCGATGACACCCCGGCGCCGGCGCTCAAGGGCGAGCCGCTGATCTCGATCCTGATCCCTTGCTACAACGAAGGCGACAACGCCGCCGAGACCATCGGCGCAGCGTTGGCCCAGCGCTATCGCAACCTGGAAGTGATTGCGATCAACGACGGCTCCAGCGACAACACCGCCGAGGTGCTCGATGCCCTGGCGTTGCAAGAGCCGCGCCTGCGGGTGCTGCACCTGGCGCAAAACCAGGGCAAGGCCGTGGCCCTGCGCATGGGCGCCGTGGCAGCACACAGCGAATACCTGGTGTGCATCGACGGCGACGCCTTGCTCGATCGCAACGCGGCGGCCTACCTGGTGGCGCCGATGCTCGACAACCCACGGCTGGGCGCGGTCACCGGCAACCCGCGGATCCGCACGCGCTCGACCTTGATCGGTCGGGTACAGGTGGGTGAGTTCTCTTCGATCATCGGCTTGATCAAGCGGACCCAGCGGGTGTTCGGGCGGATCTTCACCGTGTCCGGCGTAGTAGTGGCGTTTCGGCGGGCGGCCCTGGACCGGGTCGACTACTGGAGCACCGACATGATCACCGAAGACATCGACGTGAGCTGGAAGCTGCAACTGGACCACTGGAGCATCTTCTACGAGCCGCGCGCGCTGTGCTGGATCCTCATGCCGGAAACCCTCGGCGGCCTGTGGAAACAGCGCTTGCGCTGGGCCCAGGGCGGCGCCGAAGTACTGTTCAAGAACATTCGCGGGATCTGGCAATGGCGCCACCGCTACCTGTGGCCGCTGCTGTTCGAATACTGCCTGTCCACCGGCTGGGCCTTCACCTTCCTGCTGTCGGTGATCTTCTGGGGCGTGGGCAAAGTCGTGCCGTTGCCCGAGGCGATTGCCGTCGGCTCGCTGATGCCACCGGCCTTCACCGGTTTGCTGCTGGCGGTGGTGTGCCTGGTGCAGTTTGCCGTGAGCATCATGATTGACCGGCGCTACGAGCGTGGCCTGTGGAAAACCCTGTTCTGGACCGTCTGGTACCCGCTGGTGTTCTGGTTGGTGAGCTTGTTCACCACCCTGGTCAGCTTCCCCAAAGTCCTGTTCCGCCAACATCAAAAACGCGCGCGCTGGGTCAGCCCGGATCGCGGCATCAAGGCGCCTGCCAAGGAAGTGAACCCATGAACCTGATCCGTACTCCACAGCGGCCTGTGATGCAGGCCATCGATATTTTCCTGACCCTGATGGCCTGGGTCGGGCTGGTGATCCTGCTGGTGCGCGGCCTAGTGCCGATGCTCGACAGCCAGGGCGGCCCGCGCATCGACGCCCCGATCTTCGCCGCGCTGAACACCTTGCAGATCTACCTGTGGATCGCCCTGTTCAATGCGGTGTTGCTGATCAGCTGGGCGCGTTACCAACAACGACGTGGCAAGCAGTTCGCACAGCGGCGAGCGGCGACCAAGGCGTTGAGTGACCACGGCTTGAGCGAGAGCTTCCGACTGGCGGCGGGGGAGCTTGAGCGACTGCGCCGGCCGGGGGTGTTGGTGATTCATAACGATCAGGAGGGTGGGGTGCAGGCGGTGACGACACACCAGCGAAAGCTGAAGCTGGTGGCGGAACGCGCCGTGTAGGAGCCGGCTTGCCGGCGATGGTCGTCAGTGTCTGAAAGTTGTGTAGATACCGATGGCCATCGCTGGCAAGCCAGCTCCTACAGGGTGGGGGTTGCGGTGCCAGTGGTCAGAAATGGGATCCAATTCACAAAACAACCGCGAACTTTTCCGCTTCTTTGGCTACTAAACCATCTCGGCACAACATTGATGGCTAACTAATGGCAACTTTCAAGTTGCGCCGAAAGCTGTATCAAAACTGATACCGCTTGTCGGAATAAAAATTCCGAATACAAGCATTTAATTGTTGCTGATAGTTTTTATCGTTATTTATCAGCAGCTTACAGGTAATTTAATTTTTAGCTTCAACTAGCCGAACATTTTGGCTGGGTGGAAGTTCGATGTTAGTTTGCCGCCCCTTGTTATTCGATGGATCGAACATGCCTTCGTTATTGCCACGGATTCGGTATTCCCTGTGTATTGCCCTGTTCGCCCTCTGCGCGTCAAACAGCGCAGTGGCTGCGACTTCGCCTGGCGATCAGGACCTGATCCGCGAGCGGCAAAATCGCCTGCTGGAAGAGCAGCGCCGGCGCCTTGAGGACCTCAAGGAATTGCCCGGCAAGGAAGTCAAACCCGCAACGCCCGCCGCTCCAGTGGATAGCCGTTGCTTCCCGATCAAGACCATTGAACTCAAGGGCGCCGACAGCCTGTCCGCCACCGAGCGCGAGCGTTTGATCAAGCCTTATATCGACCAGTGCCTGGGTGTGGCCCAGCTCAATCAACTGCTCAAGGCCGTCACCGATCACTACATCGACAAGGGCATGGTCACCAGCCGTGCCTACTTGCCGCAGCAGGACTTGTCCAAAGGGCATCTGCAAGTATTGGTGGTGGAAGGCAAGCTCGAAGGTTTGAATAGCGCCGACGACAGCCAGTTGTCGGCACGTGAGTTGGCCATGGCCTTTCCCGGTAAAAACGGCGACTTGCTCAACCTGCGGGAAATCGAGCAGGCCATCGATCAGCTCAACCGTTTGCCCTCCAACCAGGCACAAATGGAACTGGCCCCCGGCGATGCGGTGGGCGGCAGTTCGGTGCTGGTGAAAAACAACCCGCAAAAGCCCTGGCGCGCCAGCCTGTCGCGCAATAACGACGGGCAGAAAAGTACCGGCGAGCAGCAGTGGGGCGCGGGCCTTGAGTGGGACAGCCCCCTGGGCCTGGCGGACCAGTTGGTGTTGCGCGGTGGGCATGACGCGATCAGCGATCACCAGAAGACTTCAAAGAACGGCATGCTCTATTACAACGTGCCTTGGGGCTGGTGGAACTTCAGCTACACCTACAGCGAGAGCGATTACCGCGCGCTGGGCCAGGCCGACACGTTCAGCTTCAAACAATCGGGCGACAGCCAGAACCACCAACTGCGCGCCGAGCGCGTAGTTCACCGTGATGACGTGAGCAAGACCTCGGTCAACGTTGGCGTGTCCCACCTGCGCACCAATAACTATGTATTCACCACCCGTCTGGACAGCAGCACTCGCCTGAGCGAAATGCAGGTCGGCATCAACCATGGCCGGCGGGTCGGCAGTGCCTTCGTCAACATGGACTTGGGCATGCAGAACGGCATTGGCCTGCTCGATGCCCAGTCCCCGGACGAGCGCGGCGAGTTCGGCAGTCGCCAACCCAATTCGCGCTACCGCAAATACACCGCCACCGTCAGCTACCTGCAGCCGTTCACGCTGTGGGGCGAGTCGCTGAGTTTTACCAGCCTGGCCACCGGCCAACGCAGTGAAGACATGCTGTTCAGCCCGCAGCGCATGAGCCTCGGTGGCTCGTCTTCGGTGCGCGGCTTCAAGGACCAGCAACTCAATGGCGACAGCGGCGGCTACTGGCGCAACGACCTGCGCTGGTCGCGCCCAGTGCTGGTGGATTGGTTGCGCCCGGCCTTCGGCGAATACGGTGTGAGCCTGGGTTACGACCAGGGCGTGATCCGCAACGACCGCTACAACGACATCGTCCATGGCCGGGTTTCCAGCAACTCCGTGGAGCTGTTCGCCCGTGGCAAGAACGTCAGCACCAGCGTGACCTTTGCCCACTCTTTGGAACGTCCGGCAGTGATGAGCGAGCGCGAAGCGCCGATCTACTTCCGGATGGATTTCTACCTGTAATTCAACGCCTAGCCGCATCGAGAATTTGACATGGACGTCCGCCAGTTTGCCTTCCTCGCCCGCCTGCCTTCTGCTGCCTTGAAGCGTCGTGACGCGTTCTGCGGCCTGCCCAAGCGCGGTCTGGTGCTGATCCTGGCCAATGCGCTGTTCTGGCAACCGCTGCTGGCCCAGGCCGACGGCATCGTGGTCAGCGGCCCCGGCACCACAGTGGGCGCAGCGGGCAATGGCGTGCCGGTGGTCAACATCGCCACGCCCAATGGCAGCGGCCTGTCCCACAACCACTTCAAAGACTACAACGTCGGCCCCAATGGCGTGATCCTCAACAACGCCGGCGGCCCGTTGCAGTCCACCCAACTGGGCGGGATTATCGTCGGCAACCCCAACCTCAAGGGCGGCTCGGCGAATGTCATCCTCAACGAAGTCAACGGCGGCAGCGCCAGCCAGTTGCGCGGCTACACCGAAGTGGCGGGGCAGTCGGCCAAGGTCATCGTCGCCAACCCCTATGGCGTGACCTGCAATGGCTGCGGCTTTATCAACACCCCCAACGTGACCCTGACCACCGGTAAACCGATCCTCGATAACGGTCGCCTGGACCGTTACCAGGTCGATGGCGGCGCGGTGACCATCGACGGCCAGGGCTTGAACGCGAGCAACGTCGACCGCTTCGAAATCATCACCCGCACCGCCAAGATCAACGCGCAGATCAATGCGCGCAACCTGACCGTGATTGCCGGGCGCAACGATGTTGAGGCCCAGACGCTAAAAACCACCGCGCGTGCCGACGATGGCAGCGCCAAGCCGGAGCTTGCGATTGACTCCTCGGCCTTGGGCGGCATGTATGCCGGCGCGATCAAGCTGGTGGGCACCGAGGCCGGTGTCGGGGTGAAACTGGACGGCACTTTGGCGGCCAGCGCGGGCGATATCCAACTCGATGCCAACGGGCACCTGAGCATGGCGCAAGCTGCGGCCAGTGGCGCGATTGACGTCAAGGCGGCGAGCCTTGATGCCAAGGGCCCGGCCTACGCCGGCACCGCCCTGACGGTGAAAACCAGCGGCGACCTGAACACCCAGAAAAGCCTCGCAGCCCGCGACACGGTGCGCCTGAGCAGCGGCGGCCAGTTGACCAACAACGGCGTTATCGAAGCCGGCGTGAATGCCGATAACACCCGCACCACCACCGGCGACGTCAGCCTCGACGCCCGCGATATCCGCAATAAAGGCAGTGTGGTTGCCAGCCGTACCGCCACCGTCAAGGCCAGCCAGACCCTGGATAACCAGGGCGGCGTCATCAGCGCCAAAAAGGCCCTGGACGTCACCGCCAGTACTGTGGATAACCGCAACAAAGGCCGCCTGCTGACCAGTGGCAGCACCCAGTTGACTGCCGCTGCGCTGCACAACAGCCAGGGCGAAATCATCAGCGATGGCGCGTTGCAGGCCAACGTTGCACAGGTCAATAACCAGGGCGGCGTGGTGGTCAGCCACGACACCCTCAGCGTGACCGGCGACAGCCTGGATAACAGCAATAAAGGCGTGATTTCCAGCGCTGGCGCGCAAACCCTGACCCTCAGCGGCGCGCTCAACAACAGCCAGGGCGGCGCCATCGATAGCGCCGGCGCCTTCACCTTGCGCGGCAACCGCCTGGACAACAGCGCCGGTAGCCTGACCGGCAACGGCGCGCTGACCCTCGACCTGCTGGCCGATCTGATCAACCGTAACGGCAAGCTGGCCAGCGCCGGCCCGCTGTCGATCGAGCGCGTTGCAGCCCTCGACAACCAGGGCGGCAAACTCACCAGCCAAACCCTGCTGACGGTATTGGCGGCCAGCCTGGACAACCGCAACAGCGGCACCCTGGCGGCAAACGCTGGGTTGACCCTGAACACCAGCGGCCTGGTGCAAAACGACAACGATGGCCTGATCCACAGCGAAAACGCCGGCCTGAACCTCACGGTCGGCAGCCTGAACAACGCCGGGGGCAAGCTCTCGGCCAAGGCGGGCGATGCGCTGATCAACGCCGGTGTCTTCAACAACGGTAATGGCGGTGTATTCGCCGGCCAGCGCGTGCGCCTCAGTGGCGGCAGCGTCGATAACGCCGGGCAGATCGCCGGTCAGCAGGTCGATCTCAGCCTGCTGGGCGCCCTCAACAACCGTGGCCTGATCGAAAGCGCCAGCACCCTGGATATCACCGCCGCCAGCCTGAGCAACCAGGGCGGGCAATTGCGCGCACTGGGCACCACAGGCAAAAGCCGCCTGGCCATTGGCGGTGTCTTGGATAACAGCGGCGGCAAGCTGGAAGCCGCCAATGCCGACCTGAGTCTGGCCGCCGGCACGTTCCAGAACCAGGGCGGCAGCGTGCTGCATGTGGGCACCGGGGTGTTCGATATCGCCGGGATCAACCTCGATAACGTCGGCGGCAGTCTGGTGACCCAAGGCGACTTGAGCCTGGACAAAACCAACTGGACCAACAGCAGCCTGATCCAGGCCGGCAACCTCACGGTCAATGTCGACACCCTTGAGCAAACCACCAGCGGGCAATTGCTCGCGGCCAACCGTATCAAAGGCACGGGCCAGAACTGGTCCACCCAGGGCGTGATCGCCAGCAACGGCAGCCTCGACCTGAGCCTGGGCGGCACCCTCAACAACACCGGCCGCCTGACCGCCGCCACCGATTTCACCCTGACCAGCGCTGCGGTGAACAACCTCGGCACCCTGGGCAGTGGTCGCGCCATGACCCTGACCACTGGCAGCCTGCTTAACCAGAACGGCCTGCTGTTCAGCGGCGGCGATATGAGCCTGCGGGTCGAACGCCTGAAAAACCTCGGCGCCGATATCTATGCCATGGGCAACCTGAGCATCGACCGCGACGGCAAAGGAGCGTTGGCCACCAGCATCATCAACAGCTCGTCGAGCATCCAGAGTGACGGCAGCCTGAGCCTGGCCGCTGGCACTATCCAGAACATCCGTACAGTCCTGACCAGCGAGTCGGGGATCTACAGCGCGTCGATCAGCCCGGTGCAGTGCATTGAAAACGTCAACGGTGGCGACTGCGACGGCGGCAAGGAAAACCGTCCGTTCCTGATCGCCCAGCGTGATCGCCTGAGGGTCACCGACGCCAGTGCGGCCTCCAGCATTACCTCTGGCGCCAACCTGCTGTTGGTCGGCGGCGATGTGCTCAACAGCAGCAGTAGCATCGCTGCGGCCGGCAGCCTGACGGCGCGGGTCAACCAGTTGACCAACATCGGTCTCGAAACCCACGACACCCTCACCGAGCGTGTGTTCTCTTCTGAACGTACCCGTCACCCGGAAGGCTACAACCGGGCCGCTGCGCAATTTACCCAGCGTTATTCGATGGGTGGCGCAGCCTACGACCCCAATAATCTGGGTGGCCTGGAAGCGGCGATGGCCGGCTTTATCGGTGGCATGGAGCGCCAGTGGGGCGATACCAAAACCACCCAGCTGGCGGCTCCGGACCAGCGCTACGCAGCAGTGATCCAGGCGGGCGGCGCGGTGAATATCCAGGCCCAGGCCGGTATCGATAACAGCGTGGTGCGCGGCGGCTACACCTACGTCGGCAGCGGCGCGAAGACCGACACCAACGCACCGGGCTTCTCCACCCAGGTCAAGCTCAACGGGCAATTGCCACCGGACGTCGCCCAGCAACAAGTCAACCCCCTGGGCCTGCCGGGCTTCAGCTTGCCTACCGGCCAGAATGGCCTGTTCCACTTCAGCGACGGCAGCGGTGTGCAGGGCCTGCCCAACAGCCAGTTTGCCGGCAGCCCGCACAAGTACCTGATCGAGACCAACCCGCAACTGACCAACATGGCTGAGTTCTTGGGCTCCGATTACATGCTGGCCAAGTTGGGCTACGACCCCGATACCAGTCAGAAGCGCCTGGGCGATGGCTTCTATGAACAGCGCCTGATCCAGCAAGCTGTGGTCGCCCGCACCGGCCAGCGTTTTATCGACGGCCAGACCAGCGACGCCGGGGTGTTCAAGTACCTGATGGACAATGCCATCGGTGCGCGCCAGCAACTGAACCTGGCCGTGGGCGTGAGCCTTACCGCCGAACAAGTGGCGGCCCTGACCCACGATATCGTGTGGCTGGAAAGCGCCACCGTCGCCGGCCAGCAAGTGCTGGTGCCGGTGTTGTACCTGGCCCAGGCCAGCAATCGCCTGGCCCCCAATGGCGCGCTGATTTCCGGCAGCGACCTGAACCTGATGACCGGCGCCAACCTCAACAACGTCGGCACACTGCGTGCCACCAGCAACCTGGGCGCGAATATTGGCGGCGATTTGAACAATAGCGGGCTGATGGAAGCCGGCAACCGCCTCGACCTGTTGACCGGCAATAACCTCAACAACCGCGCCGGCGGCATCATCGCCGGGCAGCAGGTCAACCTGGTGGTTGGCGCCGACCTGCTCAATGAGCGCAGCGTCACCACGCACCAGAGCGCCAGCGACTACCGCATCGAGCGCACCGACTTTATCGACAACGCGGCGCGCATCGAGTCGGCCAGCACCCTGGCGATCCAGGCCGGGCGCGATATCAACAGTGTTGGCGGCGCGCTCAAGAGCGGCGGCGACACCACCGCCCAGGCAGTGCGCGACGTGAATATCGTCTCGGCACAAACCCTGGACAGCGGCGCCATTGGCAGCCGTTCGCGCCACGAGATCATCACCCAGCAAGGCTCGGTGGTTGAAGCCGGGCGCGACTTCCATGTGGTCGCCGGGCGTGATGTGAGCGCGGTGGGCAGCCAGATCGAAGCCAAGCGCGACTTGAGCGTCGGCGGCGTGCGCAATGTGAACCTCGCGTCGGCGGCCAACGAGCAGCATTCGGCGTACAACTCGAAAAAGGTCAAGAGCATCGAGGACCATGTCAGCCAGGTGTCCACCGTGCTCAAGGCCGGAGGCAACCTGACCTTGAATGCGGGTGAGGATTTGCTGTTGCTCGCCAGTAACGTCAGCGCCGGCAATGAGGCGTACCTGGTGGCTGGCAAGAACCTGGCCCTCAAGGCCGCTGAAGATCAGGACTACAGCTTCTACAGCAAGACCAAGAAAACCTCGTCCGGGAAAAAATTCCGCCTCGATGAAACCGACACCATCAACAACGTGGGCAGCAGCGTCAGCTCCGGCGGCAACAGCACCCTGGTAGCCGGTGAAAACCTGCTGCTGGCGGGCAGCACCGTGGCCGCCGACAAAGGCGCGGCAAAACTGGTGGCGGGCAAGGATGTGCAAATCGTCGCCGTGACCGATGCCGAAAGTGCGCGGCATGAGCGCAAAGAAAGCAAAAGCAGTTGGGGCGGGCTGAAGTCGAGCAAGGTCCAGGACAAGGTTGACGAGAAACGCACCATGGCCGTGGGCAGCATGGTTTCCGGCGAGACGGTCAGCGTGGTGGCGGGGCAGGATGCGACAGTGACCGGCTCGGCGCTGGTCAGCACCGGCGACCTGGCCGTACAGGCCGGGCGTGACCTGACCATTGATGCGGCGCAGAACACCTTCTCGCGCACCGACATGCACAAGGAAAAGAACCGCGACCTGACCGGCGTATTGACCGGCAATAAGCTGGGCCTGGACGACATCACCGGCAATCAGCACCTCTCGATCAGCAGCAACAAACACAACGGCACCGCCCAGGAAACCACCCTGACCGGCAGCACCATCGGCTCCAGCGAAGGCAACGTTGCGCTGATTGCCGGGCGTGAGTTGAACGTGGTCGCCAGTGACCTGGTCAGCACCAAGAACATGGACCTCAGTGGCGCCAACGTGACCATCACCGCCGGTGCTGAAACCGCGCGGCAAACCACGCAAGACAGCTCCAAGAGCCTGGCCGTGGGTCGGGTGATCGGCGGTGCCGTGATTGATACTGCGCGCAGCATCCACGATGCCACCGAAGCGGCGAAGAACGCCGATGACCCGCGCCTCAAGGCGGTGAAAATCGCCCAGGCTGCGCTGGCGGCCTACAACCTGGGTGGCCAGGCGTCGGACGCCAACGGCCAGAGCGCCGGCTTCAAGAACAAAGAGGGCGGCTCGCCCAGCAACGGGTCGTTGATCAAGATCGGCACCGAACTGGCCAACACCCGCAGCAAGGCCAGCAGCGAGTACAACAGCCTGACGGCGCGCCAGAGCACGCTCAATGCCGGGCAGGATCTGTCGATTGTCGCCACCGGCGAAGCGCCCGGCACCCAGGGCAATATCGAGATCACCGGCAGCAGTCTGAAAGCCGCCAACACCTTGTTGCTGGCCAAGAACAACGTGTTGCTACAAAGCGCCCAGGACACCGTCGACCGCAAGAACGATGGCTCGACCAACAAGACTGCCATTGGCGCCAGCTTCAACATCGGCGAGCAGAACGGCTTCACCCTCGACCTGGGTGCGCAGGGCGCGAAAAACAACGGCAATGGCAACTCGGTAACCCAGGTCAACACCACCCTGGACACCGGCTCGCTGCTGCTCAAAAGCGGCGGCGACACCACCCTTGCCGGTGCCCAGGTGCGCGCCGATCGCATCCAGGCGGACATTGGCGGCAACCTCAATATCCTTTCGCGCCAGGACACCGAATCGTCGCGCAGCAAGCAGAGCAGCGCAGGCTTTGGCGCGAGTATCTGCATCCCGCCGTTCTGCTACGGCTCCACCGTCACCGGCTCGGCCAGCATCGCTGCGGCCAAGATGAACAGCGACTACAAGGCCGTGACCGACCAGACCGGCCTGTTCGCGGGAGCGGGTGGCTACGACATCAATGTTGGCAAGACCACCACCTTGCAGGGTGGGGTGATTGCCAGCGAAGCGGCGGCGGTGAAGAACCGCTTGAGCACCGATCGCCTGATCGTCAGTGATATCAAGAACACCAGCGAGATCCAGAGCCAGTCGGCGGGGCTCTCTGCATCGTTCAGCAGCAGCGGCGGCACTTCACCGGGTGGCAGCATTCCGGTGGCGCTCAAGGAAGACGAGCGCAGTCACACCCGCAGCGCGGTCAGCGATGGCACGATTGTGGTCCGCAACCCCGAGGGCGCCAATGACCTGGTGGGGCTCAACCGCGACACCGCCAATGCCAACCAGAAGCTCGACCGCCCAGACGAAAAGGCCATGCAGGAGCGTATCGACCTGATCCAAAGCTCGGCGCAATTGGCCAGTGGGGTGATCGGTGCGGTGGCCAAGGCCAAGGCCGATGAAGCCAAGAAGCTTGGGCAAGAGGCAAAAGACCAGGCCACTGCGGGCTCGCCAACGGCGGGTGCTGCGGCCCAGGCTTACGAGGCGGCGAATGCCGAGGCGCTGCGCTGGCAAGTGGGTGGCGACAAAAAACTGATGGCCGATATTGCGTCCGGGCTGATTGCCGCCGGGCTGGGCGGCGCTACCGGCGGCACGGCGGTAGGGATCGTGGCCAATACGTCGGCCAGCGATATCTTCAATAAAATCGGCAGTTTTGCCGACGAGCAGAAAAACCGTAAAGACATCGACAGCGCAACCAAGGCCGCCTGGGCCGAAGGCGGCGCAGCGCGCGTTATGTTGCACGCATTGGCCGGCGCTGCGTTGGGGCTTTCCAGCGGCAATGTACAGAGCGGCGCGTTGGGTGCGGGCGCCTCGGCGGCGCTGATGCCCTCGATTCTGCAAGCGCTGGAAGACAGTGGCATGAAAGAGGCCGACCGTAAGGCCGTGGCTACGCTGATTGCCTCCGGCGTGGGTACGGCGGTCGGTTCCGGGCATGGCACCGGCGGCGCCATTGTTGCCGGTGGCACTGCGGCCAGCGTGGATCGATACAACCGTCAGTTGCACCCGGACGAGATCAAGTTCGCCTCCGACAAGGAGCGCGTCGATCGCTATGCACAAGCGCAGGGCATCACCGAAGAGCAAGCACGCATAGAGCTGCTGCGAACGGCGGCGGCGATGGTCGATCGCGGCTGGAACACTGTGTTGGGTGTCGAGGATGGCAACACCACGACGGCGGCCAGTTTCTTGCGCAGCGAGCTTTCGCAGTCCAAAAGCGCGGACCTGTTCCAGGTCAGCCTGGCCGATTACAACAATGAACGGCTGGGTCTGTCGCGCCTGATGAAAGACCGGCCGTCGGTTGAAAACCTGGTCAAGTACATTGAGCTGGTCGACCCTTACAAGTACCTGCATGACCCGAAAAACATGGCCGAAATCCTCAATGCCAAAGGTCAGGGCAGTGCCGAGGGTATTGCCAATGCCGTAGAGGATCTGGCCAGTTTCGGTTCCAAGACGGCGCTTTGGGCGATGAGTACCGTCAATTGCCCAAGCTGTGGCGGCCGGCAATTTATCGCGGCGGTAGAGGCGGTGCAGAGCTTGCCCGAAGAGCTGAGGCTCAAGGGCTATCTGGACACCCTGCATATCATGCAGGGCTATGGTGCCGACGTGCTGCGCCAGAACGAGATGATCGCCACCTCTACCGGCGTAGGCCTCGGCCTGGGCGGCGCGGGTGTCGGTAGTGCTGGCGCGACGACCACCCGCCTGACCGGCGAGCTGGCCGGGGCGGTGGGCAAGCGCTTCACCGGTATCATCAACGAAGCGGCCGAGCAGGCACTGCTCAAGAGTGGCGGTATCTATGGGCCTGATGGCAAGCCGCTGATGGACCTTGGGGTTTTGACCAGGGAGCAGAAAGGTGTGATGGGGGACTTGTTTGGCGAGCGCTCTGTGCGGCAAATCGTTCCAGAAGGACAGAAGCTGGCCCGCGTGCCGGGTAACGGGGAAACAGGGGTCGATGATCTTTATAAGGTCACTCGCCCGGATGTCGACTTTGTTGTTATCGAGTACAAGTTCGTTGGGGATAACAAGAAGTCTGGCTCCTCGGGGTTAGGCAATACGCAAGATGGCAAGCAAGGCTCGACCTCATGGATTCTTGGCGGCGATCGTCTGGAACGTGCAGTTGGAGAAAATCAGAGTATGGATGTACGGCTCGCCGTGGACGCGAACCGCACGGAAACTTGGGTCGTGAGAACGCGTCCAGATGGCGCGACAGAAATTGAAGTGCTTGATTCCCGCGGAAAAATCAAAGCGGTAGACACGTCTAAAATTTTACCGTCCGAAAGACGTTAATGAGGTTCTCCATGATTCGCGCACCTTTGGGAGATAAACAGTATTGGGATGGTCGTGAGGCAAAGGATCTGCAATGGATAGAGCGCGTGAGCCAAACGTTGTCGCAGCCGTCGGCCAATCCGGTATACAGAGCGCAATTTGCGTTCGACTTTGCCAAAGATAATTTGCGTGCAGCCATTCGCGTCTACTCGCGAGGCAGTCCTGTTGCATCGATGGCTATGTACTTTCCC
Organism: Pseudomonas sp. WS 5027; assembly: GCF_012985695.1. Lineage (NCBI taxonomy): Bacteria > Pseudomonadati > Pseudomonadota > Gammaproteobacteria > Pseudomonadales > Pseudomonadaceae > Pseudomonas > Pseudomonas sp. WS 5027. Next base: position 428,763 of record NZ_JAAQWU010000002.1, on the reverse strand, counting down.
GCCATCATGGATGCATGGGAGCTTTCCAATCGAGAGTCCGACACGATATGTGCTGAAAATGCGCTGCAGACTTGCCGTGACTGGACCTTCGAGTTGGCGGACCTGAACCACTACATCTGGTGTTTCTGGTTGGTGAGCCTGGCGCTGGCGCTGGAGATTCCCGACGACCAGTGGCGTCGGCTGGTCGCCTTGATCGGCGAAGGCGGGCAGGACGTTCTGCTGGATCGAATCATCGCATCCCGTCAGCCAGGGCGCGTGATTGGTGAACAGCTATTGCACGCCAAACCTTATGCGAGGCTGCTCAAGGCCATCGACGCGCCCCAGCAACAGCAGGCCTCGCTGTTGCGGGCGTTCGTGGAACATTGGTACCCGGAGCTGAACCGACGCGGTAAACAGCAACCCTGGTGGTATGTCTATGGCGACCCGGTAAAACACCCCCTTGAGATGGGTAGCTACTTCGGCCGCTGGTGCTTTGAGGCGGTTGCCGCGGTCAAGGCGTTCGGGCTCGATGACAGCGCCTGCCTGGGGCATGAGCATTACCCTGGCGACTTGCTCCACCCCAGTGAAGACGTTATCCCGGCACCAGCCCCTGCCCGCGTAGAAAAAGCCGGCTGGCTGGCGCGGTTGTTTGGGCGCTCAGATGAATGAGCCATCACTTGTACAAGTACCGGCATGGCATTGGCGTGGCTTTATTGCTGGCAGCGTTATTGAACGGCTTCTTGCGATTTGATGGTAGTTGGAAGCGTTTTTTGACCATGGCGTTGGTGCAGCTGTGGTTTGGCCAGGCGGTCTATAACTATGCGCGAGGCGCCAGGGTGGCCATCGCGCCTGGCGGCATGAGCAAGGACGCCGACCCGGAGTGGCGTGCGGCGTTGGCTGGCTTTTCCCTGTTTTTATATGGGGTCGTGTTCTTTTTGAGTTTTTGATCCCGGCAGGGCCACCCCAGCCCTGCTATTGCCACGGAAAACCGTATATGAAGAAAGTTGCCTTTATCCTCGCAGCCCTGGCCCTCGCAGGCTGCCACTCCAATGCCCGCGACTCGTCGCCCAGCCTGTTGAAAGATGGCGTGCAGTTGCAGCAGAACACCGTCGTGGCCGATGCCGAGCACGCCAAGGTGATCATGCGTGCCACCGGGTTTACCTACCCCGTGCAGTTCTCCGTGCGCCGTGGCGGCGATGCCGACCAGCGCCCGGAGATCCTTGGCACGGTGGTGGATTCGGGCCGGGGCAAGGTGTTCGGCTGGATCGCCAAGATGAGCGAGGTGGCCAACAGCGCGGCGGTCAAGCGCTTCCCGCAGGTGGAAGTGCTGGCCGACCCGCAGCAGACGATTGAAGTGTTGGGCGAGTCGCGGGTGTACGACTCGAACTACTACCGCTACGCCGAAAAAATTGTCTACGCCTGTGGCCCGATGAGCACGGCGTTCAAGCCACAAAAGCAGAAGGTTTACCTGGTGGAATTCGTCATCGTCGGCGCTGGCTGCGAGCAGCATGCCTATGACATCACCGACCCCGCGCAGCGCATCCCCGTCCCCGCGTCCTGAATCATGCACCCTACAACCGCCGGGCACATTGGCGGTGTTGTCCGTAGTAAATGGAGTTTCAAATGAAGCGCAAGCAGTTCCAGAAAACCCTGTTGGCCATGATGGTCAGCGCCGTTGCCGCACAAGTCAGCGCGGTAGAGTTCGACGTCAGCACAGGGCAGAACGTATGGGCCTCCCAGACGTTCAACGAACCTGTAACCCTGGTCGGCTCGCGCAATGTCGTATCGACCCAGCCCAGTGCCGATGGCGTGAATGTTTCCCTGAGCAATATCCAGGGCACGCTGCGCAACAACGCCAACCTCACCCTGGATGCCGGCGGCAAAGCCGTGCGTGGCCTGATCGTCGATGGGGCGTTGGATCAGATGCTCACCACCACCGGCAGTAACATCACCGGCGATATCGTCCAGGCCGGCAATATCCACCTGAGCAACACGATCTGGGCTGAAGGCTTTGAAGTGGGCGCCAGCAACGTGGGCGGCAGCATCATCAACTCGGGCAATATCACCCTGGTTGAAGTCCCCGGCTCCGGCGATGAGTCCGATGGCGAGGGTATCTACCTCAACGGCACCACCGTGGCGGGCGACGTGGTCAACAGCGGCGTGGTGGATGTCACGTCCTACTACGGCTACGGCCTGATCCTCGATACCCACAACAACATGCCGGTCACCATCGGTGGCAAGCTGCTCAACTCCGGGACCATTCGCGTTACCGGTCAAGAGGCCCTGGGGATCGAGATCGAAACCGATACCAACCCCCTGCGTATCGAAAACAGCGGTCTGGTTTCTGTCAACGGTGCGCAGTCGATCGCTGTGCAACTGGATGCGGGCACTTACGATTACCTGCTCAACACCGGCACCATCGAAGCCCACGGCAGCAACGCCATGGCTTTCAACGTGCAAGGCGCGACCTTTGACACCACCTCGCCGAGCGGTGAGCGCGGCCTGATCAACCGTGGCCTGATCAGCGCCGACGCGACCGCGATCAAGATCAACCCGCAGTACCAGTTGACGCCCCTGGAGATCAACCAGCAAGCCGGGGAAATCCGCAGCAACGCCGGCACCGCCATCGACGGCGGCAACCTGGCGAGCCTGAACTGGACTGGCGGCAAAATCGTGGGTGATGTACTCGGTGTTACGGGTGTGAACATCAACGGCCAGGCCGATTTTACCGGCGCGCGCATTGGTAGCCCGGTATCGGTCAACGCGGGTTCGTTGAACCTGTCTGGCGCCGGCACCACCATCACTGGCGACCTGAATGTGGCCAGCGGCGCCGGGATTGATATGCGCCTGTCCAACAGCGTCGTGCCGACCACGCCTTACCTGACGGTCAGCGGCGCCGCGAATTTCGCCCAGGGCTCCAACGTGACCTTGAGCGCCAAGCCCGGTGATTTCACCGCAGCGCCCAGCGGCACCGAATACACCCTGCTGCAAGCCGGCAGCGTACAAAACAGCGGCCTGACGGTTGCCAGCAGCTCGTCGTTGCTCGATGTGCTCAGCTACTCGGCCGATGCGCAGACGGTCAAGGCCGTGGTGGGTCTCAAGCCAGACGAGCAGGTACAAACCGACCTCGGCGGCGTGGGGGCAACGACCTCGGCAGTCACCGCCGTGAACCTGCTGAAAAACGAAGTGTTGGGGCAACTGAGCCAGGACGACGCGGTGTTCCAGGCCGTGGCCAACGCCGGCAGCGCCCAGCAACTGGCGCGAATTGGCGAACAGCTCAAGCCGGACGTAAACCGTGGCGCGCTGGACGTGGCCTTGTCCGGGCAGACCGTGATCAACGGCGCGATCCTCAATCGCCTGGCCGGCCAACGCGATGGCAGCGAACGCGGCGGTGTTTGGGTGCAAGGCCTGAGCAGCAACATGGACCAGGACGGTCGCGGTGGCGACAACGGCTACTCGGCCAACAGCAGCGGCGTGGCCGTGGGCGTGGACGGGCGCTTGAACGACAGCACCCGTGTGGGTGTGGCGTACAGTTACCTCAACTCCAACATCCATTCGGACCTGGGCAACAAGACCGAAGTGCAGGGCAACGCCTTGTCGCTGTACGGTAACTGGTCGCTGCAAAACTGGTTTGTCGATGGCAGCCTGAGCTACGGCGTCAACGACAACGACAGCAAGCGCCACATCGCCGGCACCACCGCCAAGGGCAGCTACGACAGCCAGGCGTTGTCGGCCAGCGTGATCGGCGGCTACAGCTTCAAGGCGTCGGACAGCGTGCTGATCGAACCGCGTGTGGCGGCGCGTTACTCCAGCGTGCACATGGACAGCCTGCATGAGAAGGGGTCTTCGGCGGCACTGAACACCGGTTCCCAGCGTTACGAAGTCGGTGAACTGGGCGCTGGCCTGCGCGTGGCGGGCAACCTGCCCCTTGGCGCCGGTAGCCTGCAACCGGAAGCGACCTTGATGGCCTATCACGACCTGATGGGTGATCGCGTGGCGCAGACGTCCAGCTTTGTGAATGGTGGTTCGACGTTCAGCGTGACCGGCGCATCGGTAGCGCGTGACAGCTATGAAGCCAGCGTGGGCGTGAACTATCAGGTCTCGGCGTTCAGCGTCGGCGCCAGCTACACCCGTCAGGCCCGCAGCGGGTTTGATGCCGACGGCGTCATGCTCAAGGCGCGTTACGCCTTCTAAACAGTCCTTGTAGGAGCGAGCTTGCTCGCGAAAAACGTCCAGACGACGCGTTCATTCAGCAAATGCGCGTTATCGTTTACGTGCTTCGCGAGCAAGCTCGCTCCTACAGGAATGGACGAAACAACTTGAGAACCGCTCTCAACCCCGTAAAATGCCGCAGCACTTATCAGGGATGAATTCGAAGATGCGCGTTTTTGCCTTACTGCTGGCCCTGTCCTTCCTGGCCGGCTGTGCTTCCAAGCCTGCGTACTACATCTCTCCAGCACCCGTGACCATTCCCAAGAACGCCACCTTCTGGGTCGATACCTTCGACGTCAAAGTGGTGGGGCAGGGCAGGATTTTCATGTCGGACGCCAAAGTCCGCGAGCAACTGGGCGTCGATCTGGTCGACCGCCTGCTCAAGGCCAAGCGCTACGCCAGCAGCAAGCAAACCGCTGACTACTTGCTGGACGTGGATATCGTCTACGTGCGCCATATCCTCGATTCCAAGGGCGGCATCACCAGCCTGGTGGTCGACGACAACACCATCCTGCAAAGCATCGATTTTGGCTACAAGGTCAAGGTCAGGAAAGCCGACGCCGAGGTGCTGCATTTTGCCCAGGACCGGGGTGGCTTGGTGCCCAACAACTGGGGCGGCCAGGTGCAGCAATGGAAGACCATTGGCGGGATCCTGACCAACGAAGGCAACGCCAATATCGAGCGCCATTTCACCGGAGGCTTGAGCAATTACATCGTGCACGACCTGCGGGCCATACCTGCACGCTAACTCCCGGATTTCTTCACTTAGGAGCACCCTGTGAAATCACTCTCAAACATCCTGCTGTCGGGCTTTGCCGGCGCAGCGCTGCTGGCGCTGGCCGGTTGCGCGGCCACCGAAAGCTCCCGCGCACTGCCGATCGAAAAAGTCGCCAGCGCCAACGTCGCCTATTCCGGCGTACGTGTGCCGATTGCCGTGGGCAAGTTCGATAACCGCTCCAGCTACATGCGCGGGATCTTCTCCGACGGCGTGGACCGCCTCGGTGGCCAGGCCAAGACCATCCTGATCACCCACTTGCAGCAGACCAACCGCTTCAGCGTGCTGGACCGCGACAACATGGGCGAAATCTCCCAGGAAGCGAAAATCAAAGGCACCGCGCAGAAGCTCAAGGGCGCTGACTATGTGGTGACCGGCGATGTGACCGAGTTCGGCCGCAAAGAGACCGGCGACCGCCAGTTGTTCGGCATCCTCGGCCGTGGCAAGACTCAGGTGGCCTACGCCAAGATCAACCTGAATATCGTCAACATCAGCACTTCCGAAGTGGTGTATTCCACCCAGGGCGCCGGTGAGTACGCGCTGTCGAACCGCGAAGTCGTGGGCTTTGGCGGCACCGCCAGCTACGACTCCACCCTCAATGGCAAGGTCCTGGACCTGGCTATGCGCGAAGCGATCAATCGCCTGGTTGACGGCATCAACGCCGGCGCCTGGAACCCGCGTAACTGATTAGTCGTTTTCAAGGAGCAGTACACGGATGAGCAAGGCAGTGAAGTTGGCGCTGATGCTGACAGCAACCGCGCTGGTTGCAGGGTGCCAGACGGCACCCAAGCCCCTGTATCAATGGGAAAGCTACCAGCTACAGGTTTACGAGTACTTCAAGGGTGAGCCCAAGGAAGCCCAGGTCGAAGCGCTGGAACGCGACCTGCAAAAGATCAACGCCAGTGGCCGCCAGGCCCCGCCGGGCTACCACGCGCACTTGGGCATGCTTTACCTGAGCATGGGCAAGGATGACCAGATGGTGCAGCAGTTTCGCACTGAGAAGGCGCTGTTCCCTGAGTCGGCTGCCTACATGGACTTTTTGCTGAAGAACGCCAAGGCCGGAGACGTCAAATGAGCCTGCTGAAAATCACCGGCGCCTTGCTGGCCCTGGCTTTGCTGGGCGGTTGCGCGGCGCCCAAGACCGTCGATTACTCGGCGTACAAGCAGGCGCGGCCGAAGTCGATTCTGGTGTTGCCACCGATCAACGAATCCCCTGAAGTGCAGGCGTCCTACAGCCTGGTATCGCAGGTGACTTACCCGTTGGCCGAAGCCGGCTACTACGTGATGCCAATTGCCCTGGTGGACGAAACCTTCCGCCAGAACGGCCTGACCACCGCCAACGATATCCAGGCCGTGCCGCCGGGCAAGCTGCATGAGATCTTCGGTGCGGACGCGGCGCTGTACATCACCGTCAGCGAGTACGGCACCAAGTACATGCTGGTCACCAGCGACACCTCGGTGACGGCCTCGGCCAAACTGGTCGACCTGCGTACCGGCACCACCTTGTGGACCGGCTCGGCGCGGGCTTCCAGTGAGGAAGGCAACAACAACGGTGGCGGCCTGGTGGGCATGCTGATCACGGCGGCGGTCAAGCAAGTGATCAACAGCTCCACCGACGCGGCACACCCGATTGCCGGCATCACCAGTGCGCGTCTGCTGTCGGCGGGGCAACGCACCGGGCTTCTGTACGGTCCGCGTAACCCGAAGTACGGCACGGACTGATCAGCGACAACCCGCAAACCGCGTCACCTGCGACGACGGTGTTGTTGGATCAAGTCGATGCGGGTGGCCGCGCCCATGGAGTCGCGCTGCCCGTTTACGCTGGCGCCGATGGAACCGTAGTGCAAGGCAACGATCTCGCCCGAATCAACGCTGATCAGCGGTGAGCCGGAGGTGCCGGGTTCCTTGAAGGCATCATGGTAGACCGTGTCCTGATAAGCGTCGTCCTGGTCGTATCCCTTGAGCGTGGAGGGCTGGCCCCTGGCATTTAAAAACGAAATGCCGAGGGCCTCTTGCCCGTGGTTGGGCATAAACACCTTTTGCCCCAACGATGCCTGGGGGCCGGAGGCCAGCTTCAGGGGTGGGAACTGCTCGACCAAGGCTTTTTTCTCTCCTGCGGGCAAGTCGACACGCAGCTCGGCATAGTCCAACCGGGCGTCGCCACTGAGCGGCTTGGGGTCCAGCGGCACTCTGCGTTCTACCTCCATTCGGCCGGTGTTGTTTTGTTCATACCCCAGCCAAAGTTCGAGCTTGCCGCCTCTGGCCAGCGCGTCGCGCACATGTTGGTTGGTCAGCACGCTGTTGCCATCGTTGATCAGCGAGCCGGTACCCAACGAACGAGAATACACGCGTTCATAGCCCCATGAGTCCCGTGCGACAGTCACTTCGTGGATACTGCCCACGGCCCTGGCCGCTGTATGCATCGGTGTGCCCTTAAGGGATGCGTTGGCGTAGTTCTGCAAGGAGAACGGCGCGTGTTGTGGCACGGCTGTGGGCGTGGAGTAGGACGGCTTGCCTGAAACGGCCCCGGCATAGCTGGGTCGTTCGGCGAGTGAGGGCGGCTGATATCGGTGTGTGAGGGTGTTGTTTACGGAGTTCATCGCGGTTCCTCTGATTTAAAAGCCTCCAAAGCATTCAAGAAACAGGCGGTCCTGATAAGGAGGCGAACCCTCGATATGTGGTGGATGGTGATGGCAGGTTCAGTCGGATTGTGTCTCGAAAAGTGACGCAGCGAGCGCACGGAGCAGTCCGCGTTTAACCCGTAGGGAGGTTGGGTTACGTCTGATCGGTTGAACGGATCATTCATTCACGAGGTTCAGCCCATGTCCCGCTCTCTGCTTTTGCTGCGTCCTGCTGCCCAAGGCTTTACCGTTACCCTGCTGGTGATGCTGGCTGGGTGTGGGCTATCGTCGTCCCCCGATGCCGCCAAGCCTGTTGACCCGGCGCCCGTCGCCGAGCTGCAAAGCGCGCCGGCCCAGGGCGCCCTGGTCAAACAGATGGAGATGTCGGCACCGATGCAGGTGCGAGAAATGGCAACGATGGATTACCGCAGTGAACCTCGCGAGCAATACGCCAGCCTGCCGGACAACCCGGTGCATCGCGTCGCCGAGACCCCGGTTTCCACTTTCAGCGTCGACGTCGATACTGGCAGCTATGCCAACGTCAGGCGTTTCCTCAACCAAGGTCGCTTGCCGCCTGAAGGCGCTGTGCGATTGGAGGAAATGGTCAATTACTTCCCGTACACCTATCCGCTGCCCACCGATAGTTCACCCTTTGGCGTCACCACCGAGCTCGCCGCCACGCCGTGGAACCCGCGCACAAAATTGTTGCGCATCGGCATCAAGGCCACCGACCGCGCCGTGGCCGACCTGGCGCCGGCCAACCTGGTGTTTTTGGTGGATGTTTCCGGCTCCATGGACCGTCGCGAAGGTCTGCCGCTGGTCAAAAGCACCCTCAAACTACTGGTGGACCAACTGCGCGCTCAGGACCGCGTGTCCTTGGTGGTGTATGCCGGCGAATCGCGGGTCGTGCTCAAGCCCACGTCCGGGCGTGACAAGGCAAAAATCCGCAACGCCATCGACCAATTGACCGCCGGCGGCTCGACGGCGGGCGCGTCCGGCATCGAGCTGGCCTACCAGATGGCCCGAGAAGGCTTTATCGACAAGGGTATCAACCGCATCCTGCTGGCCACCGACGGTGACTTCAACGTGGGCATCAGCGACTTCGACAGTCTCAAGCAGATGGCCGTGGACCAACGCAAAAGTGGGGTGTCCCTGACCACCCTGGGTTTTGGCGTGGATAACTACAACGAACACCTGATGGAACAACTGGCCGACGCGGGTGATGGCAACTACGCCTATATCGACAACCTGCGCGAAGCGCGCAAGGTGCTGGTGGAGCAACTCAGCTCGACCCTGGCCGTGGTGGCGCGGGATGTGAAGCTGCAGGTGGAATTCAACCCGGCCCAAGTCAGCGAATATCGCCTGCTGGGCTATGAAAACCGCGCCTTGGAGCGTGAGGATTTCAACAACGACAAGGTTGATGCCGGTGAAATCGGCGCAGGACATACGCTGACCGCGCTGTACGAAATCGTCCCCAAGGGCGAGAAGGGCTGGTTGGAGCCTTTGCGCTATGCCGCCGCGCCTGCGGTTGAAGGCAAATCCGCCGAGCTGGCGATGCTACGGGTGCGCTACAAGCCCGCTGCGGGCGGTAACAGCCAATTGATCGAACGCCCCATCGCCAACCAGCCCACCCCGGCCAGCGATGACCTGCGCTTCTCGGCCGCCGTGGCCGCTTTCGCCCAACAGCTCAAGGGCGATGGCCGCTACACTGGCACCATGAGCCTGAAGGACACCGCCACCCTGGCCCGCTCGGCCCGTGGTGATGACCCCTACGGACTGCGCAATGAATTCGTACAGTTGGTGGAGCTGGCCCAAAGCCTCAAACACTGATCTTGCCCACAACAGAGATCCCCTGTGGGAGCGGGCAAGCCCGGCTCCCACAGGTAATCTGCATTGATCCATCGAAAGGAGTTCGCCACCTAACATGGCCGTATCAGATGACCCCCCCAGCGACGAATCGCTGCTGGCCCGCTACCGCACGGGTGATGCTGGTGCGTTCGAGACCCTGTACGCCCGGCATCGCCAGGGCCTCTACCGGTTTCTCGTCGGCCTTTGCAACAAGGCCGAACTGGCCGAGGAAATCTACCAGGACACCTGGCTCAGCCTGATCCGCAGCACCACCGAGCCACAAGGCCGGGCGAGTTTTCGTACCTGGTTGTTCCAGATTGGCCGCAACCGCCTGATCGACCATTGGCGCAAGCACGGCATCCACAACCCGCTGCACGAGAGTTACGAAGAACAACTGCACGCCCAGCTCGACGACAGCGCCGGCCCCGAGCAGCAACTGAGTCTGAGCCGCGACCAGGGCCGCCTGGAGGCTGCGTTGCAAGACCTGCCCGAAGACCAGCGCGAAGTGTTTATGCTGCGCCTGCATGGCGAGCTGGAACTGCCGCAAATCGCCGCCCTCACCGGCAGCCCACTGGAAACGGTAAAAAGCCGCTTGCGTTACGCCCAGCAGAAATTGCGTCGGCTGCTGGCCGAGGAGGTACCCGTATGACTGACTCCCGACACCCCCAGGATCCGACTGACGAAGGGCTGATCCAGCACTTTCGCCAACACAGCGCCAGCGAGCCACCCGCGTCCCTCGACGCCTTCATCCTCGCCGCCGCCCGCCGCGAAGCCCCCACGCCCGCGCCAAGCCTGTGGCAACGCTGGCTGCAAGCCTGTCAGCGACCACGCTGGCAAATAGCGTTTGCCAGCGTGGCCGGGGTTGCGCTGTTGATTGGCGTGGTACTGCGCTCACCAGTGTCCGACCTCAACTTGCCCGAGGCCTACGAATACGCCGCCGCGCCGCCGCCGCAGGCACTGAGTGCTCCAGCCGCCCCCGCGCCGATGGTTCGCCTGGCGATAGCGCCACAGGCAGACAGCGCGCCGGTCCAGGCTGAGATGGCCAGTGCGATTGCTGACGAGCCCATGGCCAAAATGAGCAAGCAGATGGCCGCCAAACCGCAGTCCCTGGAGCAAGGGCTTGAGGAGATTGTGCATCTGCGCGAGGCGGGTGAGAGCAGAGCAGCGGATGAAAAGCTGTTGGACTTGCACACGCGCTTTCCCGACGAAGACCTGCCGGCTCGGTTGGAGGCGTTGCAAAAGCGCTGAACAAACGCCCACAAAAAAGCCCCAGGTCGCAAGACCTGGGGCTTTTTGTTTGTGTCTGGTGCACCCGGCGGGATTCGAACCCACGACCCCTGCCTTCGGAGGGCAGTACTCTATCCAGCTGAGCTACGGATGCTTGTGCGGGCGCCATCATACCCATGTCGACCTTGGGCGTCCATGCTGGTTTTTGGCCGTCTGCCGGTGGGATTCTGGAGTAGGGAGGCTCTGTACCGGGCGGTGTGTGCCCTTGGCGTTGAATCCGGTTGTCGTACGCTTGTCAGAATAATCCGGCTAATGCGCCGTTTTCGTTCTTTTTTTCGAACAGACTATTGCCCTGCCCCCCCATTGATCCTAGGATTCGTTTGAGATTTCAAACGCTCTGTCTCCCGTGCGCGATGTTTCAGCTTGCGCCCAGTGACTGATTTCCCTGACGGCAGCCTTCGAGGCGCCTTTCAACAACTCTAATTTGCCCCGCGCGCGCGCGGTGCTGTTAAGGAAAGCCGACATGCAGCTTAAAGACACCCAGTTGTTCCGCCAGCAAGCCTTTATTGATGGCGCTTGGGTCGATGCGGACAACGGTCAAACGATCAAGGTCAACAACCCCGCGACTGGCGAGATCCTGGGCACCGTGCCGAAGATGGGCGCCGCCGAAACCCGTCGTGCCATCGAAGCCGCCGACAAGGCCTTGCCGGCCTGGCGCGCACTGACCGCCAAGGACCGTGCGAACAAGCTGCGTCGCTGGTTCGAGCTGATCATCGAGAACCAGAATGACCTGGCGCGCCTGATGACCCTGGAGCAGGGCAAGCCGCTGGCCGAAGCCAAGGGCGAAATCGTCTACGCCGCTTCGTTCATCGAGTGGTTCGCCGAAGAGGCCAAGCGTGTCTACGGTGACGTGATCCCTGGCCATCAGCCGGACAAGCGCCTGATTGTGATCAAGCAGCCAATCGGCGTCACCGCCGCCATCACGCCGTGGAACTTCCCGGCCGCGATGATCACCCGTAAAGCCGGCCCGGCCCTGGCCGCCGGTTGCACCATGGTCCTCAAGCCTGCGTCGCAAACCCCGTTTTCGGCGTTCGCCCTGGCGGAGCTGGCCCAGCGTGCCGGCATCCCCAACGGCGTGTTCAGTGTGGTTTCCGGCAGCGCCGGTGATATCGGCAGCGAGCTGACCAGCAACCCTATCGTGCGTAAATTGTCCTTCACCGGCTCGACCGAAATCGGTCGCCAGTTGATGGCCGAATGCGCCAAGGACATCAAGAAAGTTTCCCTGGAGCTGGGCGGCAACGCGCCGTTCATCGTGTTCGACGACGCCGATCTGGATAAGGCCGTCGAAGGCGCGATCATCTCCAAGTACCGTAACAACGGTCAGACCTGTGTATGCGCCAACCGCCTGTATATCCAGGACTCGGTGTATGACGCGTTCGCTGAAAAACTGAAAGCGGCCGTGGCCAAGTTGAAGATCGGCAACGGTCTGGAAGACGGCACCACCACCGGTCCCCTGATCGATGAAAAAGCCGTGGCCAAGGTCCAGGAACACATCGCCGATGCCCTGAGCAAAGGCGCGACGTTGCTGGCTGGCGGTAAGGTCATGGAAGGCAATTTCTTCGAGCCGACCATCCTCACCAACGTGCCGAAAAACGCCGCCGTGGCGAAGGAAGAAACCTTCGGCCCGCTGGCGCCGCTGTTCCGCTTCAAAGACGAAGCCGAAGTGATCGCCATGTCCAACGACACCGAGTTCGGCCTGGCGTCCTACTTCTATGCCCGCGACCTGGGCCGTGTGTTCCGTGTGGCCGAGGCCCTGGAATACGGTATGGTCGGCGTCAACACCGGGCTGATCTCCAACGAAGTGGCACCGTTCGGCGGGATCAAGGCTTCGGGCCTGGGCCGTGAAGGTTCCAAGTACGGGATCGAGGATTACCTGGAAATCAAATACCTCTGCCTGGGCATCTAACCGGCAAGGTATCGCTGCAAACGCAAAGGGCACGAGAGCGCTGTCCTTTGCGTGTTTCACACCGTTATTCGAAGTGGCCGGGAAAGCTGTGGCAGTCGATCATCGCATGCTGGCGTAGTTGCCTCCCCGCCACGTAATCCTTGGACCGCGCCACCCGATGAGTGGCGAATGAGGAATTTATGAGCAACAAGACCAACGCTTCCTTGATGAAACGCCGCGAAGCCGCTGTACCGCGCGGTGTTGGCCAGATTCACCCGATCTTCGCCGAATCCGCGAAGAACGCCACGGTAACCGACGTAGAAGGTCGCGAGTTCATCGACTTCGCCGGTGGCATCGCCGTACTGAACACCGGTCACCTGCACCCGAAAATCATCGCGGCCGTGACCGAGCAACTGAACAAGCTGACCCACACCTGCTTCCAGGTCCTGGCCTACGAGCCTTACGTGGAGCTGTGCGAAAAAATCAACGCCAAGGTCCCAGGTGATTTCGCCAAGAAAACCCTGCTGGTCACCACCGGTTCCGAAGCCGTTGAAAACGCGGTGAAAATCGCCCGTGCCGCGACTGGCCGTGCCGGCGTGATCGCCTTCACTGGCGCATACCACGGCCGCACCATGATGACCCTGGGCCTGACCGGCAAGGTCGTGCCGTACTCCGCGGGCATGGGCCTGATGCCAGGCGGCATCTTCCGTGCGCTGTACCCGAACGAGCTGCACGGCGTGAGCATCGACGATTCCATCGCCAGCATCGAACGCATTTTCAAGAACGATGCCGAGCCGCGTGATATCGCGGCCATCATCATCGAGCCGGTGCAGGGCGAAGGCGGTTTCTACGTCGCGCCTAAAGCCTTCATGAAACGCCTGCGCGAACTGTGCGACAAGCACGGCATCCTGCTGATCGCCGACGAAGTGCAAACCGGTGCCGGCCGTACCGGGACCTTCTTCGCCATGGAGCAGATGGGCGTAGCCGCCGACCTGACCACCTTCGCCAAATCCATCGCTGGCGGCTTCCCGCTGGCCGGTGTGTGCGGCAAGGCCGAATACATGGACGCCATCGCCCCGGGCGGCCTGGGCGGCACCTATGCCGGTAGCCCGATCGCTTGCGCCGCGGCCCTGGCCGTGATGGAAGTGTTCGAAGAAGAGCACCTGCTGGACCGCTGCAAGGCTGTTGGCGAGCGTCTGGTCACCGGCCTGAAAGCCATCCAGGCCAAGTATCCGGTAATCGGTGAAGTGCGTGCCCTGGGCGCGATGATCGCGGTCGAGCTGTTCGAAGATGGCGACAGCCACAAGCCGAACGCTGCGGCGGTAGCCTCCGTCGTGGCCAAGGCGCGTGACAAGGGCCTGATCCTGCTGTCGTGCGGCACCTACGGCAACGTGTTGCGCGTACTGGTCCCGCTGACCTCGCCGGACGAGCAGTTGGACAAAGGTTTGGCGATCATCGAAGAGTGCTTCTGCGAGCTGTAAACGCAGGCTGACCCGATCGACAGGAAAACCCCGCTTCGGCGGGGTTTTTTTGTGGGTTGTGCACCGATTCAGGCCTTGTTCATTGTACGCGGGCGCTTGCTTTGTCTAAGGTGCAAGGATTGCCGATGGAGCGTGCTGCATGACTGCTGTTGATTTACCTGCCGTACCCCGTGTGCTGATTGCCGAGACCGACCCTTGGTCGCGGGATCTGCTCAAGCAGGTGTTGTTGAATGTGCGCTGCGACGCGCGGCTGGATGTGTGCGCCGACGGGCAGCAAGCCGCCGAGTTGCTGCGAGACAAACCCTACGATTTGATCATTGCCGATTGGGAGCTGCCGGGCGTTGACGGCCTGAGCCTGTTGCGCAGTGTGCGTCAGCGTCGGCGGGTGCCAGCCTTGCCGTTTATCCTGTTGAGCACGCGCAATGACGGCGCCAGCGTGCGCGAAGCGTTGCCGTTGGCCCCGACTGCTTACCTGACCAAACCCTTGAACATGGAAGGCCTTACACAACGCCTGCAGGACCTGCTGCTCAATGAAGGCGAAACGGTGTATTGCGAGGTCCCGGCCCTGGCGGCGGGCATGACCTTGCCGGTGTTCCTGGAGCGGCGCCGCGAGCTGTCGGACGGCGCGCCGTTGCGGGTTGACGTCAAGGCCGCCGTGCAACGCAGCCTGGCGCCGCAAGGGCTGGATCTCAAGCAACTGGAAGAGCAGGTAAAAACCGATCCACAGATCACGGCCGTGCTGATTGCCGCCGCCAACAGCGCCGGGCAGCACGGCACGCCGGTGCAGACGCTGTCGATGGCCCTGCACAAGCTGGCAGCCGGGCAGAGTATGAACCTGATCCTTGGCCTGGCCCTCAAACACAACGTGATCCTTAGCGATCCCGGCCTGATGGAATACGCCGAGCGCCAGTGGCAACTGTCCCAGCAGACTGCGCAATACGGGCGCTCCTTGGCGCGCATGCTCGACCTTGACCACGAGCGCTGCTACAGCGCCGGTATTCTCCACCGCCTGGGCGACCTGGCGCTGCTGCGCAGCTTGCAGGAGTGGCGCCAGGGCGGCGGTGAACTGGACGATGAGTTGATTGGCGAGTCGTTGTCCACCTATGGCGCCAGCTACGGCTCGGCCCTGCGCACGCGCTGGCGCTTGCCCCTGGAACTGCGCCAACTGATCGCGGCGATCTACTCCCTGGAAGGCGGGGTGTATTCCCGGGAGGCGCTGGTGATGAACATGGCGGCGCAACTGGCAGGGCTGAGCGAGCATGAAGGTGTCGAGGCGCTGGCCAAGGGCAAGACGGCGCGGCTGCTCAAGGTCGGGGTTTCGGAGCTGATGCGCATCCGCAAGCCTGTGTAGGCGCGATGCCAGGCGGCCACAGTACTGAATGTATCGCCCCTGTGGGAGCGGGCTTGCCCGCGATGGCGGTGGTCCAGGCACTGCACGGCTGGCTGATACACCGCCATCGCAGGCAAGCCAGCTCCTGTGGTGTCCCCAGGTTTCTTGTCTGGCCGAGATGCCTTGTGGGGGGCTTTATTTGGCCATCTTCGGCGACTTCAGCCGGTAATTACCCGGTTCTTGCCCTGGCGCTTGGCTTCATACATCGCGGCATCGGCCCGGGCGTACAGGCTGTCCAGGGTTGCATCTTCGGCGGTGAGGCTGGCCAGGCCCTGGCTGACGGTCACGCTGTAGGGGTGGCCTTCATGGCTGAAGTCCAGTTGCCGCACTTCTTGCCCCAGGCGTTCGGCGACTTGCATGGCCCGTTCCGGCGCGCATCCCGGTAGCACCGCAGCAAATTCTTCGCCGCCAATGCGCCCGAACAGGTCGCCACGGCGCAGTACCCCACGGCCGCTCTCGGCGATGCGCAGCAACACCTGATCGCCCTCCAGGTGGCCGTAGGTGTCGTTGATGGTCTTGAAGTTGTCGATGTCCAACAGCAGGAAGGCCAGGGGCAGGCCTTGGGCGCTGGCCCGTTCGAATTCGTGATGGGCGCATTCAAAGAAGTGCCGACGGTTGCTGCTGCGGGTCAGCACGTCGGTGGTGGCCAGGCGTTGCAGTTCGAGTTCCAGGTGCTTTTTTTCGGTGATGTCTTCGGCGATGCCCACCACAATCAGCGGTTTGCCCGGCGTGGCTTGCTGGTTGGTAAAGCACTTGTCGCTGAGCCAGCGGATCTGCCCGTCTGCGGTGATGATGCGGTACTGGCGATCCTCGACCGCACCCAGCTCCAGTACCTGGGCCAGGCTTTGCTCGGCGTATTGCTGGTCTTCGGGGTGGATGCTGTCGCGCCAGCCACGGTGTTCGGCCAACAGCAGGCTGGCCGAGCGCCCGAAGATGCGCTCATAGGCGGGGCTTACGTACAGCACGCGCCGGGTTTCCCACTCGATGGCCCAGAGCACGGCGTTGACGCTGATCAGCAGCGAGCTCAGCAACTGTTCGCGCTCGCTCAGGCGCTCCACCTCGCCCTGAGCATGCATCAACGCCAGCCAGGTGCTGACAGCCGCCGGCCGTGAGGTATCCGTCGAGTCAGGGGTGGTCGGGGTTGGGGAGTCCGTTTCGTGGACCATCGGCACAATTCTCTCTGGACATGCCGCAGCATCGAACAGCAGTCAAAACGAAGCCCGCCAAGATGGCGAAGTGTTGTTTGAGAGAGAGGAATTGCAGCTAAGTTCCGTTATCAGTCGCGATTGAGACGGAATATTCGGCGACTGTGAAATGGCGCCAAAAAAATGTGGAGCCGGTAAGGACTGGACGTCCTTCCGGCTCCTGCAACGCTTAGGCGGTCGCGGGCCGCAGGGAGTAGGTTTTCAGCTGGTGGGCAAAGTCGCGCAGGGACTGGATCCCGCTGGCCTCGGCCTCGTGTACCCATTCCTTGATGGCCGCAAGCATGTCATGCCCGTTGCTGCTGGTCTTGAGCCAGATCTGTTGCAGCGCCAGGCGCTTTTCGTAGATCACTTTCAAGGCCTGGCTGTGTTCCAGCATGCTCTGGATGCGCAGGTGATGGCGCTCATCCAGCAAGCTGGTCTCGCGCGACAGCAGGCGCTTGGCGCGGTGGAACTGGTGGCGTACCGAATGATCGACCTTTTCCAGTTCCTGCTTGACCAGCGGCGCGATCACCAACTTGCGGTACTGGGCCATGATCTGGAAGCGGTTGTTGAGGATTGCCATGGCGGTGTCCATGTCCAGGTGGCCTTTGCCTTCAACCCGGTGGGCAATCGGCGCGACCCGCTGAACCTTGGCCAGGCGCAGGAAGCTGAACACTTTGATCCAGGCCCAGCCCAGGTCGAATTCCCACTTCTTCACCGACAGCTTGGCGGAGTTGGGGTAGGTGTGATGGTTGTTATGCAGCTCTTCGCCACCGACGATGATGCCCCACGGCACCAGGTTGGTCGCCGCGTCGCGGCATTCGAAGTTGCGATAGCCGATGGCATGGCCCAGGCCGTTGATCACACCGGCGGCCCAGAACGGGATCCACATCATCTGGATCGCCCAGATGGTGATGCCGATGGTACCGAACAGCAGCACGTCGATGACGCCCATCAGGGCCACGCCCAGCAGCGGATAACGGGTGTAGAGTTTGCGTTCGATCCAGTCGTCCGGGCAGTTCTTGCCGTAAATGCGCAGGGTCTCGGGGTTTTCGGCCTCGGCGCGGTACAGCTCGGCCCCTTTGCGCAGGACCGTGGACAGGCCCTTGATCACCGGACTATGGGGATCGTCGACGGTTTCGCATTTGGCGTGGTGCTTGCGGTGGATGGCGGTCCACTCGCGGGTGTTCTGCGCCGTGGTCAACCACAGCCAGAAACGGAAGAAGTGTTTCAGGCCAGCATTGAGCTCCAGGGAGCGGTGGGCTGAATAGCGGTGCAGATAGACCGTGACACCGATAATGGTCACGTGGGTCATCAACAGAGTGACTGCCACCAGTTGCCAGGCTGACAAGTCAAGAAAACCGTTGTACCACATAGGCTGTATGGCCCTCAGATAAAGAAAAGAACAGCTCACGCATTATCACTAAGCCAACAGATAAAACCAGTCGCCCTTTTGAATAGGAGTGACGGGATGTTACTTATTCTATAATCCGCAACCTCTGTAGGGCGATTCTGTTTTTTAGTAAGGATTACTGGCCATATGCTGCTTTCATACCGAGGTGCCCTACGTGCAGGGCTGGTGTATTTGCTGATTTCCGTCTTGTGGATTCAGCTCAGTCAGCAGGTATTTATCAATTTCATTGATGAACCCAGCGAAATGGTTCACTGGCAGATGCTGCGCGGCTACCTGTGGGTGACTCTCAGCGCCCTGTTTATCTTCCTGTTATGCGCCCGCAGCGCCCACACCCACCGGATCCAGCAACCGCTGAAGGAAAACCGCGAGCGCCTGCGCCAGGCGGCAGCGGTGTTCGATTGCACCCGCGAAGGGGTGCTGGTCACCGACGCCCGGGGGCGGATTGTTCACGTCAATCGCGCCTTTATCGAAATCACCGGTTACCAGGTGGACGATGTGATGGGCCGCCAACCGAGCCTGTTCAAGTCCGGTCGTCATTCGCCGGCGTTTTATGAGCAAATGTTTCGCACGCTTAACCAGGATGGGGAATGGAGCGGCGAGATCTGGAATCGCCGTAAAAGCGGGGAAATCTATCCACAGTGGCAAACCATCCGCGTCATCCATGATGAGCAGGGTCAGATCAGCCACTATGTGGCGGTGTTTTCCGACATCAGCGCCATCAAGCATTCCGAGCGTGAACTGGCCCACCTGGCTCACCACGACCCATTGACCGACCTGCCCAACCGCCTGCTGTTTACCGACCGCGCCGAACAGGCGCTGGCCTCGGCGCAGATCCACAAGCGTGGCTGCGCGCTGCTGATGCTCGATCTGGACCATTTCAAAATCATCAACGACAGCCTTGGCCACAATGTCGGCGACCAGTTGCTCAAGGCCGTGGGCGAGCGCCTGCAGGGTCTGTTCGGCCCCGGCGTGACCCTGGCGCGCCTGGGCGGCGATGAGTTCGCGGTGCTGGCGGAAAGTTGTCCACAGGTGGTCCAGGCGGCGGCCCTGGCCCAGCGGATTATCGACAGCATGAAGCTGCCGTTTGTGTTCGACGGTCACCAATTGTTTGTCAGCGTCAGTATTGGCATCAGCCTGTTCCCCAGCGACGCCTTGAGTGCCGAACAACTGCTGCGCAACGCTGACTCCGCTTTGTTCAAGGCCAAGAGCTCCGGGCGTGAAGGCTTCGCCTTGTACACCGAGGAACTGACCGCCCACGCGCAGAACCGGATCGAGGTCGGCAACGAGCTGCGCCGCGCCCTCGACCAGCAGGAGCTGCGGGTCTACTACCAGCCGGTTCACGACCTGCAAACCAGCCAGATGATTGGCGTGGAAGCCCTGGTGCGCTGGCAGCACCCGCAGCGTGGCCTGGTGCCGCCTGCGGAATTTATCCCGATCGCCGAACGCACCGGGTTGATCGCCGAGATCGATGCCTGGGTCATGGACCAGGCCTGTCGTCAGATGTGCCAATGGTTGGATGAAGGCAAAACTCTGTCGTTCCTCGCGGTGAATGTTTCCAGCCGCCTGTTTGCCCGCCGCGAACTGTACGAGCAGGTAGCCAAGGTGCTGCACGACACCGGCCTGGACCCGGCGAAGCTGGAGCTGGAAGTCACCGAAAGCGCGGTGATGGATGACCCGGAAGTGGCCCTGGAACAGCTGCACCGCCTGCGCGAGCTGGGCCTGAGCCTGGCCATCGATGATTTTGGTACCGGCTATTCGTCACTGCTGCGCCTCAAGCGGTTGCCGGTACAGAAGTTGAAAATCGACCAGGGTTTCGTCGCCGGTCTGCCGTGGGATGAGGATGATGCGGCGATTGTGCGGGTGGTCATTGCCTTGGCGCAGAGCATGGGCATGCAAGTGCAGGCCGAAGGCATCGAGCAGATGGAACAGGCGCGGTTCCTTCTGAATCACCAGTGCGACCTCGGCCAAGGCTACTGGTTTGGTCGGCCGATGCTGGCGGCTGACATTGATTGGGCCAGGATCCCCGCCATCCGCTGACCTCTATCCGGGGTTGAAATACAGTAAATGTGGGAGCGGGCTTGCTCGCGAATGCGGTGTGTCAGCCAGCAAATTCGGTGACTGGCACACCGCATTCGCGAGCAAGCCCGCTCCCACATTTGGATCTCCACTCTGTGTAACGTCATGCCCTGCCTGAAAATTCTTTCTGGTTATATAAACATTCTTAAATAGTATTTTTAAGAATATCCGCGCTTATCTACTATCGCTCTCACGCCGCAAGCAGTGCCGCCACTGCCAGGCACTTCTCATTTCAGGAGCACGACCATGAGCGCATCTCTACGCAGCGTTGACGGCCAGGACGAAGCAGCCATTTTGCGCGAGATCCAAAGCGCATTGCGTGACCTGCGTTTCGGCGCAGTGGAAATCACCGTACACAACGCCCAAGTGGTGCAGATCGAGCGCAAAGAGAAATTCCGCTTGCAGAGCCCGGGCAACAAACCGAGCTGAAGCAACACGGCGCTTCGATTGCGGGACCCGTACTAATAAGAAAAGCCAACACCCAAGAATTTCAGGAGCTTGTCTATGTCGTCGATTCGCCGCTATGCCCTGGCCGCCTTGGCCAGCGCCGTGTTTGCCGGTTCCGCAGTGGCCAAGGATTACGAGCTGCTCAACGTTTCCTACGATCCGACCCGTGAGCTGTACCAGGACTACAACGCCGAATTCACCAGCTTCTGGAAGAAGGCGCACCCTGGCGACAACGTGAAGATCCAACAGTCCCACGGTGGTTCGGGCAAACAGGGCCGGGCGGTGATCGACGGCCTGCGCGCCGACGTGGTGACCCTGGCCCTGGCCGGCGACATCGACGAAATCGCCAAGCTGGGCAAGACCCTGCCTGAGAACTGGCAGACGCGCTTGCCTGAAGCCAGCACGCCTTACACCTCGACCATCGTGTTCCTGGTGCGCAAGGGCAACCCCAAGGGCATCAAGGACTGGGGCGACCTGATCAAGAACGACGTGTCGGTGATTACGCCGAACCCGAAAACCTCCGGCGGTGCCCGCTGGAACTTCCTCGCCGCCTGGGCCTATGGCCTCAAGGCCGGTGGCAGCGAAGCCAAGGCCCAGGAATACGTGAAAGAGCTGTTCAAGCACGTGCCGATCCTCGACACCGGTGCACGCGGTTCGACCATCACCTTCGTCAACAACGGTCAGGGTGATGTGTTGCTGGCCTGGGAAAACGAAGCGTTCCTGGCCCTCAAGGAAGATGGCGGTGCCGACAAGTTCGACATCATCGTGCCGTCCCTGTCGATCCTCGCCGAGCCACCCGTGGCCGTGGTCGACAAGAACGCCGAGAAAAAGGGCAACACCGAAATCGCCACGGCGTACCTCAACCACCTGTACAGCCCGGCTGGCCAGGAGATCGCGGCGAAGAACTTCTACCGCCCGCGTGACAAGGATGTGGCCGCCAAATACGCCCAGCAGTTCCCGAAACTGGAGCTGGTGACTATCGACAAAGACTTCGGCGGCTGGAAAACTGCCCAACCGAAATTCTTCAATGACGGTGGCGTGTTCGACCAGATCTACACGGCGCAGTAAGCAACACGGCCTCCCTGTGGAATGCGGCTTGTGTGGGAGCGGGCTTGCTCGCGAAAGCGGTCCGTCAGTCGATACACCTCTTGACTGATACGCCGCTTTCGCGAGCAAGCCCGCTCCCACATAAGCTCGTTCCCACAAGGGTATCTAACTGTTAACCAAGGACTTTTATGTCGCGTCGTATCTCCCCCGTCATACCCGGCTTCGGGCTGACGCTGGGCTACACCTTGGTGTACCTCAGCCTGATTGTGCTCATACCGCTGGCGGCCATGTTCGTCCACGCCGCTCAACTCACCTGGGATCAGTTCTGGGCCATCATCTCGGCGCCGCGCGTGTGGGCGGCGTTGAAGTTGAGCTTCAGCACGGCCCTGTACGCCGCGCTGATCAATGGCGTGATCGGTACGCTACTGGCCTGGGTGCTGGTGCGCTACACCTTCCCCGGGCGCAAGATTATCGACGCGATGATCGACCTGCCGTTCGCCCTGCCCACCGCCGTGGCCGGTATTGCGCTGACCGCGCTGTACGCGCCGTCTGGCCTGGTTGGGCAGTTCGCCACCGACATGGGCTTCAAGATCGCCTACACCCCGCTGGGTATCACCCTGGCCCTGACCTTCGTCACCTTGCCCTTCGTGGTACGTACCGTGCAGCCGGTCTTGGCCGATATCCCCCGGGAAATCGAAGAAGCCGCGGCCTGCCTGGGTGCCAAGCCCTGGCAGGTGTTCCGCTACATCCTCGTGCCGGCGCTGCTGCCGGCCTGGCTGACCGGGTTTGCCCTGGCGTTTGCCCGAGGTGTGGGCGAGTACGGTTCGGTGATTTTCATCGCCGGCAACATGCCGATGAAAACCGAAATCCTGCCGTTGCTGATCATGGTCAAGCTCGACCAATACGACTACACCGGCGCTACCTCCATCGGCGTGCTGATGCTGGTGGTTTCCTTTGTCCTGCTGCTGCTGATCAACTTGTTGCAGCGGCGCATCGAACGTCCATAAGGAGGCGCGGAACATGTCCCAATCGTCTATTTCCGCCGCGTCTTCGGCCAACGCAGCCCGTCGTGGCAGTGCGGTGTCGCGACGTATCCTGATCGGCCTCGGCTGGCTGATCTTCGCCCTGTTTTTGTTGTTGCCGCTGTTTATCGTGGTGTCCCAGGGCCTCAAGCTTGGCCTCGGCGCGTTCTTCGCCGCGATCTTCGAGCCGGACGCACTGTCGGCCTTGAAGCTGACGGTGATTGCGGTGCTGATCTCGGTACCGCTGAACCTGGTATTCGGCGTCAGTGCGGCCTGGTGCGTGAGCAAGTACTCGTTCCGTGGCAAGAGCATGCTGGTGACGCTGATCGACCTGCCGTTCTCGGTCTCGCCGGTGATTGCCGGTCTGGTCTACGTGTTGATGTTCGGTGCCCAGGGGTTCTTCGGGCCCTGGCTGCAGGATCACGATATCCAGATCGTCTTCGCCTTGCCGGGCATCGTGCTGGCGACGATCTTCGTCACCGTGCCCTTCGTGGCCCGTGAGCTGATCCCGCTGATGCAGGAGCAGGGCACCCAGGAAGAAGAAGCGGCGCGCCTGCTGGGCGCCAATGGCTGGCAGATGTTCTGGCATGTGACTGTGCCGAACATCAAGTGGGGCCTGATCTACGGCGTGGTGCTGTGTACCGCGCGGGCGATGGGTGAGTTCGGCGCGGTGTCGGTGGTGTCCGGCCACATTCGCGGAGTGACCAACACCTTGCCGCTGCACGTCGAGATTCTCTACAACGAATACAACCACGTTGCCGCGTTTGCGGTGGCGAGTCTGTTGCTGATCCTGGCGCTCTTCATCCTGCTGCTCAAGCAGTGGAGCGAGAACCGAATTAACCGCCTGCGCGCCGGTGCGGCTGAGGAATAAGTCATGTCGATCGAAGTCCGTAACGTCAGCAAGAACTTCAATGCCTTCAAGGCCCTGGACAGCATCAACCTGGATATCCAGAGTGGCGAGCTGGTGGCGTTGCTTGGCCCATCCGGCTGCGGCAAGACCACCTTGCTGCGCATCATTGCCGGCCTGGAAACCCCGGACGCCGGCAGCATCGTGTTCCACGGCGAAGACGTGTCCGGCCACGATGTGCGTGATCGCAACGTCGGTTTTGTGTTCCAGCACTACGCGCTGTTCCGCCACATGACCGTATTCGACAACGTCGCATTCGGCCTGCGCATGAAACCCAAGAACCAGCGCCCGAACGAAACCCAGATCGCGGCCAAGGTCCACGAGCTGCTGAACATGGTGCAACTGGACTGGTTGTCGGATCGCTACCCGGAACAACTCTCCGGCGGCCAGCGCCAGCGTATTGCCCTGGCCCGCGCCCTGGCGGTGGAGCCCAAGGTGCTGCTGCTCGACGAGCCGTTCGGCGCCCTGGATGCCAAGGTGCGCAAGGAGCTGCGTCGTTGGTTGGCGCGGCTGCACGAGGACATCAACCTGACCTCGGTATTCGTGACCCACGACCAGGAAGAAGCCATGGAAGTCGCCGACCGGATCGTGGTGATGAACAAGGGCGTGATCGAGCAGATCGGCTCACCGGGTGACGTCTACGAAAACCCGGCCAGCGATTTCGTCTACCACTTCCTGGGCGACTCCAACCGCCTGCACCTGGGCGAAGACCAGCACGTGCTGTTCCGCCCGCACGAGGTGTCGTTGTCACGCCATGAACTGGAAGACTACCACGCCGCGCAAGTGCGCGACATCCGCCCCCTGGGCGCCACCACGCGCATCACACTGAAGGTCGAAGGCCAGAGCGAACTGATCGAAGCCGAAGTGGTGAAGGATCACGACAGCCTGACCGGGCTGGCGCGGGGCGCGACGTTGTTCTTCAAGCCCAAGGTTTGGCAAAAGGCTTAAAAAGATTGCAAAAAACCTGTGGGAGCGGGCTTGCTCGCGAAAGCGCAGGGTCAGTCACTGGATGTACCGACTGAATCACTGCTTTCGCGAGCAAGCCCGCTCCCACATTTGGATTACCGGTGCTTCTCAGATCGTGGCGTTCTTGTGACGCACGACCACCGGCCCCGAGCGCTCCTCAATCTGCCGCTTGAGCTCATGCCGCAACCCCACCAGAAACGCCAACTCCGCCACCACAAATAACGGCCCGACGATCAACCCGGACACGTCATCGACAAAGGCCGGTTTGCGTCCTTCGTAGTAATGGCCGACAAACTGGATCACCCAGCCCACCACAAACAGGCCGATGCCGCTGCTGAGCCACACCAGCGTGCTTTGCGCCGCCAGTACATGCCCGGCCCATACCGACAGGCCCATCAGCACGCTCATCAACACCCCAAGCGCCAGTTCCAGGCGCAGGTAGAACCCCGCAGAAAACAACGCCAGCAGCACCGCCGGCGACAGCCACAGGCCGGCCACCGTCCATTCGGGGCGTGACAGCAGCACGGCGACAGCCACGACGATCATGGGGATGCCGATAAAGTGGCTGGCGATGTTGCGTGGGTCGCGGTGGTAGGCGGCGTATTGGCTCAGATGGTCGACGAGGCTTTTCATTGTTATTCCTCCTGTAGGATGCTTGATCATGCCCTGTAGGACTGCGACAAACTGTCAACTGGGCGACAATCTTTGGAGTTCTCATGGACGCAGAGTTTTGGCATGGGCGGCTGTCCAGCGGCCACTGGTACCGTCATCTGCCCGCTCCCTTGCAGCATAGTCTGCTGGCCCATGCCCGCGTGCGGCAGCTGACGGCGGGGCAGGTGCTGTTCAAGCGCGGTGATCCGCCGTGTGGCTTGTATGCGGTGCTCGATGGCAGCCTGCGTATCAGCGCGGTGAATGAGCAGGGCAAGGAGGCGTTGTTGAGCCTGGCGCAGGCGCCTTTCTGGTTCGGTGAAATCGCCGTGTTCGACGGCCTGCCACGCACCCACGACGCGTGTGCGGTCGGGCCTTGTACGCTGTTGCAGGTACCGCAGTCGGCGATGCTGCAACTGTTTGCGCAAAACCCGGCCTATTGGCGGGACATGGCCTTGCTGATGAGCCAGAAGTTGCGGCTGACCTTTATCAATATCGAGCAGTTGAGCCTGGCCCCCGCGTCAGTGCGGGTGGCCCATCGGCTGTGGATGATCGCCGAGGGTTATGGCGAGATCGATGGCTCGCGGCGCGTGGTGCAACTGGCCCAGGAGGATTTGGCGGCGATGCTGGGGGTGTCGCGCCAGACGACCAATGTGCTGCTCAAGGAGCTGCAAGAGCAGGGGGTTGTGCGGTTGGGGTATGGGGAGATTGAGATACTTGATGTTGGGCGGTTGCGGGAGATGGCGCAGGGGTAGGCGGTGTCTGTTAGGGCCCCTTCGCGAGCAAGCCCGCTCCCACATTCGATCGCATTCCAAAGAATGTACTCGGTCGAATGTGGGAGCGGGCTTGCTCGCGAAGGGGCCCTACCAGGCACTACAAAACCTCAGTCCGGCTGAAACGGCGAAGCACTGAGCACCACCCCCGTCTCCTCCACATACTGTTGCCAGTGCCCAATCAAGGTCGCCAGTTTCTCCGGCTGGCTCAACGCCAGGTCATGGATCTCCCCGGGATCCTGCCCCAGGTCATACAACTGCCAGGTCGCCGGCCCCACGGGGCCGGGAATGTACACCGCCTTCCATTGCCCCTGGCGAATCGCCCGGCGCCCGAACAGCTCCCAGCCGGTGACGGTGTGTTCGTCGTGCACCTGCGCGGTTTCCCCAGACAAAAAGCCCAGCCACGACTTGCCCCGCAGCGGCGCAATCGGCTTGCCACGCCACTGTTTGCCGGGGTGGCGCACGCCGGCCAGGTCGAGAATGGTCGGGGTGATGTCCATCACCGTGCCAAAGCCATGGCTGATCCGCCCCTTGAGTGCCAACTGCGGGTAATGCACCAGCGCCGGCACGCGGATCCCGCCTTCGGTGGTGAAGGCCTTGAACAGGCGTGACGGCGCCGTCGCTACCTGGGCCCACGACGGCCCATACCAGACATAGGAGTTGGCGCGGCCGATATTGCCCAGGCTGTTGTCGTAGTGCTGGTTGAGGTAGGTCAGAAGCTCGGGGCCGAACTTGGGGAAGGCTTCCAGCAGCGCGCCCTCGGCACCGTTGTCGGACATGAACAGGATAAAGGTATTGTCCAGTTGCCCCTGCTGGCGCAAGTACTCCACTACCCGGCCAATGTTCCAGTCCATGCGCTCGACCATCGCCGCATACACTTCCATGGCCCGCGCCGAGACCTGGCGCTGCGCATCGCTCAACGCCGCCCATTGGGTGTTCAGCTCGATCAGCGGATGGGGCTCGACGTCGGCATCGATCAGCCCCAGGGCCTTGAGTTTTTCCAGGCGCTCCAGACGCAGCACCTCGGGGCCGGCGTCGTAGCGGCCACGGTATTTGTCGACGATTTCTACCGGCGCCTGCAACGGCCAGTGCGGGGCGGAAAACGGCAGGTAGGCGAAAAATGGCCGGGCCTGGTCGCGTTCCTTGAGGTACTGCAGCAGCTTGTCGCCGAAGGCATCGGAGGAATAGAAACCTTCGGGCAATTGCTCGACGAAGGTGTCGTCCTCGATGTACAGCGCCGGGGTGGATTTGAGCAGCCCGGGCGTGCTGGCGTCGTAGGGCGGCTCGAAACCATAGTGGTTGGCCGCCCCCGGCAACAGCGAGAACGAGCGCTCGAAACCACGGGCGTGGGGCGCCAGTTCAGCCGTCAGCCCCAGGTGCCATTTGCCGCTCATCAAGGTCTGGTAACCGGCCTCGCGCAGCAGTTCGGGCAGGGCCACCACTTTGTCGTTGAGGTAGCCTTCATAGCCCGGCTTGCCGATCAGCTCCGGGGTCAGTGCCTCGGCCATGGTGCCGATCCCGGCGATATGGTGATCGGTGCCGGTGAGCAGCATCGAACGGGTCGGCGAGCAGGTGGGCGCAGTGTGAAAGTCGGTCAGGCGCAGGCCGTTGAGCGCCAGGGCGTCCAGGTGCGGCGTGGAGATTTCCCCACCAAAGGCTCCGAGGTCGGAGAAGCCCATGTCATCGGCCAGGATCACTAGAAAGTTGGGACGTTGCGGCATCAAGACACTCCTCAATCAGCAGGCAATAAAGGCCAGGGGCAGGTCACGGATCTGTTCACGCAGCGGCGGCTGGTAGTGGTCATCGCTGATCAGTTCGTGCAGCAGTTCTTCACGCAGTTGGTGGAAGTCAAAGCTGCTGCGTTGGCGCGGATGGGGCAGCGCGATATCCACCACCTGCTTGATCCGCCCGGGCCGGGGCTCCATCACCACCACACGGTCGGCGAGGAAAATCGCCTCTTCTACATCGTGGGTCACCAGCACGGTGGTGATCTTCGCGCGGGCCCGGATCGCCAGCAGCTCATCCTGCATCTGCTGGCGAGTCAGGGCGTCGAGGGCGCCGAAGGGCTCGTCCAGCAGCAGGATGCGCGGGCTGGCCACCAGGCCACGGGCGATCGCCACCCGTTGCGCCATGCCGCCAGACAATTGGTGCGGGTAGGCGCGGGTGAAATCGGTGAGGCCGACCAGCTCGATAAAATCGCTGATGCGCTGTTGGCGCTCGGCCTCGCTCAACGACTCGTTGACCAGGCCCAGGCCGATGTTTTGAGCGACCGTCAGCCATGGGAACAGACGGTGTTCCTGGAACACGATGCCGCGTTCGCCGCCGATGCCTTCCACGGCCTTGCCATCGACGCGGATCTCGCCGCGAAACTGCGTATCCAGACCGATCAGCAGGCGCAGCAACGTGGATTTGCCGCAGCCGCTGGAACCGACAATCGCGACGAACTCGCCTTCGGCAATATCCAGGTTGAATTCGCGGATGGCCTCCAGCTCGAAGCCATCGACGTCGAAGGTCTTGCCCACATGGTTGAAGCTGACAATAGGTGCAGTCATGCGTGTCTCCAGCGCGTGGCGCGGGTTTCGATGCGTTGGCCGATAAGGTTGAGTGCCGCGCCGGTGAGACCGACCAGCAGCATGCCGCTCATGATCAGGTCCATGCGCAGCAACTGCTGGGCGCCGATCATCAGGCTGCCGATGCCGCCATTGGACGGCATGAAATATTCGGCGCCGATGGTGCCCAGCCAGGCGTAGATCAGGCTCAGGCGCAGCCCGGCGAAAATCCCCGCCGCCGCCCCTGGCAACACCAGGCGACGCAGGCGCAAGGCCAGGCTCAGGCGCAGCACCTGGGCGGCTTCATTGAGCTGCGGCGAGAGGTTCAGCACGCTGCGTTGGGTGGCGATAAACAGCGGGAAAAACGCCGCCAGGGCGATAAACACCGACTTGGCCAACTCCCCCAGGCCGAACCAGGCGGTGAGCAGCGGCACCCAGGCAAAGATCGCGATCTGGCGCAGGGCCGCCAGGGTTGGCCCCAATACCCGCTCACTGCGGCGCGACAGGCCCAACAGCAGGCCAAGGGCAAAACCCAGCCCGCCGCCGAGGAGCAAACCGCTCAAGGTGCGTCCCAGGCTTTTGCCCAGGGCACTGAGCAGGCTGCCATCGAATACGCCGCTGGCGGTGGTGTACAGCACGGTCCAAGGGCTGACCAGGATATTGGGATCGACCCAGTCCAGGGCCGTCGCCGACTGCCATAGCGTCAACAGGCTCAGGGGCAGCAACCAGGGTTGCAGGCGTTGCCAGCCTTGGTAGCGCGGGCCACGGCGGATCTGCGCGGTAGCCGGATGGGGCCAATGCACCCACTGGCGATCCAGCCAGCCGATGGCGCGATCCATCGCCACGCCCAGCACCCCGATCACCACGATGCACACAAAGACGATATCGAGCATGAACAACTGCCGCGCCCAGACCATCAGGTAGCCGATGCCTTCGCTGGAGGCCAGCAACTCCACGGCCAGCAGCGAAGTCCAACCGGCGGCCAAGGCCAGGCGTACCCCGGCCATGAACGCGGGCAGTGCCGCGGGCAGGATCAGCCGGCGGATCAACAGATGAGTGGGCAAGCGCAGCACCCGTGCAGCCTCGCGCAAACCGGGCTGGGCATCGCGCACGCCGACCAGGGTGTGCAGGGTCACGGGCACCACAATCGCCTTGACCAGCACCACCAGCTTGAGGGTTTCGCCAATCCCGAAAAACACCATGAACAGCGGGATCCACGCCAGGGTCGGGACTTGCGACAGGGCGCTGAAGGTCGGGAACACCAGGCGTTCGGCACGGGCACTGAAACCCAGCAGCGCCCCCAACAGCGCCCCGGCGCCGACCCCCGCCAACAGCCCCCAGAACAGCCGTTGCAGGCTGATCGCCAAGTGGGCCCACAACTCGCCGCCAGCCAGTTCCACGGCACTGCTCCAGACCAGCGCGGGCGCTGGCAGGATCTGCTCGCTCATCCAATGCTGACGGCTGGCCAGCCACCACAGGGCAAACAGCGTGAGTGGCAGCAGCCATGGCAGCAGACGTTCACTCAGGTTCGGCCAATGGGCCCGCTCGCCCTTCGGCGTAGCGGCCAGCGGCAGGCTCAGCAGTGAGATTCGGGCCATGGAAGACCTCCGTGGTCGGTAAGTGCTTTATGTGATTTTGATCTTATAAATAAACAATCAAGATTATTTAGGGATAAGAAAAACCATTTAAAGCCTCTGCCCGACACGCATCCAATGCATTTGGAGAATATTTTCCATGCTGTTGATGCATAACCCTCTGGAACCGCCATCTGCGGCTGCATAGTCCAAAAAGCTATTAAATTGTGAATTTATAGTATTTAAAGTTTTGACCGCGTTGTGCGTACTTTCTGCTCCCCAGGCCACCGTCGCCCACAGGAGCACACCTCATGAAACTGCCCTTCAAACGCTTGATCACCCTGGTCGCCGGCACTGCACTCGCCGGGTTGGTGCATGCCGCCGACCTCAAGGAAATCCGTATTGCCGTGCCCGACCTGAGTGCCGGCACCCAGAACAGTGGCGGCGGCGTGACGGACGTCCTGAGGAGCCAGCAGATCTTTGAAAAAGCCTTCGCCGACCAGGGCATCAAGATCCAGTGGAATTACTTCAAGGGCGCCGGCCCCGTGATCAATGAAGCCTTCGCCAACGGCCAGGTGGACCTGGCTTACCTGGGCGATCTGGCGGCGATCATCGGCCGCTCCAATGGCCTCGACACCCGGTTGCTGAGCGCCACCGCGCGCGGGGTGAAACAGTACCTGGGCGTGGTGCCGGGCTCGGGGATCAAGACTTTGCAGGACCTGAAGGGCAAGCGCGTGGCGGTGTTTCGCGGCACGGCTACCCAACTGTCCCTCAACGGCGCCCTGGCCAGCCAGGGCTTGAGTGAAAAGGACCTGAAAATCATCAACCTGGACTTCAACGCCGCCGTGGCCGCCCTGGCCGCCAAGCAGATCGATGCGACCTGGGGCGGGTCGACCCTGAGTTCACTGCAGGCCAAGGGCCTGGCCGAAATCCCCCTGACCACCAAGGACCTGGGCGGCGCAGGCAGCGTGCAGGCGGTGCTGGTGGGCAGCGGCAAGTTTGTCGACGCCCATCCCGAGGTGGTAGCCAAGCTGCTCAAGGCCCAGCAGCAGGCGGTGCAGTGGTTGACCGATGACGACAACAAGCAGGCGTATATCGAGCTGGTGTCGGGGCTGGCGAGTTATCCGCCGGTGATTTTGACCAATGATTTGAAGGACCAGAAACTCAGTGAGGTTTTCCCGTCGACGTTGGATCCGGTGTTCCTGGGCAAGCTGCAGGATGCGGTGGATCTGGCGTCGAAGGAGCGGCTGATTCGCAAGCCGTTCCAGGTCAGTGATTGGGTGGTGCCGGGGTTGGTGGCGGCGGGGATCTGAAATCTACAGTGCACAAATTTGCCGCAGCGCATAAACCCGTGCAGAGAGGGCTGTTGTGGCGAGCGGGCTTGCCCCGCGCTGGGCTGCGAAGCAGCCCTAAACCCGGCCATCGCGGTTTATCTGAAGAAACGCGGCGGGCTTATTGGGGCTGCTTCGCAGCCCAGCGCGGGGCAAGCCCGCTCGCCACAGGGGGGGGCGTCATTGTCTGAAAGTTGTGTAGATACCGATGGGCCCCTAGACCGCCACATCCACCTCCTGCCGATCCACCGCCACCAACATCTCGATCATCGCCTTGGCCGCCGGCGACAAGCGCGAGCCGGTGCGGCTGACTATCCCGCAGCGCGCACTCATGGTCTCCATGTTCTGCGGCAGGTTGCGCCAGTGCAGCAGCACCAGCGCGCCGCGGGCGAGGTCCTCGGCAAAGGCTTCCTCGGTGCCCACGCCAATGGCGTTGGACTGCAACACGATTTTTACCAGCGCCGCAAAGTGCTCGGTCTGGATGCTCGGTGAAAAGTCCATGCGCCCGCTGAGGTTTGCCAGCAGTTTGCGAATGCCCTGGGAGATCAGCGGCGACGCCAGCGGGTAGTCGAACATGTCGTTGGTCGAGAGGCTGTCCTTGGCCAACAGCGGGTGCCCCGGCCGGCAGAAAAATACCCCACGCTTGGGCGTCAGCGCCTGGGTCTGGAAGTTCGGGTCGGCTTCGAACTGGCGGATGTCGGCGATAAAGAATTCGATCTCTTCCCGGCTCAGGCTGCGGCTCAGGGTTTCCCAGTTATCTACCTGGAACCGCGTGCGGATTTTCGGGTGCGCATTGACGAAGCGCGCCACCGCGTCCGGCACCAGTTTTACGGCGGGCGCCGGGCCGCAACCGAAGCGCAGTTCGCCGGCGTCGAGCTTGGTCATGCGCGTTACTTCACTGCTCAGCAGCGCGGCGCCATGCACCAGGCTCAGGGCATGTTGCAACACCACCTGGCCCTCCGGCGTGGGGCGCAGATCCTTGTGGCCACGGTCTACCAGCACGCAGCCGAACTCCTGTTCCAGGCCCTGGATGCTGCGGCTGAACGCCGGCTGGGTGATGCCCATGGCGTCGGCCGCGCGAACAAAACTGCGGTGTTCGTTGAGGGCGATGAAGTAGCGCAGTTGGCGAAGATCCATATGCTTTCCCGGCATTTTAAAAATAGGTCGAAGGCATTTGCGACCAGGGGAGCTGAGGTTTTAAATGCAAGCTCTTATTCCGTCAACGAAGCATGCGTTCATTTGCTAGATCTAAATTGCATATGAATAGAGCGTTGGCGCAGCGTCACCCCACCGTAAGCAGACACATGAGGGTCACCCAATGAGCAATGCCGCACTCGCTGTTCAACCCGTCGCCCTGGCGCTGGATATTCACCCGGTCGCTGGGCGTATCGGCGCCGAGATCCGGGGCATCAAACTGTCCGGCGACCTCGACGCCGCCACCATCGAAGCCATCCAGCAAGCGCTGGTGCAGTACAAGGTGATCTTCTTTCGCGAGCAGGCGCACCTCGATGACCAGAGCCAGGAAGCGTTCGCCCATTTGCTCGGCGAGCCGATTGCCCACCCCACGGTACCGGTGCGCGATGGCACGCGTTTTTTGATGGAGCTGGACGGCGGGCGTGGTCAGCGCGCCAACTCCTGGCACACCGACGTGACCTTCGTCGATGCGTACCCCAAGGCTTCGATCCTGCGTTCGGTGCTGGCGCCGGCATCGGGTGGCGACACGGTCTGGGCCAACACCGCCAGCGCCTACAACGACTTGACCGCCGAAGTGCGCGCCCTGGCCGACACCCTGTGGGCGGTGCACAGCAACGAATACGACTACGCCGCACGCAAGCCGGATGTGGCGCCGGAAAAGCTTGAGGAATACCGCAAGATCTTCACCTCGACGGTGTACGAGACCGAGCATCCGGTGGTGCGTGTGCACCCGGTCAGTGGTGAGAAGACCTTGCTGCTGGGGCATTTCGTCAAACGCCTGAAGGGCTACTCGCAGGCTGATTCCGCACACCTGTTCAACCTGCTGCAAAGCCACGTCACCCGCCTGGAAAACACCGTGCGCTGGCGCTGGAGCACTGGCGATGTGGCGATCTGGGACAACCGCGCCACCCAGCACTACGCGGTGGATGACTACGGCACTCAGGAGCGCATCGTGCGCCGCGTGACCCTCAAGGGTGACGTGCCGGTGAGCGTGCAGGGGCAGAGGAGTGTGACGACCAAAGGCGCGTAACCCACCGCAGATCAAATGTGGGAGCGGGCTTGCTCGCGAAAGCGGCGGATCAGCCAACACAGTTGTTAACTGACATACCGCTTTCGCGAGCAAGCCCGCTCCCACACTAGCCCGCGTCCCACAGGGGATTTGGGTGTTTACCAAACCCCGATCTGCACCACCTTTTCCGCCTCTGGCTCACCATAGCGAAACCGTTGGCCACGCAGATCAATCTCGGCGTGGCTGATGGTGGTGCGCCGCTTCAAACCCCGCAGCCATTCGAACAGATAACCCTGATGCACTTCGCGCACCTGGGCATACGCCGGATCAGCGCCCAAATCGTGCAACTCCTGGGGGTCGTTTTCCAGGTCGAACAACTGCGCGCGGAAGCCGTCATAGGCCAGGTATTTCCAGCGTTCGCTGCGCACCATGGTCATGCGGCAGCGGTCGATCGGCTGCGCCAGGCGCTCGCGGGCCGGGGCCTGGAACGCGTAGTCGTATTCGGCGATGGCGTAGCGGCGCCAGTCCGTTTGTATGCCGTGCAGCAGCGGGATCAGCGAACGGCCTTCCAGACGGTGCTCGGCGCTTGGCAAGCCCAGGGCCTCAAGGAAGGTGGGCAGGGCGTCGATGGTTTCCACCAGGCGTGCGTCCACCGTGCCACGGCTGATATCGGCGGCGCTACGCGGGTCGCGGACAATCAGCGGCACACCGACTGCAGGTTCCAGCAAAAACTCTTTTTCGCCCAGTTGGTGGTCGCCGAGGAAGTCGCCATGGTCGCTGGTGAACACAATCAGCGTGTCATCCCAGCGACCTGTGCTTTGCAGCACATCGAACAGCCGGCCGAGGTGGTCGTCCACCTGCTTGATCAGGCCCATATAGGTGGGAATCACCCGGAGCCGCACCTCATCACGGGAAAAGTTCAGGCTCTCCTGGTGTTGGCGGAAAGCCTGGTACACCGGGTGATCGCTGGCTTGCCCAGGCTTGGCGCGAATCGGTGCCTGCACCTGATCGACGCCATACAGCGCGTGATACGGCGCGGGCGCGATATACGGCCAGTGCGGCTTGATATACGACAGGTGCAGGCACCAGGGTTGCTCGCCTTGTTCGTGGATAAAGTCGATGGCGCGGTCGGTGGTGTAGACCGTTTCCGAGTGCGCTTCGTCCACCCGCGCCGGTAAGTGGGCGTTGCGCATGTGCCAACCGCTCAGCACCTCCCCGGCATCGCCGGCGGCGGCATTGGCCCATTCATGCCAAGGGTTGGTGCTGGCATAACCTTGCGCGCGCAGGTAATGGGTGTAGGGCGCGGACTCGAGTTTATCGGCGAACAGTGGGCTGTCGGGGAAGATGCCGTCATGGCGAAAATACGCTTCGAAACCGACCTCATTGAGGGGCTGCGCCTGCGCGCTGTCGGGGTCGATGTCCAGGCGTTGCAGGGCATCGAGATTGGGCGTGGCGTGGGTCTTGCCCACCAGCGCGGTGCGGATGCCATGGGGGCGCAGATAGTCGCCGATGGTCAGCTCTTCGAGGGGCAGCGGCACCGCGTTCCAGGCCACCTGATGGCTGCTGACATAGCGCCCGGTATAGGCCGACATGCGCGACGGCCCGCAGATCGTACCCTGGGTGTAGGCGCGGCTGAAACGCACACCGGCAGCGGCCAGGCGATCGATATTGGGGGTGTGCAGATGGGCGTGGCCGTAGCAGGAAAGGTAATCGCGACGCAGTTGGTCGCACATGATGTAGAGCACGTTGCGTACGTGGGGCATGGGGGTTTACCGAGCGAGGAACAGGGGGTGTTTTTCGCTGGTGAGGCGGGGTTGAGGCAAGTGCATTTGGGGAATGGATTTTATGCAGTAGGTGCATGGTCAAGCGATCGCAGGTAAGCCATAGGTATCTACGAACCTCCCTGTGGCGAGCGGGCTTGCCACGGGGGAGTTCGTCAGTTTCTGAAAGTTGTGTAGATATACCCATGCTGCGATAGCGGTGGCTCAGACCGCAAAATTCTCCAGCGAACATACCTCGTCATCCTGCTCGTCCACCTGCTTGATCTGCTCGATCATCGCCTCGGCCAACGGTGACAGCCGATACCCGGCGCGGCTGACGATGCCATAGCGGGTGTAGCGCTCCTCCAGGTCCTCGGCCAACCCCTCGATCGTCAAGCGCACAAGCTCGCCCCGGGTCAGGTGCAGTGCATCGCTGTTGGCGCTGACGATACCGATGGCGTCGGAGCGCAGCACCACCCCCAGCAGGCTGTAGCCGTTCTCGCATTCGACATTGGGCGTGTAGTCGGGCCGGCCGCTGAGGTCGACGATGACCTTGCGCAGGTTTGGGGGGCGGATAGTCACGGCCAGGGGATAACTCATCAACTCGGCAGCGCTGACAGTTTCGCGCTGGGCCAGCGGGTGTCCGCTGCGGCAGCAGAAGTGCCATTTGCGCGGGCGCAGGCGGTGGGTCTGGTAGTCGGGGTTGGCTTCGAAGTGGCGGGTGTCGGCGACGAAGAACTCGAACTCTTCACTGAGCAGGCGCTTGCCCAGGCTTTGCCAATCATCCACTTGGAACTGCACACGAGCCTTGGGGTAGCGCCCGATAAAACTGCCGATGGCACGCGGGATCAACCCGGCTGCCGGGGCCGGGCCGCAACCGAAGCGCAGCTCGCCGGCCTCCAGGCCATTGAACTGGCTGATCTCGTTGGCCAACTGCTGCGCGCCGCTGACCAGGCGCCGCGCATGTTCCAGCAGCACTTGGCCTTGTTTGGTCGGGGCCAGGTCCTTGCGCCCGCGATCCACCAGTTGGCAACCGGCACTGTGTTCCAGGGCCTGGATGCTGCGGCTGAAGGCCGATTGCGAGAGGTTCACCGTGGTCGCGGCCGCGACAAAACTGCGCTGTTCGGCGAGGGCGATGAAGTGACGGAGCTGGCGCAGGTCGATATGCATTTTTCACATTAAAAATATCGGGGAAATGCATTGGCTATGCATTAGGTCGACTCCTTATAAAGGCTATCTCTTATGCAGTAAATGTTTGTAAAAACATAAATAAATAACTTTATGGAATATGTGGCAATGCATATTCCGCACGACCGGAGCCGCTTATGAGTGTGTCGAAGCCCGCTGTACCGTCCTCCCTCTGGCGGCTCAAACGCCTGCCCCTGGCGCTGTTGCTGGCGGGCAGTGCCGGCTGGACGCCGAGCCAGGCCGCCGAAACCCCCGCCCCGGTGCCCAAGGGCGAGAGCGCCAGTGGGCAACTGGAGACGGTCACCGTGACCGCTCGCCGGCGCACCGAAAGCGCCCAGGAAGTGCCCACGCCCATGAGCGTGATCGGCGGCCAGGCCTTGGAGAGCCAGCGGGTCTATCGGATCCAGGACTTGCAGCAACTGGTGCCCAGCGTCAACGTCGCCTACATGCATGCGCGCCAGTCCAGCGTGTCGATTCGCGGGCTGGGCAATAACCCGGCCAGCGATGGCCTGGAAGGCAGTGTCGGGCTGTATATCGACAACGTGTACCTCGGGCGCCCGGGCATGGCGGTATTCGACCTGATGGATATCGAGCAGCTTGAAGTCTTGCGCGGCCCGCAAGGCACGCTGTTCGGCAAGAACACCACGGCCGGGGTGATCAATATCAGCACCCGCGCGCCGAGTTTTACCCCGGAGCGCAGCATCGAGACGTCGGTGGGCGAAGACGGTTATTTCCAGACCAAGGGCACGATTTCCGGGCCGCTCAACGATGAACTGGCCGGGCGCTTTTCGGCCTATCGCACCCGCAGCGATGGCGATATCAAAAACGAATACAACGGCCACGACCTCAACGGCGGTTCACGCCAGGGCTTTCGTGGACAACTGCTGTACAAGCCCAACGAGGCCTTCAACCTGCGCTGGATCGGCGACTACAACGAAGAGGCTTCCAGCGCCGGCACCCGCGTGCTGTACAGCACCGGGCCGACCATCAATGGCACCAACCTCTACCAGTCGCGGGCGGATGCGGCCGGGGCAACCCTGGTCAACGGCTCCCACCGCAAGGTCAACCTGGACAACGACCAGCGCGTCACGGTGTTCCAGGGCGGTACCTCGCTGGAAGCCAATTGGACTCTGCCCAGCGACTTCACCCTGACCTCGGTCAGCGCCTATCGCTGGTGGAATTTCACCCCACGCAACGACGACGGCCTCAACGTGCCGGC
This sequence comes from Pseudomonas sp. WS 5027, assembly GCF_012985695.1. NCBI lineage: Bacteria > Pseudomonadati > Pseudomonadota > Gammaproteobacteria > Pseudomonadales > Pseudomonadaceae > Pseudomonas > Pseudomonas sp. WS 5027. The sequence continues at coordinate 390,977 of NZ_JAAQWU010000002.1, read as the reverse complement.
GTCCTACAACGCAGGGGTGTCGGTGGAAGATAAGCAGTGGTCCCAAGAGTTTCGCCTGGCGTCGCCTAAGGGTGGGTTCTTCGACTATGTGGTGGGCGCCTACTACTTCGGCTCCGACCTGGACAACAAATCCTTCGCCTATTACGGGCCCCAGGCCGATATCTGGAACGGCACGCCAGCGGGGGCCTTGAGCAATGTCAGCAGTGTCGGCAACGGGCATATCCGCACCAACAGTTTTGCCCTGTTCGCCCAAGGCACCTGGCACCTGACCGAACGCCTGGACTTCACCGCCGGCCTGCGCGGCACCTATGAAGAAAAAAGCGCCTGGGTCAGCCGCAACGCGCCGCTGGGTGGCGCAACGGTGACGGGCGCGGCGGCGACGGCCCGCCGTGGGCGCGCCGGAGCCTACGATTCCGGCGATCTGAACCAGTACAGCACCAGCCCTTCTGGTCTGCTCAACCTCAGCTACCGTTTCAGCGATGACTTGCTCGGCTATGCAACCTTGTCCCATGGCGAGAAATCCGGCGGGGTCAACCTGGCGGTAGGCTCTGCCCCCACCGCTGGCGCGGACTCGCTGCTGATCGGCACCGAGCGCGCCAACAACGCTGAGCTGGGCTTTAAGAGCACGCTATGGGACCGTCGCCTGCAACTCAACGCCAACCTATTCTGGACCCAGGTCAATGGCTACCAGACCAACGCCTACGACTACGGCAACCGCGTGCAATACCTGACCAACGCCGGTTCCGTGCGCTCCCGTGGCGTGGAATTGGAAAGCACCCTGGTGCCGATTCGCGGCCTGACCCTGAACCTCAACGGCTCGTTCAACGATGTGCGCTACCTGTCGTACAAAGATGCGCCATGCCCACCGGAAGTCAGCCTGCGCCCTGGTGCACCGGCCTCGTGCGATCTTAGCGGGCATCAGGTGGTGGGCGCCTCGAAGTGGATTGCCAACGCCAACGGCGAATACAAATGGAACCTGGATAACGGCTTCGAACCCTACGTAACCGCCAGCTATGCCTATCGCTCGAAGGCGGTGGGCACGGTTGAGGATTCGGACTATGGGCAGATTCCCGGTTATGGCTTGGTCAACCTGTCCACCGGCCTGCGCGGCGACTTCCAGCAGGGCCAGTGGGACGTGTCGTTATGGCTGAAAAACGCCTTCGACAAAACCTACTACACCACCCTGTGGACAGGCGGCAACGGTGGCTATGAAGGTCTGCTCGGCACCCCGCGCACCCTGGGCGTGACCGGCCGCTACGACTTCTAACCCCCCATCACCTGTAGGAGCGAGCTTGCTCGCGAAGAACGCCCAGACGACGCGGTTAACCTGGCTCTGCGCGTCATCGTTAACGTTTTTCGCGAGCAAGCTCGCTCCTACAAAAATCAGCGAGCCGCTTTTTGTGTGGTGACGGTCGCTACGACTTCTAGCCCCCCATCACCTGTAGGAGCGAGCTTGCTCGCGAAGAACGCCCAGACGACACGGTTAACCTGGCTCTGCGCGTTATCGTTGGCGTTTTTCGCGAGCAAGCTCGCTCCTACAAAAATCAGCAAGCCGCTTTTTGTGTGGTGACGGTCGCTACGACTTCTAGCCCCCCATCACCTGTAGGAGCGAGCTTGCTCGCGAAGAACGCCCAGACGACACGGTTAACCTGGCTCTGCGCGTTATCGTTAACGTTTTTCGCGAGCAAGCTCGCTCCTACAAAAATCAGCGAGCCGCTTTTTGTGTGGTGACGGTCGCTACGACTTCTAGCCACCCATCACCTGTAGGAGCGAGCTTGCTCGCGAAGAACGCCCAGACGACGCGGTTAACCTGGCTCTGCGCGTCATCGTTAACGTTTTTCGCGAGCAAGCTCGCTCCTACAAAGATCAGCGAGCCGCTTTTTGTGTGGTGACGGTCGCTACGACTTCTAGCCCCCCATCACCTGTAGGAGCGAGCTTGCTCGCGAAGACCGCCCAGACGACACGGTTAACCTGGCTCTGCGCGTTATCGTTAACGTTTTTCGCGAGCAAGCTCGCTCCTACAAAAATCAGCAAGCCGCTTTCTGGGTGGGGACGGCGGCGTTGCGGTAGGTGGCCGGGCTGAATACCCGGGTCACCACCAGCATCGCGACCACCGTCACGGTCAGTACCACCCAGGCGCTGACAAAACTGCCGGTGAGTTCGCGCAACCAGCCGGTCATCCAGGGCGACACGGCATTGATCAAGAAGCCCACGCCCTGCACGAAGGCCGCCAGTTGCCCGGCTTCCCGTGGGTCGCGGCGGTGGTCCAGGGTCAGCAGCAGGCTCAGGGCAAAGCACGCCCCGAGGCCGAAGCCGATCAGCGCCACCCACAGGTGTGGGTATTGCAGCGGCGCCAACAGCAGGCCGAGGTAGCCCACTGTCTGGGCCAGCAGGCTGATGCTCAGCAAGGGCCGGCGGTCGATACCGCGTTGTGCCAGCGCCGGCATCAACAGTGCGGCAATCACCTGGAAGATCGTCATGAACGCCAGCAGCGAGCCGCTGGGCAGCACGCCCCAACCCAGTTGCTGGTAGTACGCTGGCAGCCACGCCACCATGCTCATATACCCGCAGTTCACCAGGCCGAAATACAGCGCCAGCAACCAGGCGCGCCGATTGCGCAAGCCCTGGAGCGGCGCCGTCACCTGCAGGTTTTTCGCCGCGCCCAACGGCAGCCACACCCACAGCAGCAACGCGCCGAGCGCCGGCAGCAGCCAGATGCCAAGGCCGGCCTGCCAGTGCTGGAAATGGCTGGCCACCAGCGGGCTGAGCAACGCCGCCAAACCACCGCCACCCATCAACGAGGCTGAATACACCCCCATCGCCAGGGGCACCCGTTGGTGGAACTGGCGCTTGATCATCGCCGGCACCAACGCCTGGATCAGCGCCACACCGGCCCCACCCAACAACGCCGTGGCCAGCAGTGCCGGTGCCTGGCCCAGCAGCCAGCGCGCCAGGCATGCAAGAAGGATCATCATCAAACCCAGGGCAATCCCGCGTCGCTCGCCCAACTGCGCCTCAACGCGGATGCCCACCAGCGCCACCAACCCCATGCACACCACCGGCAGGCTGGTGAGCAAGGCACTGCTCTGGAAACTCAGGCCGGTAGCCAGGCGGATTTCCCCGAGCAGCGGGCTGATGGAGCTGAGGATCGGCCGCAGGTTAAGGCCCAGCACCACCAGCAGGCCCCAGCCGGCGAGGGATTTATTCAGGGTCATGCAGGGTCTTCCATTGACGGTAAAGGGCGTGCATGGCCGGCACCGGCAGGTGCTCGACGGGTAGTTGCTGGGCGCTCAGCGGCAGGCTCATCTGCTGGTAAACCGCAGCAGTCGACAGCCCGAACGGCGCGGCCATTTCATTGCTCGCGGCAAACACTACGCGGGCCACGCCACACAAGTACATCGCACCCAGGCACATCGGGCACGGCTGGCCGCTGGCGTAGATCACACAGCCTTCCAGGCGTGGGCCGAGCTGTTGACTGGCGCGGCGGATGGCGAGCATTTCGGCATGGGCGGTCGGGTCCTGGTCGAGGTGGATCTGGTTGACCGCTTCCACCAGCACAGCACCGTCCTTGACCAGCACGGCGCCAAACGGTCGCCCGCCCCGGGCCACGTTGTCCTGCGCCAGGGCGACGGCGCGTTGCAGCCAGGCTTGATCGTGCTGTGGGCTCATTGGGCACCTGCTTCTTGCAGCAGTTTGGCGATGGCGACCTGGCCGTGCTTTTGCGCCTGTTGCAGGGGGCTGATGCCGTCGCGATCGGGCAGGTTCACATCGGCGCCGGCGGCGATCAGCATGGCGACGATTTGCTGGTGCGGTGGCCCGCCATCCGAGAGCACGATGGCTTCCATGAGCCCGGTCCAGCCCAGGCGGTTGACGTGGTTGACGTCGACACCAGCATCGATCAGCAGGCGCACTGTTTGCACGTGCCCGCGCTCGCACGCCGGGATCAGGGCGGTGCCGCCGTAGCGATTGGTGCTCTTGAGGTCGGCGCCATGGGCCAGGGTCATGGCCAGGATTTGATTGTGGCCGCTAGCGCCGGCCAGCAGGTAAGGGCTGTCTTGCATCAGGTTCTTGCGGTTCACATCGGCCCCGGCCTCGATCAGGGCGCGGGCGATATCGACGCGATTGGCCTGGGTGGCCAGCAACAGCGGCGTGCTGCCATCGATGGCGCGGGTATCCAGATCGGCACCCTTGGCCAGCAGTTGCTCGACCTGCGCCAATTGCCCGGCACGCACGGCGTCGAGCAAACCTTTATCGGCGGCCATGCTGTTACTTGCCACCATCAACCCCAATGCCAGGACGGCGGTTTTGAAAGGAGTAGGCCAAGCCATGGGGACCTCGTTTCAGTGCAATGAACGGGAAGTATGGCCATCGCCTGAGGTATTCTGAAATTAAATATAACCATGCCAACCAGTGGCAAACGCGATGGTGGTGTTCATGTTCGATCCCGTGCTGTTGCGCAGTTTTATCGCCGTCGTCGACTGCGCCAATTTCACCCGCGCCGCCGAACGCCTGCACCTCACCCAATCCACGGTCAGCCAGCAATTACGCCGCCTGGAAGACAGTGTCGGCTGCCGCTTGCTTGACCGCGATCAGCGCCGGGTGGTGGCGACGGTCGAGGGTGAGCGCCTGCTGGCCTATGCGCGGCGCATCCTGGCGCTGAACGAAGAGGCCGCCGATGTGCTGATCAACCAGCAGAGCGACGGTGTGCTGCGCCTGGGCGTGCCCGAGGACTTCGCTGCCGAGCGCTTGATGCCGTTGCTTTCGGCGTTTGTCGTGGCTTATCCACGGGTGCGGCTGGAGGTCACCAGTGGCCTGGGTCCGGCGTTGCTGCGTCAGTATCGCGGCGGCGAATTCGATGTGTTGCTGGTCAAGCAGATGGGCGACAGTGATGACTGCCTGGCCTCCTGGCCGGAGCCGTTGTGCTGGGTCGACAGCCGCCGCATGCCGGCCCTGGGCCGCGACCCCTTGCCGTTGGTGGCGTTCCCGGTGGGCGGCCTGTACCGCAATGAAATGCTCCAGCACCTGGAGGTCGGCGGCTGGCGCTGGCGCATCGGCTATTCCAGCGCGAGCCTGGCCAGTGTGTGTTCGGCGGTGGCGGCGGGGTTGGGCATCAGCCTGTTGCCGGAGCGGGTGGTGCAGGCCGGGCATGTGGTGCTCGGCGCCGACAGCGGTTTGCCCGCAGTGCAGGGCGTGCGGCTGGCGCTGTATGGGCGCACTGGGATGGGAGCGGCGGGGCAGAGCCTGCAGCGTCAATTGTGGGATTTATGCGAGGCCAACCCGCGCTGAACCATGCCTTTGAGGAATATTTTGCATGCCGGCAAAGCATCATGATTTTGCCCCTCACCGCTAGGCCCCGTGGGACGTGGCTTTGGGGGCTACGCTGAGTTTTAATATTCCTGTTCGGTCTATGTATAACTTTAAAGATTACTTTAAGAGATAAGCGTCTGCCCCCGATGATTCAGCTCTCGACGGTCGCCCCCGCAGGCCCGTCGGTTTTTTCGCTGAAGACAGCAGGGAGTGAATCAATGGGCAATGTCCAGACCGCCGCCAGTGCACATGAGGCGCTGTGGCGCCAGGCACCGAGTGGTGAGTTGGTCGACCTTGGCCGGCCGCACCGCGCGCCCTTGGGGCAGTTGCGGTTGCAGAAAACCCCCAAGGGGATCTTGAGCCGCCGTGAAGGCATTTTATTGGGCCTGTTGGCGCTGGCGCTGCATGGCGCGGTGATCTATTGGGTCAGCCAGAAACCGGTACCGGTGCTGCCGATTGTGCCGCCGGAAATTCCACCGATGACCATCGAATTTTCCCAGCCGGCGCCGCCGGTGGTGGAACCGCCGCCGCCTGTACCGCCACCGCCTGTGGTCGTGGAACCACCGCCACCTGTGGTGGATGAGTTGGCGGCCAAGCCGGCGCCACCCAAGCCGATCCCCAAGCCCAAGCCCAAACCGGTGCCCAAGCCCGAACCCAAGCCTGTGCCCAAAGCCGTCGAACAACCGCCCGCGCCACCCCAGCCGGCAGCACCGGCACCCACGCCAGCCCCGCCTGCGCCGGCACCGGTGACGCCTGCTTCGGCCAATGCCGCGTACCTGAAGAACCCGGCGCCCGAGTACCCATCACTGGCCCAGCGCCGTGGCTGGGAAGGCACTGTGTTGTTGCGGGTACATGTATTGGCCAGCGGCAAGCCCGGTGAAATCCAGGTGCAGAAGAGCAGCGGTCGCCAGCAACTCGACGACGCCGCACTCAGCGCCGTGAAGCGCTGGAGCTTCGTGCCCGCCAAGCAGGGCGACGTGGCACAGGATGGCTGGGTCAGCGTGCCCATCGATTTCAAGATTCATTGAGCCTTCGCTCGACACCCTATCGCTTACACCGAGGTACACATCATGACGTTACTGGCATCTCCACTTGAATCCATCGAAAGCGCGGTGATCTGGCTGCTGGTGGTTTTTTCCGTCGCCACCTGGGGCCTGGCCCTGCTCAAGGGCGTGCAGTTCGCCCGCCTCAAGGCTCAGGATCGCAAGTTTCACAAACAGTTCTGGGCGGCGTCGAGCCTGGATTCGGCCGCCGAACTGAGCGAAACCCACCCCGGCGCCGCTGCCCGCGTGGCCCAGGCCGGTTATGCGGCGATCCAGGTGGGGGATGCGCCGCACGCCGCTGACCTGAGCCAGGCCATCAACCATCAGGACCGCCTCGAACGTGCCCTGCGCCAGCAGATCGTGCGTGAACGGCGCTCCCTGGAAACTGGCCTGGCTGTGGTCGCGAGTATCGGCAGCACCTCGCCCTTTATCGGCCTGTTCGGCACCGTGTGGGGGATCATGGAAGCATTGAAAGGGATCAGCGCTGCCGGTTCCGCCAGCCTGGAAACCGTGGCCGGCCCGATCGGCGCGGCGCTGGTCGCGACCGGTGTGGGGATCGCCGTCGCCGTGCCCGCAGTGCTGGTCTACAACTACTTCCTGCGTCGCCTGAAGCTCACGGCTGCCGACCTGGATGACTTTGCCCATGACTTCTACAGCCTGGCGCAGAAAAATTCGTTCCGTGTGCTGATCCACCCGGCGCTGCACAAAAACGCCGCCCAGGGCAGCACGCAAAAAGTGAAGGAGGCGTCCTGATATGGCCTTCTCTACCCAAGACAGCGACGAGGTCCTCAGTGAAATCAACGTCACGCCCCTGGTGGACGTGATGCTGGTCCTGCTGGTGGTGTTTATCGTCACCGCCCCGCTGCTGACCAATGCGATCCCGATCAACCTGCCCAAGACCGAGGCCGTGGCCCCGGTGGAGCAGAAAGACCCGCTGGTGGTGAGCATCGACGGTGCCGGTAAAGTGTTTATCAACAAGGATGAAATCCAGCCGGACCTGCTGGAATTCAACCTGCAGGCCGCCAAGGCAAAAGACCCTGAGGTGCGGGTACAACTGCAGGCTGACGATGGCGTGAATTATGGCGAAGTGGCTCGGGCCATGGCGTCGATTGAGCGAGCGGGGATTACCAAGCTGTCGGTGATTACTGCGCGTTAGTGTCAAAAGCCTCGACAATTTTTTGGCCGTCTCCTTGGCAGGGTGCGGCCTTTTTTTTGCCTGGAATAGCGGTGGTCAGTTGATGCCGCTTTTGCCTGTGGCGAGCGGGCTTGTCCCGCGCTGGGCTGCGAAGCGGCCCCAAAACGAACACCGCGATGCATCTGATGCATCGCGGTGTTTTTGAATGAGGGCTGCTTCGCAGCCCAGCGCGGGGCAAGCCCGCTCGCCACAGAGCACTAGCTGCTTGGGTTTATCGGTTGGATACACCACAAAACAAATGTGGGAGCTGGCTTGCCTGCGATGACGGTGTGTCAGCTACCCGTGCATTGCCTGAACCACCGCTATCGTGGGCAAGCTCGCTCCCACATTTTATCGAGGCGACTGTGTTTTTAGTTATTAATAAATAGCTTCTTATTCCTTAACGAATATATGCCCCATCCCTATACTGGTCAGCAACGTTAAACGCTGCAGGAGGGCACACCCATGCACAGCGAGTTGATCCGTTACCTGATCGTGCCGGGCTGGCAAGGATCGCCAGAAGATCATTGGCAAACCCATTGGCAGAACAGCCTGCCCAACAGCGCCCGCGTGGAGCAGGCCGACTGGCTGACTCCGCGCCGCGAAGATTGGGTGGCGGCCTTGGCCGAAGCCATTGCGGCCGACAGCACGCCAGTGATCCTTATCGCCCATAGCCTGGGTTGCATCACCGTGGCGCACTGGGCGGCCAGCGCGCCGTTGCAGTTCCTGCGCCAGGTACGCGGGGCCTTGCTGGTGGCCCCGGCGGATGTCGAGCGCCCGGCGTGTGCGCCTGCCTTGCGCAACTTTGCACCGATTCCCCGTGACCTGTTGCCGTTTCCCAGCCAGGTCGTCAGCTCCGACAACGACAGCGCAGTCAGCGCCCCTCGGGCCCTGGAACTGGCGCGTAATTGGGGGGCTGAAGCCGGGATTCTCGCGGGGGCCGGGCATATCAATGTGAAGTCCGGTCACCAGCGCTGGGAGCAGGGTTTCGCCTACCTCTATCGCCTGCAAAACCGTCTGGAGCATCACTCCCGGCGCCGCGCCTAATATCTTTTCAACGCCCCGTCCCTTGAGTGGAGTTGGGGCGGGAGCCTGCCATGAGCCTGCACGAAACCTTTGGCCAGCCGCTGCTGACCTTCCCCGACGCCGAAAAAAGCCCCCTGAGCATCCGTGCCAAGGCACTGGTGTTTGTCGACCCCCGTTCAAGGCAACTGCGTGAAGACCTCGAAAGCCTGGCCCCGCGTGCCTTGCCTGTGTTGATTCGCGGCGAGACCGGCAGCGGCAAGGAATTGCTGGCGCGCCATATCCATCGCGGCAGTGACCGCAGCGGCCTGTTTGTGTCGGTCAACTGCGGCGCCATCAGCCCTACTTATGCCGATGCTGAGTTGTTCGGCTACACCGCCGGCAGCCACAGCGGCGCGGCCAGTAGCAGGGCTGGCTGGTTCGGCTCGGCCAACGGCGGCACCTTGTACCTCGATGAGATCGGCGACTTGCCGTTGCCGATCCAGATCAAGCTGCTCGCCGCCCTGGAAAATCACGAAGTCACCCGTGTCGGCGCCCATCAACCGAGCCCGGTGGACGTGCGCCTGGTCGCCGCCACCAGCATCGACCTGGCCCAGGCCGTGGCCGTCGGCAAGTTCCACGAGCGCCTATTCCATTACCTCAGCGAAGGCCAACTGGAACTGCCGGCGCTGCGCGAGCGGGTAGGCGACATCCTGTCCCTGGCCGAGTACTTCCTGGGCATCTACAGCCAGCGCCTGGACTTGCCGGTGCCGTTGATCAGCGAGGACGCGCAGCGGGTGCTGGAGCAGCACAGTTGGCCGGGCAATACCCGCGAGCTGGAGAACGTGATCCACTTTGCGCTGCTGGTCAGCAGTGGCGATGAGATCTTGCCGGAGCATCTGAACCTGCCGGTGGCGTCGGTGGCGCAGATTGAGCATCAGGTGCGACAGATCCTGAGCAGCGGCAGCGAAGTCGAGCGCGCAGCGTTGACGCGTCTGTTTCGGGGCTTGGGCTCTGTATGAACAAAATGGAATATCAAAGTGAATAAAAGGTATTGTTCGGGAATAAAAAATATCGGTATTGTCCCTTCCACGCCGCGATAGCACATCGCTGGCACCCCCATAAGAAGCGGCCGTCAACGACGTCCCGGATTTTTGATTAAGGACACTGCATGAAAAAGGTTCTGTTGTTCACCGCCCTGGCCGCTGCCCTGACTGCCGGTATCGCTCAAGCCAACGAAAAATTGGTGATTGCGGCCACGCCGGTGCCACATGCCGAGATCCTTGAGCTGATCAAGCCGACCCTGGCCAAAGAAGGCGTGGACCTGGAAATCAAGGTCTTCACCGACTATGTGCAACCGAACGTGCAAGTGGCCGAGAAGCGCCTGGACGCCAACTACTTCCAGACCCTGCCGTACCTGGAAAACTTCAACAAGGGTAAAGGCACCAACCTGGTCACCGTGGTTGGCGTGCACGTTGAACCGTTTGGCGGCTACTCGAAGAAAGTCTCCAAGCTTGAAGACCTGAAAGACGGCGCTACCGTGGCCATTCCCAACGAAGGCTCCAACAGTGGTCGCGCCCTGTTGCTGCTGCAAAAGGCCGGTCTGATTACCCTCAAGGATCCGAAAAACGCCCTGTCCACGCCAAAAGACATCGCCAGCAACCCGAAGAACCTGAAGTTCAAGGAACTGGAGTCAGCCCTGCTGCCGCGTGTCCTGGACCAGGTTGACCTGGACATGATCAACACCAACTACGCCCTGGAAGCTGGCCTGAACCCGGCCAAGGATGCGCTGATCATTGAAGGCGCCGACTCGCCGTACGTGAACTATCTGGTGGCTCGTCCAGACAACAAGGACAGCGACGCCATCCAGAAACTGTCCAAGGCCCTGACCAGCCCTGAAGTCAAAGCCTTCATCGAGAAGAAATACAGCGGCGCGGTCCTGCCTGCGTTCTGATTTGCCAAACCCCCTTCAAGGTTTGAACGCCGAGCGTCATGTGGGAGCGGGCTTGCTCGCGAATGCGGTAGTGCAGTCACTGTCTGTGTTGACTGAACCACCGCTTTCGCGAGCAAGCCCGCTCCCACATTGCTTCGGCGTTATGCCTGTCAATCCCGACTGTTGATCGCCCGCCGCAGCGCCACCAGCCACTTCACCAAGTCCTGCGGATCGATCGGTTTGGTCTCGCTCATCTGTCATTCCCTCGCTGGTTAAATGGCCGTCAGTCTGGCCACGCGCTGTCCATCCCTGTCGTTCAGCGCTGAAAAAAAGATCCTTCCTACACGCCCAAGAACAATAGCTGTCACCCGCCAACCCGGCGAATCCACTGGTTAGCTTTTTGGGTGATATCAATATGCTATTTCGGTATTTAAATTTTGGTTTTTATACCTTTAAAGTCAGCGCTTCCCGGCGTTACCCACGCTGGACCGGACTGCGTTTACGCCGCATTACCCCTGCGGCGCCCAGGACTTGAAATGACTTTCGACTACGCGTTTATCCTCAGCACCCTGCCGGCGTTTCTCAAGGCCGTGGGGGTGACTCTGCAAGTGGGCTTGATCGCCATCGGCACCTCGCTGCTGGTGGCGCTGATCAACGCGGCCCTGCTGGTGTTCCGCACACCCTACCTGTCGCGGCTGGTGGCGTTGTATGTGGAACTGGCGCGTAACACGCCGCTACTGATCCAGCTGTTTTTTGTGTACTTCGCCTTGCCGGCCCTGGGTATCAATATCTCCGGGTTCTGGGCGGCGATTATCACCATGACCTTCTTGGGCGGTGCCTACCTCACCGAAGTGCTGCGCGCCGGCGTGGAAGCGGTGCCGCTGGCGCAGATCGAGTCGGGCAAGTCCATCGGCCTGTCTGACTGGCAATTGCTGCGCCATGTGATCCTGCCCCAGGCCGGGATCCTCAGCCTGCCGGCGCTGTTCGCCAATTTCATTTTCCTGCTCAAGGAAACCACAGTGGTCTCGGCGGTGGCGGTCCCCGAGATTCTCTACACCACCAAAAGCTACATCGCCCTCTACTACAAGACTTACGAGATGCTCGCCGTGCTCACGCTGATTTGCGTGGTGTTGTTCTTGCCGCTGTCGCTGTTGCTCAGCCGCCTGGAAAGGAGGCTCCAGCATGGCCAGTTCGGGTCTTGAGTTGTTGTGGGTGTCGTTGCCGCAACTGGGCAAAGGCGCTGCGCAAACCCTGTCGATTTCGTTCTTGAGTATCGTCTTCAGCACGATTGGCGGGGTGTTGTATGGGGTGCTGCGCACCTTGAATGTGCGTGCGATCAACCTGCTGCTGCGCATTTACCTGGAGTTGTTTCGCGCGATTCCGGTGCTGGTGTGGCTGTATCTGCTGTTTTTTGGCCTGCCGATTTTCACCGGCCTGAGCATCCCCAGTTTCTGGTGCGCGGTGCTGGTGTTGTCGTTGTGGGGCGCCAGTGAAGTGGGCGAAGTGGTGCGTGGCGCGTTGCATTCGCTGCCGCGTGGGCAACGGGAGGCGGGGCTGTCGATTGGCTTGTCGGCGGCGCAACTCTACGGCTATGTGCTGCTGCCCCAAGCGCTCAAACGCATGACGCCGCCGACCATCAACGTCTACACGCGGATCATCAAGACCAGCTCCCTGGCGGTGCTGATCGGCGTGGTGGATGTGATCAAGGTCGGCCAGCAAATCATCGAGCGTACCTACGAGTCAGTACTGATCTACGGCGCGCTGTTCCTGTTTTTCTTCTTTATCTGCTACCCGTTGTCGGCCGCCTCCAAGGTGCTGGAACGGCGCTGGGCCCAAGCATGAGCGCATTGATCGAGTTCCAGGGTTTCAATAAATTTTTCGGCGCACAGCAGGTGCTCGACGGCATCGACCTGAGTGTGCAAAGCGGCGAAGTGCTGGTGATCCTCGGCCCCAGCGGCTGCGGTAAAAGCACCTTGCTGCGGTGCCTGAACGGCCTGGAAGTGGCCCACAGCGGTAGCTTGCGCTTTGCCGGCAAACAGCTGCTGGATAAACACACCGACTGGCGCCAGGTGCGCCAGGACGTGGGCATGGTGTTCCAGAGTTATCACCTGTTCCCCCATATGAGCGTGCTCGACAACATCCTGCTGGGCCCGCTGAAAGTGCAAAAACGCGACCCCCGCGAAGCCCGCGAGCAAGCGGAAAAACTGCTGGAACGGGTGGGGCTCGCCGACAAGCGCGATGCATTCCCGCGCCAGTTGTCCGGTGGTCAGCAGCAACGCATCGCCATCGTCCGTTCGTTGTGCATGAACCCCCAGGTCATGCTGTTTGATGAAGTCACTGCGGCCCTTGACCCGGAAATGGTCAAGGAGGTGCTGGAAGTGATTCAGGACCTGGCTCGCGATGGCATGACCCTGCTGATCGTCACCCACGAAATGGCCTTCGCCCGCGCCGTCGCCGACCGCGTGGTGTTTATGGAGGCTGGCCGCATCCTCGAATTCAACACCCCCGAGGCATTCTTTACGAACCCGCAGACCGCACGCGCGCAGCAGTTCCTCGAGAAATTCTCGTTTGTTTCAACACTGCCTAAGAAAATCAAGGAACTGGAGCTGTCATGAAAACTGCCAAGTTGTTACTGCCGCTGCTCGGCCTCGCCTTACTGGCCGGCTGCAACAAAACCGAAGAACCGGCCAAACCCGCCGCTGCCGCGCCGGCTGCGGTGAGTTATATCGACAAGATCAAGGCCCGCGACAAGCTGATCGTCGGCGTATTCACCGATAAGCCACCGTTTGGTTTTGTCGATGAAGCTGGGCGCTATGTGGGCTTTGATACCGACATCGGCCGCCGGTTTGCCAAGGACCTGCTGGGCGACGAGAACAAGGTCGAGTTCGTGGCCGTGGAGCCGGCCAGCCGCATCCCGTTCCTGCAGAGCGACAAGGTCGACCTGATCCTCGCCAACATGACCGTGACCCCCGAGCGCAAGGAAGCGGTGGAATTCACCAACCCCAACCTGAAAGTCGCGGTCCAGGCCCTGGTGCCTAACGACAGCACGGTGAAAAGCCTCGACGACCTGGCAACCCGCACCACCATCGTCACCACCGGCACCACTGCCGATATCTGGCTGACCAAGAACCACCCGGACTGGAAACTGCTCAAGTTCGAGAAAAACACCGAGTCGCTGCAAGCCCTGTCGGCAGGGCGTGGCGATGCCTACGCCCAAGACAACCTGGTGCTGTTCAGCTGGGCCAAGCAGAACCCGGGCTACCGCGTGCTTGAAGAGAAACTGGGCGATGAAGCGCCGATTGCACCGGCAGTGAAGAAGGGCAATATCGAACTGCGCGACTGGGTGAATGCCGAGTTGGCGAAGTTGGGTGAAGAGAAGTTCTTGCTCAAGCTGTATGACCAGTACGTGCGTAAAGAGCTGAGCGATGACACCAAGCCTGAGAGTGTGATTGTTGAGGGGGGTAAGTGGCAGGGTTGATCCTGTACTGAATGCTCCACCGCTATCGCAGGCAAGCCCGCTCCCACAGGAGAATGCATTCCAAATGTGGGAGCGGGCTTGCCCGCGATGGCCATAGGTATCTACACAACTTTGCCGCCGAAGCAGCCCTAAACCCGGCCGTCGCGGTTTATCTGAAGAAACGTGGAGGGCTTTTTGGGCTGCTTCGCAGCCCAGCGCGGGGCAAGCCCGCTCGCCACAGGAGAGTTCGTCAGTTTCTGAAAGTTGTGTAGATACCTATGCCGCGATGGCGGCAGTACAGGCGCCGCCTACTGAGGCCAATGCCAAGCCGGCTCATCCAACACCCGCTGCCCCACAATCTGTGTCTGTCCCATCACCTTCTCCAGCACAATCGAATTGCACCCCTCGTCCTGCTGCAACGCCGCGATCAAGCGGCTGGCATGGGACACCACCCACACCTGACATTGCTTTGATGCCTGGATGATCAGGCGTGCCAAGGCTGGCAGCAGATCCGGGTGCAGGCTGGTTTCCGGCTCGTTGAGCACCATCATCGTTGGCGGGCGTGGCGTCAGCAGCGCGGCGATCAGCAGCAGGTAGCGCAAGGTACCGTCCGAGAGCTCCGCCGCTGACAGTGGGCGCAGCAATCCTTCCTGATAGAACTCAATGGCGAAACGCCCGCCCTGCAAGGGCGCGATATGCAAGCGCGCGCCAGGAAACGCATCACTCACCGCCTGTTGCAATGCTTGGGGATCGCCGATTTCACGGATGGTCTGCAACGCTGCCGCCAGATCATGGCCGTCGTGATGCAGGACCGGTGTACGGGTGCCCAACTGCGGCTGGCGTACCGGTGCATTGGCGTCGCTGCGAAAGTGATCATAGAAGCGCCAGCCGCGAATGCTTTCGCGCAGCATCAGCACTTCCGGCGAGCCGCGCAGGCTGCCGACCTGATCGAACAGGCTTTGATAGTTGGGCGTGTGCTGGGCCAGGACATCCCAGGTGCGACCATCACGGGCGCGGACCATCGGCCCGGAGCGCTGCACCAGCAGGCTGGCCGGGCGGTATACGTGGCCGGCCCAGATGCATTCTTTCTTGATCTCAGGGTCCAGGGAAAAATACGACTCGCTGGGTTCTGGCAAACCCAGGGAAATCGCGTAGCTGAAATCTTCCCCGGCAAAGCCCAGGCGCAAGCGCTTGGCACCTTGGGCCACGCTGGCTTGTACCGGGACTTCGCCACTGCGCATGCGCCGGCTGATATTTTCGGGACCGGCCCAGAACGTCGAATCCAGGCCACCTTCGCGGGCCAGCGCATTGATCACGCCGCCCTGGGCGGTTTCTGCCAACAGGCGCAAGGCGCGGTACAGGTTGGACTTGCCGCTACCATTGGGGCCGGTGATCAGGTTCAGCCGATCCAGGGGCACCACCAATTTATTGATCGAGCGGTAATTGGCTACCGCTAATGTCTTCAGCATCAAGGGCGTTCCCGACCGGCATGGACCGCCATCTTACCCTGTAGACGCCGGCTTGCCGGCGATCAACCGACGCCGCGCAATTCCCATGGGCGAAGGCGGAACCCTGAACTAAGCTCACAGTCGCATACACACTGGCACGTCAGTATCACGCGAAGGAGTCTGCATGGGCGGTCCCATCTCAACAGTTATTTGTGGCCTTGCCCTGCTGGCATTGCTGAGCGGCTGTGGCCAGGAAAAGCCTGCACCCAAGGCTCATTCCAGGGTGTTTGTGCAAACGGTGCAGCCGACCGATTTTGCGGCGGCGGTGACCCTCACCGGGGATATCCAGGCGCGGGTGCAGACCGATTTGTCATTTCGCGTGGGCGGCAAGATTATCCAGCGCATGGTCGATGTCGGCGACCGCGTGACGGCCCGGCAAGTGCTGGCCAAGCTTGATCCCAAGGATTTGCAGACCAATGTCGATTCCGCCCAGGCCCAGGTGGTGGCGGAACAGGCGCGGGTCAAACAGACGGCGGCGGCTTTTGTGCGCCAGGAAAAGCTCCTGCCCAAGGGTTACACCAGCCGCAGCGAATACGATGCCGCCCAGGCCGCATTGCGCAGCAGTCAAAGTGCCCTGGCTGCCGCGCAGGCGCAGTTGGCCAATGCCCGCGAGCAGTTGGGTTACACGGCGTTGATCGCCGAAGCGCCGGGGGTGATTACTGCGCGCCAGGCCGAAGTCGGCCAGGTGGTGCAGGCCACCATGCCGATTTTCAGCCTGGCCCGCGACGGCGAGCGCGACGCAGTGTTCGACGTCTACGAATCGCTGCTGGCGGAACCTGCGCCGGATGTACCGATCACCGTCAGCCTGCTGGATAACCCGAGTATCAAGGCCGTGGGCCGTGTGCGTGAAGTAACCCCTGCCGTCGCGGCCAACAGCGGCACGGTGCAAGTGAAGATCGCCTTGGAGGCCTTGCCCAAGGGCATGCAATTGGGCTCGGTAGTCAGCGCCACCGCCAATGGACCAGCCAAGCCCAGCGTCGAGCTGCCATGGGCTGCACTGACCAAAGACCTCAGCGAGCCTGCCGTGTGGCTGGTGGACGCCGACGGCAAGGCGCAACTGCACAAGGTCACGGTCGCGCGCTACCTGACCGGCAAAGTGATCATCAGCGACGGCCTCAAAGGCGGTGAAAAAGTCGTGGTGGCCGGTGGGCAATTGCTACACCCAGGCATGTTGGTGGAGATCGCCCAAGCGCCGGACCAGGCCCAGGCCCAGGGAGTGCAGCCATGAAGCGCCTGACGCTGATCCTCGCCAGCAGCCTGTTGCTGATGGCCTGTTCCAAGCAAGAGCCGGCGCCGGAACCTGTGCGCCCGGTGCTCTGGGTCGAGGTTAAAGCCGAAGACCAGGAAAACCTCGGCCGCTTCGCCGGCACGATCCAGGCCCGCTACGAAAGCAACCTGGGCTTCCGTGTGCCCGGGCGTATCGCCCGGCGCGCGGTGGATGTGGGCGCCGAAGTCAGCAAGGGCGCCTTGCTGGCGGTGCTCGACCCCACTGACCAGCAGAACCAGTTGCGCGCTGCCCAAGGCGATCTGGCGCGGGTCCAGGCGCAATTTATCAACGCCCAGGCCAATGCGCGTCGCCAGCAGGAACTGTTCAACCGTGGTGTCGGCGCCCAGGCGCAACTGGACGTTGCCCAGACCGACCTGAAAACCACCCAGGCCTCCCTCGACCAGGCCAAGGCGGCGGTGGACCAGGCCAGGGATCAGCTCAACTACGCCGAGTTGCGCACCGACCATGGCGGCATCGTCACCGCCTGGAATGCCGAAGCCGGCCAAGTGGTGAGTGCTGGCCAGCAAGTGGTGACGCTGGCCCGTCCGGACATCAAGGAAGCGGTGATCGACCTGCCCGCCGGCCTCGCCGAGCGCCTGCCGAACGATGTGGTGTTCCTGGTGGCCAGCCAGTTGGACCCCAGCGTCAACACCACCGCCACCGTGCGCGAGATCGAGCCCCAGGCGCAAAGCGCCACCCGCACCCGTCGCGCACGCCTGACCCTGGCCCAGACGCCGCCGGCGTTGCGCCTGGGCACGGCGATCAGCGTGACCTTGAGCTCGGCCATCGCCCCGCGTATCGAACTGCCTGCCAGCGCGGTGCAGGATGTCGAAGGCAAGACCCGCATCTGGGTCGTCGATACGCAACAGCAGAGCGTGCAGCCCCGTGATGTGACCCTGGTCAGCCGCGATGCCAACCGTGTCGTGCTCAACGGCGGGGTGCAGCCTGGCGAGCGTGTGGTCAGTGCCGGCGTCAACAGCCTCACACCCGGACAAAAAGTCAAAACCGACGAGGACAGCCCGCGATGAAAGGGAGCTTCAACTTATCCGACTGGGCGCTCAAGCATCAGTCCTTCGTCTGGTACCTGATGTTCGTCGCGCTGCTGATGGGCGTGTTTTCCTACATGAACCTGGGGCGCGAGGAAGATCCGTCCTTCACCATCAAGACCATGGTGATCCAGACCCGCTGGCCGGGCGCAACCCAGGAAGAAACCCTCAA
This sequence comes from Pseudomonas sp. WS 5027, assembly GCF_012985695.1. NCBI lineage: Bacteria > Pseudomonadati > Pseudomonadota > Gammaproteobacteria > Pseudomonadales > Pseudomonadaceae > Pseudomonas > Pseudomonas sp. WS 5027. The sequence continues at coordinate 373,068 of NZ_JAAQWU010000002.1, read as the reverse complement.
GCAGGTCACCGACCGCATCGAGAAAAAGCTCGAAGAACTGGACTCGCTGGACTATGTAAAAAGCTACACCCGGCCCGGTGAATCCACGGTTTTTGTGTTCCTCAAGGACACCACCAGCGCCAAGGCGATCCCCGAGATCTGGTACCAGGTGCGCAAGAAGATCGACGACATCCGCGGCACCTTCCCCCAGGGCTTGCAGGGGCCGTCGTTCAACGACGAGTTCGGTGATGTGTTTGGCTCGGTGTATGCCTTTACCGCCGATGGCATGTCGATGCGCCAACTGCGCGATTACGTCGAGCAGGTGCGCGCCGAGATCCGGGCAGTGCCGGGGTTGGGCAAGGTCGAGATGATCGGCCAGCAGGACGAAGTGATTTACCTGAATTTTTCCACGCGCAAGCTGGCCGCCCTGGGGATTGACCAGCGCCAGGTGGTGCAGAGCCTGCAATCGCAGAACGCGGTGACCCCGGCCGGGGTGATCGAGGCCGGGCCGGAGCGGATTTCGGTGCGCACCACCGGGCAATTCGCCTCGGAAAAGGATCTGGCCGACGTCAACCTGCGCCTCAATGACCGCTTCTACCGCCTGGCGGATATTGCAGATATCAGCCGGGGCTATGTGGATCCGGCGCGGCCAATGTTTCGTTTCAACGGTCAGCAAGCCATCGGCCTGGCCATCGCCATGCAGAAGGGCGGCAACATCCAGGAATTCGGCAAGGCGCTGCACCAGCGCATGGACGAGCTGACGGCCGACCTGCCGGTGGGCATTGGCGTGCACAAGGTGTCGGACCAGGCAGAGGTGGTGGAAGAGGCTGTCGGCGGCTTCACCAGTGCGCTGTTCGAAGCGGTGATCATCGTGCTGGTGGTGAGCTTTATCAGCCTCGGCCTGCGTGCCGGGTTGGTGGTGGCGTGCTCGATCCCGCTGGTGCTGGCGCTGGTGTTTGTCTTCATGGAGTACAGCGGCATCACCATGCAGCGGGTGTCGCTGGGCGCGTTGATCATCGCCCTCGGTTTGCTGGTGGATGACGCGATGATCACCGTGGAAATGATGATCACCCGTCTGGAAAAAGGCGAGACCCTGGAGCAGGCCGCGACCTTTGCCTACACCTCCACCGCGTTCCCGATGCTCACCGGGACCCTGGTGACCGTGGCCGGGTTTGTGCCCATTGGCCTTAACGCCAGCTCGGCCGGCGAATACACCTTCACCCTGTTTGCCGTTATTGCCGTGGCGATGCTGGTGTCGTGGGTGGTGGCCGTGTTGTTTGCGCCGGTGATTGGCGTGCATATCCTCAGCAGCAAGGTCAAACCTCACAGTGACGAGCCGGGGCGGGTGGGCCGGGTGTTCAATGCCGGCATGCTGTGGGCCATGCGTAATCGTTGGTGGGCCATTGGCCTGACGGTGCTGTTGTTCGCGGCGTCGGTGTTTTCCATGCAGTTTGTGCAAAACCAGTTCTTCCCGTCGTCGGATCGCCCGGAAATTCTCGTCGATCTCAACCTGCCGCAAAACGCCTCGATCAACGAAACCCGCAAGGCGGTGGACCGTCTGGAAGCGATCATCAAGGACGATCCGGATATCGCGCGCTGGAGCACTTACATCGGTCAGGGGGCGATCCGTTTCTACCTGCCCCTGGACCAGCAACTGGAGAACCCGTACTACGCGCAGTTGGTGATCGTCAGCAAAGGCCTGGAAGAGCGCGGTGCGTTGATCGAGCGCCTGCAAAAACGTTTGCGCGATGACTTTGTGGGTGTCGGCAGCTTTGTCCAGCCTCTGGAAATGGGCCCGCCGGTCGGGCGGCCGATCCAGTATCGGGTGTCGGGCAAGGACATCGACCAGGTACGCAAACACGCCATCGAGCTGGCGACACTGCTGGATAAAAACAGCCATCTGGGCGAGATCATCTACGACTGGAACGAGCCGGGCAAAGTGCTGCGGATCGATATTGCCCAGGACAAGGCGCGCCAACTCGGGCTGTCGTCCGAAGATGTGGCGCAGTTGATGAACAGCGTGGTCAGCGGCGCGGCCGTGACCCAGGTGCACGACGATATCTACCTGATCAACGTGGTCGGCCGCGCCGAAGACGCCGAACGCGGTACCCCGGAAACCTTGCAGAACCTGCAGATCGTCACCCCCAGCGGCACTTCGATTCCGCTGCTGGCCTTTGCCACCGTGCGCTACGAGTTGGAGCAGCCGCTGGTGTGGCGCCGCGATCGCCTGCCGACCATCACCATCAAGGCCGCCGTGCGCGACGAGATGCAGCCGACCGACCTGGTCAAGCAGCTCAAGCCTGAAATCGACAAGTTCAGCGCCGGTTTGCCGGTGGGCTACAAGGTCGCAACCGGCGGTACCGTGGAAGAAAGCGGCAAGGCCCAGGGCCCGATTGCCAGCGTGGTGCCGTTGATGCTGTTCTTGATGGCGACCTTTTTGATGATCCAGTTGCACAGCGTGCAGAAGACGTTCCTGGTGGCCAGCGTGGCCCCACTGGGCCTGATCGGCGTGGTGTTGGCGCTGATTCCCACCGGCACGCCCATGGGCTTTGTGGCGATCCTGGGGATCCTGGCGCTGATCGGCATCATCATCCGCAACTCGGTGATCCTGGTGACCCAGATCGACGCCTACGAGCAGGAGGGCTACACGCCGTGGGACGCGGTGGTGCAAGCCACCGAACACCGGCGCCGGCCGATCCTGCTGACGGCGGCGGCGGCCAGCCTGGGCATGATCCCCATCGCCCGGGAAGTATTCTGGGGGCCGATGGCCTACGCGATGATCGGCGGCATCATCATCGCGACCTTGCTGACGTTGTTGTTTTTGCCGGCGCTGTATGTGGCCTGGTACAAAATCCGCGAGCCCAAGACCGCGCCGTAACGCAAACACAGTGGTAGGGAACACAGTGTTGGGAAGGACTCTGTGGGGAGGGGGCAGGCAGTGGGAAAAATCTTTAAATGGGCCTTGGAAAAGTACCGATCAACAAATTGCTTTACCCTCGGGCTTTCGCTCCTGTGAAGGCCCACGTCATGCCCCTTAACCTGCGCCGCGCCCTGTGCATCAGCATGCTGCTGCTCTCGCCACTGGCAGTTGCCAGCACCGTTCTGGAAAACCCCCAGTGGCGCATCGAACTCGACGAGGCCACCTTGGCCGTGCGCGTAACCCCGGCTGGCGGCGAACCGGTGCAAGCCGCCAGTGGCGTGGCGGCCCATCAGGTCAGCCAGTTGAAACAGTCCAAACAACAGGCCAATTGGCAATGGGACAACGGTGCCTATCGCCTCAGCGCCACCCTCTACCAGCGCGACCTGATTCTCACCGTCACCGCACGCGAGGCCGCGGAGCTTGAGCTTATCCGCCAGCCCGCCAGCGCCATGGGCAACGGTTTGATCTGGCCCTTGGCCGAGGGGCATTACATCCCTGCCGGCAATCGTCTCTGGCAAGACTTCCTGCTCGAACAGGGCGACGTGAACAGCACCCAGGACCTGAGCCTGCCGTTATGGGGCGTCGACCACGGCAGCTTTACCCTCAACTGGCTGCTGACCAACCCCTACAACAATCGCTTGCAGTGGCAGGCCGAGGGCTCGCGCCTGGGCTTGTCGCTGCACCATGAATTCACCGGCCTTGACCCCACCGCGCCCATGACCCTGCGCCTGAACCTGGGCGAGGCCGACGTGCTGGCCGGCGCCAAGCGTTATCGCCAATGGCTGATTGAGCAGGGGCGCTACGAGCCTTTGGCAGAGAAGCTGCAGCAGATCCCCGCCGGCGAAAAACTGTTGGGCGCCAGCCATGTGTACCTGTGGGGCAACGACCTGCTGGGCCTGGGCGATGTGCGCGATTGGGCGCAGTTACGCACATTGCTGCGCGCCCCTGATGGGTTGGGCGCGCAACTCAATGACCTGCTGGACCCGCAAGCGGCGCAGGTGGTGCAAGTTACCCTGCCGTTTCTGGATCGTTATCAGCAAGCCGTGTTGCTCAGAGGGCTCAACGCGGCGCTGAACAAAAAGGCGCGGCTGAACTGGCAGGCCCAGGAGCAACCCGATATGCAGGCACTCGCCGCAGGCTACGGGGCAGTTCGTGAAGAGCTGGCATTGGCGTTTGCCAGTGCCTTGAGCGCCACCCCGCAGGCCTGGGGCAGCACGTTGTCGCCAGCCACGATAAAGACCCTGCAGGACAGTGGCCTGCAACGCCTGCTGTTGACCCTTGGGGAGGGCTGGGAAGGTGGGCTCTGGCACCCCGAGGCGGTGCGCAAGGGGGTCGAGGCCGGATACTTGATGGCGCCTTATGACTCCTATGAAACCGCGCTGGCGAACAGCGAAAACCCCGACTGGACCACCGCGCACCTGGGCAGCCGCGCCTACCGCGACTGCGCGATCATGCTCAAGAACGGCCAGCTCAAGACCGGTTTCCAGAAGTCCGGGCATTACACCGACCCGCGCTGCGTGCGCCCGCTGTTGGAGGCACGGGTGGCAGCGGTGCAGGCCCGGGCCGGGTTCAATGCCTGGTTTCTCGATGCCTACGCCACCGGCATGTTGTTTGACAGCTATCGCTCGGTGCTGGGCATGACCCAGGCACAGAACGCTGAAGGTAATGTCGACGCGGCCCGCTGGATCGGCAATCACCTGCAGTTGCCAGTGGGTTCCGAAGACGGCAACGCCACCACCGCCCGGGGCGTGTTGTTCGCCCATGGCATGCAGACGCCGGTCATGGGCTGGGGCGACCGCGAGATGACCCAGGACAAGCAATCGCCTTACTACGTGGGGGCCTGGTACCCACCGGAACAGCCAGCGGTATTCTTCAAGCGCGTGCCGCTCAAAGAGCCGTTGCGCACCGTGTACTTTGCCCCGGCGATGCGCCTGCCGTTATATCAGGCGGTCTTCCATGGCTCGCTCATCACCACCCATCACTGGCTGTTCGACAGCCTGAAACTGAGCAATGTGCAGGCGGAAAACGAGCTGACCCAACTGCTTTACAACGTACCGCCGCTTTATCACCTGAGTGCCGCTACGTTGAAGCAGCGCTTGCCAATGATCCAGCGTCAGGATGGGTTCTTTCGCCCGTTGCATGAGCGTCTGGCAACCCAGGCGCTGACGGATTTTCGCTGGCTGAGCAGCGACCGGCTGGTGCAGCAGACCACCTTTGCCGATGGCACGCGGTTGGTGGCCAATTTTGCGCAGGAGCAGCGGGAAGGGTATGCCGGGCGCAGTGTGACGGCGTTGGTGATGGGGGCAGAGCCGGTGGTGTATCAGGTGGATTAGCGGTGTTCTTGAGTCCATCGCGGGCAAGCCCGCTCCTACAGGGGAATACATTCCAATGTGGGAGCGGGCTTGCCCGCGATAGCATCAGTTGCCCCGCCGCCGACATTGAACAATCAAATCGACAACTTGCTGGATAGTCGTGATGTGATCCCAATCATCCTGAGTTGCCTGCAATTTGAATTGCCATTTGATCTGCATGACAAAGCAGGTCAGATCTTCATCAATGATCTTAAAGTCGTGGATGAAGTCCGTTTGTTCTGTCACCTGGCTTCGGTCGATAAAGCCAATGATATCGACGAAAAGCCGGATCACTTTTTCACTGATCTCGGCCCTGGTCAGGTTATTTTCCATTTCTTGCCTCATAGGCACACTTACCAATACTCACTAGATCAAAAATAGCCAAACCAGCAGCAACGAAGGGAATGCCTCGCCCGAGAATGCCAAATACCCGGACGGTACCAAAAGTCGCTTTCGCCATGCCGGCCAATGTCGGCTGTCTGATCAGTGTACGAGGGAAAAAGCGCATTCCAATGAGGCTAACCAGGTTTGTTGTTTTGCTGGAGCCAACGTGGACCCAGGTTCCCACAGCAATTTTGCTGATAGGTATGCCCGCCATGCCGGTTATAACTGTTGCTGCTGTCAAGCCGTAGTGTTGCTGTGTGCATTTCCAGAGCTCTTCAAAAGTAGTGTTCGGTACAGAAGAGTCGGCATGGGTGGGCGTGAGTAACTTGTACTTGGTGCCATGGGTCCAGCCTGGTGTATTAGGCAAAACCATGACTGCCGGGCAGCTTGTCATCGTATTTCCCAGATGAAATGCCATGCTGGCAGTCGAGCCGAAATCTATGCCATTTCGTTCTAGCTTAAGTTGGCTTCGCATGATTGCCGAATGAAGATCGCTTTCCTGCATGACGTAATCCCTGTACGTAAATGACAGGCAAGATGTTAGGTCGCAGTAAAGGACCATAGGCGGGAGAGGGGTAAATCCAGAAAGGTCCGACGTGACAGCAGGGCTAGGCCTACTGGCTATTCAGAATGCCAGTGGGCCTGATACCGGAGGCGATCACCTGTAGGAGCGGGCTTGCCCGCGATGGCGTGCGCTCAGACAACCTTACGCCACACACTGGCCAACCAAGGCTGCTGCTCACGCGGCAGGCCTGCGGGGCGATAGTAGTGCTCCAGCTCCACAAACCCCGCCGCAGTCAGCAGCCCCTGCCAGGCCTCAAGGTCGTGATACGAGCCATAACGCGGCCCGTTCCAGCCCTCCTGGTTTTCCCCTCGGGGGTTGGAGCTGAACAACACTCCACCCGGCTTCAATGCCCCATGCAACTGCCTGAGAATGCGCGGCAGTTCCTGCTTGGGAATATGAAACAGCACCGCATTGGCAAAAATTCCATCGAAACGCCCGGCCGGCAGGTCGAGCTTGAGGAAGTCCTGGTGCAGCACTTCGCAGCCGCTGTCCTGACGCGCCATCTGCGCAAACCGCTCGGCGCCATCGAGCCCGACGGCGATATGTCCCCGGCGGGTAAACGTCTGCAAGTCGCGCCCCGGCCCGCAGCCGAAATCCAGCACGGTAAACGGTGCATCACCCTGGATATGCCGCAGCAACGCGTCGATGTTCTGGCTCACATCATGGTCGCGGGTGCCTTCGCGAAAATCCTCGGCCACTTGGTTGTAGTGGCCAAGGGTGGTGGAGGTGATCTGGTCGAGGTCGTCGGGGGCGAGTTTCATGGCAGTCGGCACCAGGGCAAAGAGAGGTGCCGACTATACCTCAGCGCTTGTTCAGCCCGCGCGCCAGGCGATCGCCGCCCAGTTGGATCGCTGCCACCAGAATCACCAACAGCACAATCACCGTGAGCATGATCTGGCTGTCGAAGCGCTGGTAGCCGTAGCGGTAGGCGATGTCCCCCAGGCCTCCGGCGCCAATCGCCCCGGCCATGGCTGACGAGTTGATCATGGTCACCAGGGTAATGGTGAACCCGCCGACAATCCCCGGCAGTGCTTCGGGCAACAGCACATGCCAGACGATATGCCAGCGCCGGCAGCCCATGGCCTGTGCGGCTTCGATCAGGCCATGGTCGACTTCACGCAGGCTGACTTCGGCGATCCGCGCAAAAAACGGCGTGGCGGCGATGGTCAGTGGCACCACGGCGGCCCATACGCCGTAAGTGGTGCCGACGATCAGGCGGGTGAAGGGGATCAGCGCCACCATCAGAATCAGGAACGGGATGGAGCGGAACAGATTGACGAACGCCCCCAGCACCCGGTTCAACGCCGGGGCCTGGTAGATGCCGCCCTTGTCGCTGGTCACCAGGAATACCGCCAGCGGGATACCCACCAGCAAGGCGATCAACGACGACACGCCCACCATCAACAAGGTGTCGATGGCGCCCTGCAATAAGCGATCAAACCACATAACCCAGCACCTCGACCTGTTGTGCCCAGCGCGTGGCGCGGGTGCGTAATGTGTCGGCGTCCAGGGTTGAGCCCGTCACCGCCAGCAGCAATTGCCCCAGGGCGTGGCCCTGGATGCGCTCGACCCCACCTTGCAGCAGGCGCACGCGCCCACCCAGGGCGCTGAACAGCGCGGCGAGGTCCGGCTCATCGGCACTGGCGCCGGTAAACTGCAGGCGCAGCACCACCGCTGCATGCGCTGACTGCGGCGTGGCTTGCAGGCGTTTTTGCAACTCGTCGGGCAAGCCGTGTTGCAGGGGCGCCAGCAGGGTTTTGCTGACCTCATGCCGGGGGTTGCCAAATACTTCCCACACCGGGCCTTGCTCGACGATCCGCCCATGCTCCAGCACCACCACGCGGTCGCAGATTTCGCGGATCACGGCCATCTCATGGGTGATCAGCACGATGGTCAGGCCCAGGCGCTGTTTGATCTCGCGCAACAGGCCGAGGATCGACTGGGTGGTTTCCGGGTCCAGGGCCGAGGTGGCTTCGTCGCACAACAGGATCTGCGGGTCGTGCACCAGCGAGCGGGCGATGCCCACCCGTTGTTTCTGGCCCCCGGACAACTGCGCCGGGTACGCCTTGTGCTTGTCCTGCAAGCCCACCAATTCCAGGAGCTCACGCACTTTTTGCTCGCGCTGTGGCTTGGGCACACCGGCAACTTTCAGCGGCAGTTCGACGTTCTGCCACACGGTCTTGGCCGACATCAGGTTGAAGTGCTGGAAGATCATGCCGATGCGTCGCCGCAGGGCCACCAGGCGGTCTTCGTCGAAGTCGCCGATATCCACCTGGTCGATCAACACCCGGCCGCTGCTGGGTTGTTCCAGGCGGTTGATGGTGCGGATCAGCGACGACTTGCCAGCGCCGCTGCGGCCAATGATGCCGAACACTTCGCCGCGCTGGATCGCCAGGTCGATACCTTGTAGTGCGTGCACCGTGCCGTCATAGGTTTTGCCCAGGTTGATAAAACGCACATGGGCGTGGTTCAAGTCGGGATGCAGCTCTGTCTGCCGGGCGTCCCTGGGCGGTGTGCCGAGGTCGCGCAGTTGGGCGTTGGCGGCGCTCATGTTCAGCCTTCCCAGCCGACTTGGTAGAGCTTGCCCAGGGATTTATCCAGGGCTGCGCGGACCACCGGCGAGTGCTGGTAGATCTCGACGAACTTGATGACGCGCGGGTCGGTGGTGCCTTCGGGCTGGGTCACGAACTGGATTACGTATTCCGGGTGGTCGAGGCCGTCGAACAGCAGCGCCGACTCGGCGTTGAAGGTCTTGGACAGGCGGATATAGGCTGGGTAGCCCTGCACCAGGTCGGCGTCGTCATAGGCGCGCACCAACTGCACGGCTTCGACCTGCAGGATCTTGATCTTTTTCGGGTTGGCGACGATGTCTTCTTCGGTGGCCTTGTAGCCCACGCCCGGCTTGAGGGTGATCAAGCCCGCCTTGGCCAGCAGTTGCAGGCCGCGCCCGCTGTTGATCGGGTCGTTGGCGATGGCCACGCTGGCGCCTTGGGGCAGCTCATCGAAGCTTTTGTATTTTTTCGAGTACAGGCCCACGTTGTTGATGATCCCGGGCTTGAACGGCACCAAGTCAAAACCGGCGGCGGCCTTGGCGTTTTCCAGGAACGGAATGTGCTGGAAGTAGTTCACGTCGATATCGCCAGCGGCGAGGCTTACGTTGGGCGCGATCCAGTCGGTGAACTCCACCAGCTCGACTTTCAGGCCCTGCTTGCCGGCCTCTTCGACGGCGGCTTCCAGGGGAATGGCGAAGGCAGCGGTGGTGCCGATTTTGAGCGGCGCATCGGCGGCAAATACCGCCGAGCTGAACAGGCTGAGGGCCAGGGCCAGTGCTTTGACTGGGTGGGAGAGCAGTGTTTTTTTCATCATTGATATTCCAAATGTAGGAGCGAGCTTGCTCGCGAAAAACCTGAGGGCGCCTCGGGGTATCAGGTACCCCGCGTTATCGTTAACGATTTTCGCGAGCAAGCTCGCTCCTACAGGGGTTGGTGGCGGTAGGTGGAGCCGGTGTGTTGTTCGGGTAAGCGGGCATCGCGGTGGAACACTTTTTCCCGCAGTGTCCCGGTCTCATAAGCGGTCTTGTACGACCCGCGCCTTTGCAACTCCGGAATCACCAGTTCGATAAAATCCACATAGCTTTCCGGCGTCACAATGCGCGTCAGGTTGAAGCCGTCCAGGCCGGTCTCGGCGATCCAGGATTCCAGTTCATCCGCCACCTGCGCAGGCGAACCCACCAGGGTGATATAGCGCCCGCCCAACGCGTGCTGCTCCAACAACTTGCGACGGGTCCAGTCATTGTTCTGCAGGGCTTTGGTCGCCGATTGAATGGCGTTGCTCTTCACGTACTGGATCGGCTCATCCAGTTCGTACTGCGAGAAATCGATGGCGGTGGATGCGCTGAAGTGCGCCACGCCGGCTTCAGCACTGGCGTAGCTCAGATACTCGGCGTGCTTGGCCCAGGCCAACGCCTCGGTGGCGCCGACAATCACGTTGAGCCCCATGAACACCTTGATGTCGTCCGGGTTGCGCCCGGCCTCGACTGCGCTGGCGCGCACCTTGTCCACTTGCACCTTGGTCGCGGCCTTGTTCTGCCCGCTGATAAACACGCACTCGGCATGGCGCCCGGCGAACAGCAGGCCGCGCTCGGAACTGCCGGCCTGGAACAGTACCGGCGTGCGCTGCGGCGACGGCTCGCACAGGTGATAGCCCTCCACCTGGTAGAACTCACCGTGGTGCTGGACCTTGTGCACCTTGCCCGGCTGGGCATAGATCCGTTGCTTGGGGTCGTTGAGCACCGCGTCGTCTTCCCAGCTGCCTTCCCAGAGCTTGTACAGCACCTGCAGGTATTCGTCGGCCTGGTCGTAGCGCCGGTCATGTTCGACCTGCTCGGTGAGGCCCATGGCCTTGGCGGCGCTGTCCAGATAGCCGGTGACGATGTTCCAGCCCACCCGGCCACGGCTCAGGTGATCGAGGGTGGACATGCGCCGGGCGAACAGATACGGCGGTTCGTAGGTGAGGTTGGCGGTCAGGCCGAAGCCGAGGTGCTTGGTCACGGCGGCCATGGCCGAGACCAGCAGCAGCGGGTCGTTGACCGGCAGTTGGATCGACTCCTTGAGCGGCACGTCGACCGAGCCTTGATAGACGTCGTACACACCCACGATATCGGCGATGAACAAACCGTCGAACAGGCCGCGCTCCAGCAGTTGCGCAAGTTCGGTCCAGTATTCGATGGTCTTGTACTGGGTCGAGGTGTCCCGTGGATGGGTCCACAGCCCATGGTTGATATGCCCGATGCAGTTCATGTTGAAGGCATTGAGCAGGATCTTTTTCTTGGGCATCAGATGGTCCCCCGCAGTGGCGGGTTTTCATCGTTGAGGTAGTAGTTGCCCACCGCATGGTATTTCCAGCGTACCGGGTCGTGCAGGGTATGTACCCGGGCGTTGCGCCAATGGCGGTCCAGGCCGTGTTCGGCGAGGGTCGCCTGGCTGCCGGCGAGTTCGAACAGGGTGCTGCCGGCGGCCAGGGAAATCTCGGTGCTCAGGGCGCGCACTTCGGCCACGGCAATCGAGGCCGCCGCGACGGTTTGCGCGGTACTGTCGGCCTGGGCGCGGTCGAGGAATTCGCCAGAGCGCTCCAGCAGGGCTTCGGTGGCGTGCAGGCGCACACTCAGGTGGCCGAAGCTCTTGAGGGTCAGTGGGTCTTCACTGGCTTTGTCGTTGCCCGAGTCGATCCACGGCCGGGTCTTGGTGCGCACAAAATGCAGGGCATCTTCAAAGGCCGCGCGGGCGATGCCGGTGTCGATGGCGGCGTGGAGGATCTGCGCCAGCGGGCCCACGGTGGTCGGGCGCTCGAAGGCGCTTTGGAACGGGATCACGTCTGCGGCCGCGACCCATACGTTGTCGAACACCACCGAGCCGCTGCCGGTGGTGCGCTGGCCAAAGCCGCTCCAGTCGTCAATCACCGTCAGGCCCTGGCTGTCGTGCGGGACAAAGGCCAGTTGCTGCACGCCGTGCTCGTCCACCACCGATGTGGGAATGCGCTGGGCGTAGATCGCGCCGGTGGCGTAGAACTTGCGGCCGCTGATACGAAACCCGTCGCCGTCACGGGTAATCGCGGTAACCCGGTCGTGAGCGGTCTTGGTGCCCAGTTCCGCCAGGGCATTGCCAAAGCGCTGGCCGGTCAGGACCTCGGCGTAGAGGCGCTGCTGTTGCGCCGGGCTGCCATTTACCCGTAGCACTTCCAGGGCATAGAAATGGTTCTGCGGGATCTGCCCCAATGAGGCATCGGCCTGGGCGATCAGGGCGATGACCTTGGCCAGGGTGACGTTGGATACGCCAGCGCCGCCGTAGGCCTTGGGCACGCTGATGCCCCACAGGCCGGAACGGGAAAAGGCTTCGAGTTCGGCGAGCGGCAGGCGCCGTTCGCGGTCGCGCAGGGCGCTGTCACGGCGAAAGTCTTCGGCCAGGTCGCTGGCGACAATCAGGGCTTGTTCATCGCTGGTGATGACCGCGACGGAATGGGAAAGCGTCATGTTTTTCTCCAGAGGTCTGGTCGTCAGATCCAGGAATGCCGGGCCGGCAATGTTCCATTGAGGTACCAGGCGCCCACCGCGTGATATTTCCAGCGCACCGGGTCGTGCAGGGTGTGCACCCGGGCATTGCGCCAGTGGCGGTCAAGGTTGAATTCGGCGAGGGTGGCGCGGCTGCCGGCCAGTTCGAAGAGCTTCTCGCTGGCCAGCAGCGAGACTTCGGTGGTCAGCACCTTGGCTTGGGCCACGGCAATCGAAGCCCGGGCGGCGGAGTGTTCGGTGATGGGCGCGGCGCTGACCTGGTCCAGCACTTGGCCGGCCTTGCGTAGCAGGGCTTCGGCGGCGTGCAGTTCGATTTTCAGTTTGCCGATATCGGCAATCACATAGAGGTCATCGCTGGCCCGCTCGACCTTGGCGTCGATCCATGGTCGTGCGCGCTCACGCACAAAGCTGATGGTGTCGTCGAGGGCGCCGCGGGCGATGCCGGCGTCGATGGCCGCCTGGATCAATTGCGAGACCGCGCCCTGGATGCCCGGGGTTTGCCCCAGGCGCCAGGTCGGCACCACCAGGTCGGCGTCCACCGGCACGTTGTTGAGCAGCACGGTGCCGCTGGCGGTGGTGCGTTGGCCAAAGCCCGACCAGTCATCGACGATGCGCAGCCCCGGGGTGCCCCGTCGCACAAACGCCATGACCTGGCGGCCTTCGTCGTCCAGGGCCTTGACCGCGACCCAATGGGCAAACAGCGCGCCGGTGGAGTAGAACTTCTGGCCGTTGATGACAAAACCATCAGCCTCGGCGCTGATCCGGGCCTTCACATCCAGGGTGTTTTTGGTGCCGCGCTCCGGGCCACCGTTACCGATGCGCCAGCCGTCGAGGACGCTTTGGAACAGCTGTTTTTTCTGCTCTTGGCTGGCCGCGCCTTGCAGCACGTGCAAGATGCCGAAGTGGTTTTGCGGGATTTGCCCCAGGGCTGGGTCGACGGCGCTGATAATCGCGAACACTTCGGCCAGGGTCACGAACGACACTTGCGGGCCGCCGTATTCGCGGGGGATGGAAATACTGCCCAGGCCACTGCGGGTGAACTGTTCGATTTCGGCCCAGGGCAGTTTGCGTTGGCGGTCGCGCAACCCGGCTTGCAGGCGGGCGGCCAGGGCAAGCTCGTGGGCGGCGGCGAGGGCTTCACTGTCGTTGCGCAACACCTTGGTGGGCAACAGTAGCGGGGCGATATCCAGATCGCTCTGGAGGGGCGATTGCGCCAAGTTAGACATCGGTGCGCCCCTGCGTGGCTACACGTAATGCCCTGGCGTTGTGCACCGGGGTAATTTTGACCATACCTACCTCACATCCGTGGAAAAGCTTAAAAATCAGGAATGTCCGGTGGTCCGGTGTATATACCCTAAGCGTGTTTATTTTTTAAATAAACTAACTTTTAGGAATATGCATAGAAGGTCTGTCACCCCGGCTCGCAAGGCGAGCCAGGACGCCGTGGTTGGTACACCGACAGATTGCTTGCCGGGCCATGGGCCTGAGCCTGGGCGATGCTCACAATGCGTGGCGGGGCCCAGCGGGAGTTGTTGCCCACGCGGTCGATCACGCAGTAGGTGACCTCCTGGCGCGCATCGTCCCCCGCTTCGAGGATCAGCGTCGAAGGCACCCAGACGTGCACGGCCCGGCCCACTTCGTTGGCCTGGATGGGCGGCAGGTCAAGGCGCGCGTCGCCCCAGCGCAGGGTGATTGCATCGCCGGTGGCCATGTTCAGGTAGGGTTCGATGATCAACGGCACGCCCCGGCGGATCTGGCTGGGGTTGACCCCATGGCGACGGATGGTTTCCGGCAGGCCGACCGGGGCCAGGCTCTGGTTTTCTTCACCACACAGCACCGATGGCTGGCCGCCAGGGCACGCGGTCTTGACCTGCACGCGGGTGATCAGGGAGCGCGCCGGGCCGCGCCCCACTTGCATGACCCGGTAATGAATCCGTGCGGCGCCATTTTGCACAAAACTCTCGGGCACCCGCAGGCTGCTGGGCTGGCCGATATCGGCGGCGCCTACGCGCTTGGAGGCGGCAAAGCAGTTATTCCAGAACAACTCGATCAGGTCGCCCTTGCCCATGTTTGGGTACGGGGCGATATCGACCTGCAAATGGGTGGCGGCCTGCGCATTGATACCTTGTTTGAGGGCCTGGGGCACTGTCGGCGCGGCGAGCATGGCCAGGGGGGGAATGTGCGTCATAAATAATCTCCTTGATGCAGCCAGCAGCGATCGTTCCGAACCCTGAGTGTGGGGTTCGAAAGGAACGATTTTTTTGAAAAGCCAGGATAGGATCCAATCCTCTGGGCCTTAGATAAGAGGGTTGGCCAGGGGGCGTCAATGGCGGCAAAAGGCTAAACGGCGGGTTTGGGATTATTCAGATGGATCTGACTGGGAGGGGGTGTAAAGGCGGGGTTGGGTAGGGTGCTTTTCTATGTAAGGCACGCCAATCCCTGTAGGAGCGAGCTTGCTCGCGAAGAACGTCCAGACGACACGGTTAATCTGATTCTGCGCGTTATCGTTGACGTTTTTCGCGAGCAAGCTCGCTCCTACAGTCGGTCAGGATTGTTTTAGTGGGTGAGGAATTTGCTGAGGAACTGCCGGGTGCGTTCTTCCCTGGGGTTGGCAAACAGCGCCTTGGCTTCGCCCTGCTCGACGATCACCCCCTTGTCGAAAAAGATCACCCGATTGGCCACATCCCGGGCAAAGCTCATTTCGTGGGTGACGATGACCATGGTGCGGTTTTCTTCGGCGAGGCTGCGGATGGTCGCCAGTACTTCGCCGACCAACTCCGGATCGAGGGCCGAGGTCGGTTCATCGAACAGGATGACTTCCGGTTCCATCGCCAAGGCCCGAGCAATAGCCACCCGTTGCTGCTGACCACCGGACAGGCGCCGGGGGTAGGCGTCCTCTTTGCCCGCCAGGCCGACCTTGGCCAGTAGCGAGCGACCGAGGCGGTCGGCGGCGTCAGGCGCCATCTTCTTGACCACCAGCGGGCCTTCGATGACGTTTTCCAGCGCGGTGCGGTGGGGGAACAGGTTGAAGTTCTGGAACACAAAGCCCACATGCTGGCGCAGGCGTCGCACCAGGCTTTGTTGCTGGTTGAGCGGGCGGCTGCCGTCGATCTGGATGTCGCCGACCTTGATCCGGCCACTGGTGGGTTCTTCGAGGAAATTCAGGCAGCGCAGGAAGGTGGTCTTGCCGGACCCGCTGGGACCGATGATGGCGACGACTTCGCCTTCCTTGACCTCCAGGTCGATGCCGTTGAGCACCACCTGGCCCTTGAATTGTTTGGTCAGTTTTTCAACCACGATCATGCTTCAAGACTCCAGGTCATGCCGGTTGACCCGGTCTTCCAGGCGATTCTGAAAATGCGCCAGGATGCTTGCCAGGACCCAGTAGATCAGGGCCGCGGACAGGTACATGGTGAAAATTTCAAAGGTGCGCGCAGACACCAGTTGAGCCTGGCGGAACAGTTCGGGCACTTGGATGGTGGCGGCCAGCGCCGTGTCCTTGACCAGCGAAATAAAGCTGTTGCCCAAGGGCGGCAGGGCGGTGCGCATGGCCTGCGGCAGGATGGCCCGGCGCAGGGTCTGCGCACGGGTCATGCCGATACTGGCGGCCGCTTCCCACTGCCCACGCTCGATGGAACCGATGGCCGCACGCAGGATTTCACAGGCGTAGGCGGCCATGTTCAGCGAGAAGCCGATCATCGCCGCCGGGATCGGATCCAGCTCGATCCCCACTTGCGGCAAGCCGTAGTAGATCAAAAACAGCTGCACCAGCAACGGCGTGCCGCGAAAGAACGAGACGTACACCCGGGCGGTCCAGCTCAAGAGCTTGAAGCGCGACAGGCGCATCAAAGCCAGGCCGAAGCCCAGCAGCAAGCCGAAGAACATCCCGCCGAGGCTGAGGATCACCGTGTAGTACGCGCCCTTGAGCAGAAAGGGCGCGGAGTCGAGCGCGAGTTGGAAACCTGCTTCCATTATTGAGTGACGTCAGCGTTGAAGTATTTCTCGGACAGCTTCTTCAAGGTGCCGTCGGCGCGCAGTTTGTCGAGGGCCTGGTTGACCGCCTCAAGCAGTTCAGGCTCGCCTTTGCGCAGGGCAATCCCGGCTTCCTGACGGGAGAAGGCTTCACCGGCAGCGGCGGTGTCCTTGGCTTTTTTCGCATATTCCAGGGCCGCCAGGCGGTCGATCAGAATCGCGTCGATACGGCCAATGCGCAGGTCCTGGAACTTGGTCGGGTCGTCGTTATAGGTCTTGATGATGGCTTTGGGTTGGTTGTCCTTGAGCCATTGTTCGTAGTTGGTGCCCAGGCCTACCCCGACTTTTTTGCCGGCCAGGTCATCGGCGGTCTTGATGGTGTCGACGTTTTTCGCCAGGGTCAGCGCCTGGATCCCGGAGACGGTGTAGGGCTTGGAGAAATCGTATTTTTTCTGGCGCTCTTCGGAGATCGTCACCTGATTGACCACGGCGTCGAGGCGCTTGGATTCCAGTGCGGCGAGGATGCCGTCCCACGGGGTGGCCTGCAGTTTGACCTTGACGCCCAGCTCCTTGGCCAGGGCTTCGGACAGCTCGACTTCAAAGCCGGTGAGCTTGCCGCTTTCATCGACGAAGCTGAACGGTGGGTAGGTGCCTTCCAGGCCGATCTTGATCTCGCCGGCTTTCTTGATCTTGCCCAGTTGCTCGCCGGCAACCGCCTGGCCCAGCAACCCGGCGCCAAGGGCCAGGCCCAAAGTGCCAACCAGCAACGTTCGACGCAATACAGAAATAGTCATGACAAGCCCCTGTGTTTTTTGTGGTGTGCGAAGCAGGTGACGCAGTGGTCGTATCCTGCCCTAAAAACGCGGTGTGTGGGAGCGCGACTATAGGGCGAGGTTTAAAGCGTTAAAAATAATATAAATTCAGTTTTATATTCTATTAAGGAATATGAATTCGATGAAAATTCAATTGTGGGAGCGGGCTTGCTCGCGAATGCGGTGGGTCAGTGACGGACAATTTGACTGACCCACCGCATTCGCGAGCAAGCCCGCTCCCACATTTAGTAAGTATGCCTCCCGTCAGAACACCGAGTCATAGGCAAACAACGCCGGCGCCCCGCCGGTGTGCAGGAAGATGATCGGCCCGTCCTCGAACGCCCCGCGCCCGATACCGTCAAGCAATCCGGCCATGGCCTTGCCGGTGTAGACCGGGTCGAGCAGCAGGCCTTCCTGGCTTGCCAGCAGCTTGATTGCCGCCAGGGTGCCGGCGTTGGGTTCGCCGTAGCGCGGGGCGAAGTACTCGTCCCAAAGAATCACCTTGAACGCGTCGGGTACCTCCACTCCCAGCAACTGCGCCGTGCGCTCCGCCAGGCCTTGGACCTTGGGCCGTTGCGCTTCGTCGGTGCGCGACACGGTGACGCCAATCACCGGCAAGTCCGGCAGCACTTCACTCAACGCCAGGGCCAGGCCGCTGTGGGTGCCGGCGCTGCCGGATGCCAGGACCACCGCCGCGAACTGCAGGCCGCTGGCGTCAATCTGCGCGGCCAGTTCCAGCCCGGCGCGCACATAGCCCAGGGCGCCCAGGGCGTTGGAGCCGCCGATAGGCACCAGGTAGGGGTTTTTGCCGTTGCTGCGCAGGCGCTCGGCCAGGGCGTTGAGTTGCTCGTCGGCGTTGTCCAGGTTTTCGACGAGTTCGACCTTGGCGTCGAACAACTCGACCAACAAGCGGTTGCCATTGCTCAGGTAGTTGGGGTCGTCGGTGCCCGTGGGGTTTTCCAGCAGGGCGACACAGCCCAGGCCCAGCTTGGCGGCGAGGGCTGCGGTCTGGCGCACATGATTGGACTGGATCGCGCCGGCGGTGATCAGCGTATCGGCGCCCTGGGCCAGGGCATCGGCGGCGAGGTATTCGAGCTTGCGCAGTTTGTTGCCGCCCATGGCCAGCGGCGTGGTGTCGTCGCGCTTGATGTAGATATCACGGCCCAGCCAGGTCGACAGTCGTTCGAGTTTTTCCAGGGCGGTAGCGCCACTGAGCAGTTCCAGACGATTAAAACGGTCGAGCTGTTGTTTGATCATGGTTACGCACGGGTAAGAGAAGATGGGAAGGACTATAGGCAGGGCTTTTTGCGCGGGCAACTGCCAGTTGCTTATGCCGGTTGGTTATTAGCATTGCACCATTGGTTCTTAAGGGCGGCCCGGTTGCATACCGTAAAGTGACGGCCATTACGTCAGGAGTGAATACCGTGAGCGAGCGTTCCAGTCATTGGCAATTACAGACCATCGTCAGCCAGTTGCGCGGCGCCCGGGACCAGTGGCGCACGCGCAACGGGCGGGTCAGCGGCGAGCAGGGCGGTCGCGAGTTACCTTCCCGTGATGCGGTGGCGCAGATTCTCGAGGCGTTGTGCGGGGCCCTGTTCCCCATGCGCCTGGGGCCCGTGGATTTGCGTGAGGAGAGTGAGGATTTCTACGTCGGCCATACCCTCGATGTGGCGCTCAATGCCTTGCTCGCCCAGGCCCGCCTGGAGTTGCGCTATGCCGCGCGCCAAGGTGGCCATGCCGATAATCAAGTCGATGCATTGGCCATTCGCCTGATCCAGGACTTTGCCCTGGCCTTGCCGGCCTTGCGCAGCCTGTTGGACACCGATGTGCTGGCTGCCTATCACGGCGACCCGGCCGCGCGCAGTGTGGATGAGGTGTTGCTGTGCTACCCGGGGATCCTGGCGGTGATCCACCATCGCCTGGCTCACCATTTGTATCGCGCCGGGCTGCCTCTGCTGGCACGGATCAGTGCGGAAATCGCCCACTCGGCCACCGGCATCGATATTCACCCTGGGGCACAGATCGGCCCCAGCTTCTTTATCGACCACGGTACGGGTGTGGTGATTGGCGAGACGGCGATCATTGGCGAGCGGGTGCGTATCTACCAGGCAGTGACCCTGGGCGCCAAGCGTTTCCCGGCGGATGAGGATGGGCAGTTGCAGAAGGGCCATCCGCGCCACCCGATTGTCGAGGACGATGTGGTGATCTATGCCGGGGCGACGATCCTGGGAAGGATCACCATCGGCAAGGGCTCGACCATTGGCGGCAATGTGTGGCTGACCCGCAGCGTGCCGGCGGGGGCGAACATCACGCAGGCGAATTTGCAGCATGATGATGGGACGCAGAAGTAGTGTTGAAGTAGCGACGATCTAATGTGGGAGCGGGCTTGCTCGCGAATGCGTAGTGTCAGTCATTGACTGTGTATCTGATACACCGCATTCGCGAGCAAGCCCGCTCCCACATTTTGCCTGTATTCCAAATTCAACCAGTAATCGCTGAACGTTTTGCCTTTCCCACCCGTCATACCCTTCCTTGAGCTAGTGTAGGAATTACCTACCACTCAGCCCTGCGATTAGTCCCAGACCGCCTATTCATGTTTAACTTGAACGTTCGTTCAAGTTAAACCGGTGGTTCGCTGCCCGCTCACAACAGGAGGCTTACCTTTGCTGAGTCCGTTTTATACAGCCACATCCAACACCCTCGAGGTGCACCGTTCATGAGTGCATCGTCTGCTCCTTCAAGCGGCCTGGTGCGCATGAATGCACCGGTGTTTTACTTCGCCGCGAGCTTCATCCTGCTGTTTGGCCTCACCGTTATCGCGATCCCCGAACAGGCTGGCGCCTGGTTGCTGGCCGCGCAAAACTGGGCGGCCAATACGGTCGGCTGGTACTACATGCTGGCGATGACCCTGTATCTGGTCTTCGTGGTGGTCACCGCGTTGTCTGGCTACGGCAAGATCAAACTCGGTGCCGACCACGACGAGCCCGAATTCAGTTATTTGTCCTGGGCCGGCATGCTGTTTGCCGCCGGGATCAGCATCACGCTGTTTTTCTTCTGCGTCTCGGAGCCCTTGACCCACCTGGTGCAACCGCCCCAGGGCGAGGCCTTGAATGCCGATGCGGCGCGCCAGGCCATGCAGGTGCTGTTCCTGCATTGGGGCCTGCACGGCTGGGGTGTATTTGCGTTTGTCGGTATGGCCCTGGCGTACTTCGCCTACCGGCATAACCTGCCGCTGGCCTTGCGTTCGGCGCTGTACCCACTGATCGGCAAGCGCATCAACGGCCCTATTGGCTATGCGGTGGATGGCTTCGGCATCATCGCCACAGTGTTCGGCCTGGGCGCCGACATGGGCTTTGGGGTGCTGCACCTCAACTCGGGCCTGGACTACCTGTTCGGCATCGCCCACACCCAATGGATCCAGGTCGGCCTGATCACCCTGATGATGGGTGCGGCGATCCTGGTCGCGGTGGCCGGTGTCGACAAGGGTGTGCGGGTCATGTCCGACATCAACATGCTGCTGGCCTGTGCGCTGCTGCTGTTTGTGCTGTTCGCCGGGCCCACCCAGCATTTGCTCAACACCCTGATCCAGAACATCGGTGACTACCTCGGCGCGTTGCCGAGCAAGA
Organism: Pseudomonas sp. WS 5027; assembly: GCF_012985695.1. Taxonomy (NCBI): domain Bacteria; kingdom Pseudomonadati; phylum Pseudomonadota; class Gammaproteobacteria; order Pseudomonadales; family Pseudomonadaceae; genus Pseudomonas; species Pseudomonas sp. WS 5027. The sequence goes on along the minus strand of NZ_JAAQWU010000002.1, from coordinate 352,392 downwards.
GTTTTGATGTGTACGCCTACGACAAGCCCAGCGACTGGCTGGGTGGTTGGACCGTGTTCTACTGGGCCTGGTGGATCGCGTGGTCGCCGTTCGTGGGCCTGTTCATCGCACGGATCTCGCGTGGCCGCACCATCCGCGAGTTCGTCTTCGGCGTGCTGCTGATCCCGCTGGGCTTCACCCTGGCGTGGATGTCGATTTTCGGCAACAGCGCCATTGATCAGGTGCTCAATCACGGCATGGTCGCCCTGGGTCAGTCGGCCATCGACGACCCTTCGATGAGCCTCTATCTGCTGCTGGAAACCTACCCGTGGAGCAAGACCGTGATCGCGGTCACGGTGTTTATCAGCTTTGTGTTCTTTGTCACCTCGGCCGACTCCGGCACCGTGGTGCTGTCGACCCTGTCGTCCAAGGGTGGCAACGCCGATGAAGACGGGCCCAAGTGGCTGCGAGTGTTCTGGGGTGCGATGACCGCGCTGGTGACCAGCGCCTTGCTGTTCGCCGGCAGCATCGACTCGCTCAAGTCCGCAGTGGTGCTGACCTCGCTGCCGTTCTCGTTGATCCTGCTGTTGATGATGTGGGGGCTGCATAAGGCGTTCTACCTCGAATCCCAGAAGCAGATCGCCCAACTGCACTCCCTGGCCCCTGTGTCGGCATCCCGCAAGGGCCGTGGCGGCTGGCGCCAGCGCTTGAGCCAGGCGGTGCATTTCCCTTCACGGGACGAGGTCTACCGTTTTCTTGAAACCACGGTACGCCCGGCCATTGAGGAAGTGACTGCGGTGTTTGTCGAGAAGGGCCTGAACGTGGTCACCCAGCCCGACCCGTCCAACGACAGCGTCAGCCTGGAGATCGGCCACGGCGAAGAGCGTCCCTTTGTCTACCAGGTGCAGATGCGCGGTTACTTCACGCCGTCCTTTGCCCGTGGCGGCATGGGCTCCAAAGAGATGAACAACCGGCGCTACTACCGGGCGGAAGTACACTTGAGCGAGGGTAGCCAGGACTACGACTTGGTGGGCTACACCAAGGAGCAGATCATCAACGACATCCTCGACCAGTACGAGCGGCATTTGCAGTTCCTGCATCTGGTCCGCTGAACAAACGGTAGGCGCGAGCTTGCTCGCGAAGATCGCCAACGAAAATGCGGGGCATCTGATGCCCCGCAGCGTTCTTGGGTTTTTCGCGAGCAAGCTCGCTCCTACAAGGGTTTGTTAGAAGGGCACGTCACCCAGGATTGTTGCCCGATGCATCACCCGCCGTTGTGGCCTGTAGTCGTCCACGGCGTAGTGCTGGGTCACGCGGTTGTCCCAGAAGGCTACGTCGTTGGCTTGCCAGCGCCAGCGGATAGTGAACTCCGGGCGGGTGGCGTGGGCGAACAGCAGTTTGAGGATGACCTCGCTTTCGGCCGGTTCCAGTTCGTTGATTTTGCTGGTGAAGCCGTCGCTGACAAACAGCGATTTGCGCCCGCTGACCGGGTGGGTGCGGATCACCGGGTGCGACAGTGGCGGGTTCTTTCTGCGTGCCTCTTCCCAGCGGGCCAGGTCTTGGGCGGTGTTGCCGTAACGCTCCAGAGGGAACGAGCGAGTGAAGTCGTGAGTCGCCGTCAGGCCGGTCAAAAAGCTCTTCATCGGCTCCGATAACGCCTCAAAGGCGGCGATGCCGCTGGCCCACAGCGTGTCACCGCCAAAGGCCGGTAGCAGTTTGGCGCTGAGCACCGCGCCCATGGCTGGCGTGGGCAGGAAGGTCACGTCGGTGTGCCAGATGGCGTTGTCGCGCACGTCGGTGACGGCGGTGTCGAGGATCAGCACTTCGGGTTGTTCCGGCACGTTGGGGTAGATGGGGTGAATGTGCAGGTCACCGAAATTCGCCGCGAACCGCGCTTGCTGCTGCGGGGTGATTGGCTGGTCGCGAAAGAACAGCACCGAATGCTGGAGCAGCGCCTGCTCGATGGCATCGCGCTGTTCGAGGCTCAGCGGCTGGGTGATATCGACGCCACTGATCTGGGCGCCCAAGGCGGTGCTTAAGGGAGTAACGGTCAGGCGGCTCATGGTGTTCTCTTCACGTTGTGCTTAGTGGGCTTGGCCATGCCATGGCACCAGCTTGCGCTGCAGGGCACGCAGGCCCATTTCCATGGCGAAGGCAATCAGGGCGATGACCAGGATGCCCAGCACCACCACATCGGTAACCAGGAACTGCGCCGCCGACTGCACCATAAACCCCAGGCCGCTGGTGGCGGCGATCAACTCGGCGGCCACCAGGGTCGACCAACCCACGCCCAGGCCGATGCGCACGCCGGTGAGGATGTCGGGCAGGGCGCTGGGCACAATCACATGGCGGATCAACTGCGCCCGCGTCGCGCCCAGGGACTGTGCTGCGCGCAATTTGGCCGGGTCGACGGTGCGTACGCCGGTGGCGGTGGCGATGGCGATCGGGGCGAAGATCGCCAGGTAGATCAGCAACACCTTGGACAGCTCGCCGATGCCGCACCAGATCACGATCAATGGCAGGTAGGCCAGTGGCGGGATCGGGCGGTAGAACTCGATCAGCGGGTCGAGAATGCCCCGAGCGATGCGGTTGGCGCCGATGGCAATGCCGATCGGCACGGCGGTCAGCACCGCAAAGCCCAGGCCCAGGCCGATGCGCCCCAGGCTGGCGCCCAGGTGCTGCCAGAGGGTCGAGTCCATATAGCCACTGGTCGCCAGCAGCCAGCCTTTTTGCAGCACGGCCGATGGTGGCGGCAGGAACAGCGGTTCGATCAGCCCGCTGGCGGTCACGGCCCACCACAGCGCCAGCAGCGCAACCAGCGTCAGCACACTGATCCAGCGCGTGCTCAACGTGCGGCGCAGCGGCGGGCTGGCTTGGCTGACGGCAGTGGCCGGGATTTCATAACTGCTCATGCGTACACCTGCCGTTGGGAGAACACTTTGCCCAGCACGTGTTCGCGGGTTTCGATAAACCGTGGGTCGGACTTGATCGCGCGCGCCGACTCGCCGGCAGCGTAGCGCTGGCCGAAATCCAGGCTCAGGCGCTCGACGATTTGCCCGGGGTTGGGGGCCAGCAGAATCAGGTCGGTGGCGAGGAAGACTGCTTCTTCGATGTCGTGAGTGATCAGGAACACTGGCTTGGCTGTGCGTCGCCAGACTTGCAGCAGCAGCTCCTGCATCTGTTCGCGGGTGAAGGCATCGAGGGCACCGAAGGGTTCGTCCATCAGCAACACCCGGGGGTCGGCAGCCAGAGCGCGGGCCAGGCCGACGCGTTGTTTCTGCCCGCCAGACAGCTGCCAGATGCGCCGGCTGTCAAAGCCGGCCAGGTCCACCAGCGCGAGCATCTCACGGGCGCGGACTTGCCGCTGGGCCTTGGGCATGCCGGCCAGTTCCAGGCCGAAGCCGACATTGGCCAGCACATCCTGCCAGGGCAGCAAGGCGTCGTCCTGGAACACCACGCCACGTTCGGCACTCGGGCCTTTGACGGGCACGCCGTCGAGGGTGATGCGCCCGGCGCTGGGTTCGACGAAGCCGGCAATCAGGTTCAACAGCGAAGTCTTACCACTGCCGGAAGGGCCGAGGGCCACCAGCAATTGCTGGGGACCAAGAGTCAGGGAAATATCCTTCAGCACGGGCGTGGTTGCGCCTGGGTACTGTGCGCTGATGCGCTCCAGCTGTAGCAAGGCCATCGCGGTGAACTCCCGATCAGTTAGTGATGAACTTGGCGCTGACGTAAGGGGCGTAGTCCGGTAGCACGGCTTCGACCTTGCCTTGTTCCTTGAGGAACGCGGCGGTGTCAGTCACCGCCTTGGTGGTCGGGGCGCCAAGCAGCGTTACCTGGTCGGCGGCCAGCGGGTAGACGTTGCCTTGCAGCAGCAGCGGAATGTCGCTGGCCTTGGCGCCGGAGAGCTTCACCAGTTTGTCGACGTTGCCCTTGTCGGCCAGCCAGGCTTGTGGGTCTTTGCGGTATTGGGCGTAGGCATCGAGGGTGACTTTGGCAAAGGCGCTGACAATTTCCGGGTGCTTCTCGGCAAAGTCCTTACGCACGATCCAGGCATCGAAGGTGGGCGCGCCGAACTTGGCCAGCTCGCCCGAGGTGATCAGCACTTTGCCGTTTTCCTTGGCCACGCCCAGGGCCGGGTCCCAGACATAAGTGGCGTCGATATCGCCACGTTTCCAGGCGGCGATAATGGCTGGCGGGGCGAGGTTGAGTACGGTGACTTTGGCCGGGTCGATGTTCCAGTGCTTGAGCGCGGCCAACAGGCTGTAGTGGCCGGTGGAAACGAACGGCACGGCGATTTTCTTACCGATCAGGTCCTGGGGGCTGTTGATCCCGGAACCGTTGCGCGCCACCAAGGCTTCGGCGCCGCCGATCTGGGTGGCGACGAGGAAGGTTTGCACGGGTACTTTGCGGGTGATGGCGGCGGTCAGCGGGCTGGAACCGAGATAGCCGATCTGCACGTCGCCGGAAGCGATGGCGGCGATGATATCGGCGCCATTGTCGAATTTGCGCCAGTCGATCTTGGCGTTGGTGGCTTTTTCATAAGTGCCGTCGGCCTGGGCGACTTTGGCCGGGTCAACGGTGGTCTGGTAGGCGATGGTTACGTCGGCCGCCTGCGCAAACAGGCTGGCGCCGGCCAGGGATACAGCCGCCAGGAGGCGCAAAGGGGAAGGCAGTTTCATGGTGTAGCTCCTCATCAGGCGGCCGAGGATCGGCGTGGGAGGAGACTAAATGATCTAAGAATCCGAAAATAAATAACATTTTCGAATTAGCTTATGTAGGAGCGAGCTTGCTCGCGAAAAACGTTAACGATGACGCGTTCGGCTTGGATAAACGCGGCGTGCTTGAGTTTTTCGCGAGCAAGCTCGCTCCTACACAGGGAGTATCAGTTACTGATCGCCAGAATGCTCGCCTGATACGACCCGACAAATACATCGAAATCGCCCACTTCGTTCTGCTCCAGCTCGGCCTGTTGCGCCAGCGACGTACGGGCCAGCTCTTCAAAGCGTGCTTGTTCGTCCGCCGGCAAGGGCTCGCGACGGAAGTACTCGGCGTGCACTTCGCTCTGGCGCAGGGAGAACTGCGCAAAGCTTTCCTTGCGCTCCTGCATCGCCGCCAACACCTGGGCCGACGGGGTCAGGGACGCGTCCTGGATCTTCGCCAACTGGGCATCCAGTGCCTGGCTGTGTTCGTTGATGCCCTGGCTCTGGTCCAGCAGCGCGGCCAGCGGGGCGATTTTCTCCAGCAATTCGCTGGCCCACTCCTTCATTTCCACGGCCTGGCCGCGACGCTGCAGTTGCAAGCCCGGGCGCCGGCCTTCCTTGACCACGCTGAGGAAGTTCGATGTGGCATTCCCGCACTCGTTGTTTTCGAACAGCGGGCTGTCATTCAGTGCGCAATACAGCAGGAACGCATCGAGGAAGCGCGACTCTGGCAAATCGATACCCATCGGCAGGAACGGGTTGATGTCCAGGCAGCGCACTTCGATGTACTGGATGCCACGGGCCATCAGCGCCTGGATCGGCCGTTCGCCGGTGTAGGTCACGCGCTTGGGGCGGATGTTGGAGTAGTACTCGTTTTCGATCTGCAGGATGTTGGTGTTGAGCTGGACCCACTCACCATCCTTATGGGTGCCGACTTCGACGTAAGGCGCGTAGGGCGTTGCCACCGCTTCGCGCAGGCTGTCGGTGTAGCTGGCCAGATCGTTGTAGCAAGGGGTCAGGCCGGCCTGGGCGTTGCTTTGGTAACCCAGGTCGCTCATGCGCAGGCTGGTGGCATACGGCAGGTACAGGGTGTCGGCATCGAACTGTTCAAGCTGATGGGAACGCCCGCGCAAAAAGCCCGCATCCAGGGCTGGCGAGGCACCGAACAGGTACATCAGCAGCCAGCTGTAGCGGCGGAAGTTACGGATCAGGGCGATATAGGCCGTGGACTGGTAGTCACGGTCGGTGCCCACGAAGCCTTCGGTTTCCTTGAGCAGCGGCCACAGCTCTTCCGGCAGGGAAAAGTTGTAGTGGATCCCGGCGATGCACTGCATGGTCTTGCCGTAGCGCAGGGCCAGGCCCTTGCGATACACGTACTTGAGCTGTCCGATGTTGGAGGTGCCGTAGTAGGCAATCGGAATATCTTCCTCGGCCGGCAACGGGCACGGCATCGATGGACTCCACAGGTACTCGTTGCCGAGCTTGCTGTAGGCAAAACGGTGAATTCGGTCGAGGCTGCGCAGGGTGTCTGCCGGGTTGGGCAGCGCCGGCGTGATGAACTCCAGCAGCGACTCGGAATAGTCGGTGGTGATCGATTCATGGGTCAATGCGGCACCCAGGGCCTCTGGATGCGGCGTTTGAGCCAGGCGACCTTCGCCAGTGACACGCAGGCATTCACGCTCGATGCCGTGCAGGCAGTGCTCAAGCAAAGAGAGGTGTTCGCGCTTGCCGAGCAGAGCCAGGCGGCGGTTGAGAAGTTCGCTCAAGTTGGATTCCTTCACGCGTCAGTCGCCCCAATATGGGGGTGGGCAAGACGGTCTACAAGGGTGAAGTTAAAACTGGCGTTATCGCCTGGTTTTCGAGCCGGAATAACCTGCTCTGAAAGTGCCGACTTCATTCCCTGAATTAGGCTATTACGCAGGAAGAAAATTCCGACGCTGTTTTCGCAGCGCCGAAATTAACCCAAATTGATCACAAGGAGCTATAGGACAGCGAAGGTGCCTTGTGCTTTTGCGACGAGTTTTTCGTTCTGATACACCTCGGCCTCGACCACCAGCGTGCGCCGGCCAGGGTGGATGACTCGGGCAGTACACAGCACGTCACCGTCGGACACGGCGCGGATGTAGTTGATTTTGCACTCGATGGTCGCGCTTTGTTGGTCAAAACCATGGGCGCTGGAGCAGGCCAGTCCCATGGCAATGTCCACCAGGCTGAAAATCACCCCGCCATGGAGCTTGCCTGCGCGGTTGCGCAGGTGTGGCTCCAGGCTCAGGGCAACCTCGGCAACGCCCTGGTCCAGGCGTTGCAAGCGGCAGCCGAGCAGTTCGCTGAAGGCGCTGTGGGTCTGGCCTGCCGGCAGATCCATCAGCGTTTCTTCAGTTGCTTGGCGTTGGCGAACAGCGAAGCCATGGCGTTGTTGGTCGGGGCTGCGGTGGCGGTTTCCTTGCGTGGTGCGCTGTTTTCCGAGCGGTTTTGCGACTGGCGCGGTGCCGAACCTGGGCGTGCGCCACGGGCACCGTCGATTTTCTCGCCGGGGGTATCGCTCATGCGCATCGACAGGCCCACGCGTTTGCGCGGGATATCGACTTCCATGACCTTGACCTTGACCACATCACCGGCCTTCACCGCCTCACGCGGGTCCTTGATGAACTTCTCCGAAAGCGCGGAAATGTGCACCAAACCGTCCTGATGCACGCCGATGTCCACAAATGCGCCGAAGTTGGTCACGTTGGTCACCACGCCTTCGAGGATCATCCCCAGTTGCAGGTCCTTGAGGTCTTCGACGCCTTCCTGGAACTCTGCGGTCTTGAACTCGGGGCGCGGGTCGCGGCCGGGTTTTTCCAGTTCTTGCAGGATGTCGGTGATGGTCGGTACGCCGAAGGTTTCGTCGGTGTACTTCTTCGGATCCAGGCGCTTGAGGAACGCGGCGTCGCCGATCAGCGAACGGATATCGCGGTCGGTCTCGGCGGCAATGCGTTGCACCAGCGGATAGGCTTCCGGGTGGACCGCTGAGGAGTCCAGCGGGTTGTCGCCATTCATGACGCGCAGGAAGCCGGCGGCTTGCTCGAAGGTTTTTTCGCCAAGGCGTGCGACTTTTTTCAGCGCCGCTCGGGTCTTGAACGCGCCGTTTTCGTCGCGATGGGTGACGATATTCTGCGCCAGGGTGGCGTTGAGGCCGGAGATCCGTGCGAGCAAGGCGACCGAGGCGGTGTTTACGTCGACGCCGACCTTGTTCACACAGTCTTCCACCACTGCATCCAGGCCGCGCGCCAGTTTCAGCTGCGACACGTCGTGCTGGTACTGGCCGACACCGATGGATTTAGGGTCGATTTTCACCAGCTCGGCCAGCGGATCCTGCAGGCGGCGGGCGATGGATACGGCACCACGGATCGACACATCGAGGTCGGGGAATTCCTTGGAGGCCAGTTCCGACGCCGAGTACACCGAAGCGCCGGCTTCGGAGACCATGACCTTGGTCATTTTCATGCCTGGGTATTTTTTGATCAGCTCCAGGGCCAGCTTATCGGTTTCACGGCTGGCGGTGCCGTTGCCGATGGCGATCAGGTCCACGGAGTGCTTGGCGCACAGGGCGGCGAGGATGGCGATGGTCTGGTCCCACTTGTTGTGGGGCACATGCGGGTACACGGTGGCGTGGTCCAGCAGTTTGCCGGTGGCGTCGACCACGGCGACCTTGCAACCGGTGCGCAGGCCCGGGTCCAGGCCCAGGGTCGCGCGCGGGCCGGCTGGCGCGGCCAGCAGCAGGTCGTGCAGGTTGTGGGCGAACACGTTGATCGCTTCGGTTTCGGCACCGTCGCGCAGCTCGCCCAGCAGGTCGGTTTCCAGATGGGTGTAGAGCTTGACCTTCCAGGTCCAGCGCACGACTTCACTGAGCCATTTGTCCGCAGGACGATTCTGATTCTGGATGCCGAATTGTTGGCCGATCATGCCTTCGCACGGGTGCATGGTGCCCGGCAGTTCGTCGCCGACTTTCAGCGCGGAGCTGAGAATGCCTTCGTTGCGGCCACGGAAAATGGCGAGGGCGCGGTGGGACGGCATGCTTTTGAGCGGTTCGTCGTGCTCGAAGTAATCGCGGAACTTGGCGCCTTCTTCCTCTTTGCCGGCGATCACGCGGGCGCTGAGGGTGGCTTCCTGTTTCAGGTAGTTGCGCAGTTTTTCCAGCAGGTTGGCATCTTCGGCGAAGCGCTCCATGAGGATGTACTTGGCGCCTTCGAGGGCAGCCTTGACGTCGGCAACGCCTTTTTCGGCATCGACAAAGCGCGCTGCTTCGGCTTCCGGGGCCAAGGACGGGTCGTTGAACAGGCCGTCGGCCAGCTCGCCGAGGCCGGCTTCCAGGGCAATCTGGCCCTTGGTGCGGCGCTTCTGCTTGTACGGCAGGTACAGGTCTTCGAGGCGGGTCTTGGTGTCGGCGAGCTTGATATCGCGTTCAAGTTGTGGGGTCAGCTTGCCCTGCTCCTGGATGCTGGCGAGGATGCTGACACGCCGTTCGTCGAGTTCTCGCAGGTAGCGCAGGCGCTCTTCCAGATGCCGCAGCTGGATGTCATCGAGGCTGCCGGTCACTTCTTTACGGTAACGGGCGATGAAGGGCACCGTGGAGCCTTCATCCAGTAGAGCGACGGCCGCTTCGACCTGTTGTGGGCGTACGCCGAGTTCCTCGGCGATGCGGCTGTTGATGCTGTCCATAAAACCACCTGAAATTCTTGAAAGCAGTTCGCAGGCCCGGAAAACAAGGCCGTGCGCGGCTGGTTGAGCGGCCCGACTGGCGCCGCTGCCTGGGTCAAGAGGCAGCCTATTGACCCTCGAAATCGAAAAAATCACGACAAGCAGATGAAAAAAACACCAGGCCGGCCATGGCATTGCCGGGCACTGAGGCGCGGCATTATAACCAGCGTTCCGTTCTTGGGGGGATTGCGCCAAGGGCACGCGCACTGGTGATTAGAGAAAAATCTGCTAACAATGCGTACCGTGCGTATAACGGCAGCTAAGCCATAATGCGCGCCAGTTAAGAGGAGCATCCAATGAGCAGCACTGCACAAACTGCTGAAGGCGAAAAAATTCTCATCGTTGATGACGATCCGGGGCTGAGCAGCCTGCTGGAGCGGTTCTTCACCTCCAAGGGCTACCGTGCCCGGGCGGTGCCGAACACCGAGCAGATGGATCGTCTGCTGGGGCGCGAAGTCTTCAACCTGGTCGTACTCGACCTGATGTTGCCGGGTGAAGACGGCCTGACGGCGTGCAAGCGCCTGCGCGGCACCAACAACCAGATCCCGATCATCATGCTGACCGCCAAGGGCGACGAGCTGAGCCGGATCAAGGGCCTGGAACTGGGCGCTGACGATTACCTGGCCAAGCCGTTCAACCCCGACGAGCTGATGGCCCGGGTCAAGGCCGTATTGCGTCGCCAGGCGGCTCCCGTTCCGGGCGCTCCAGGCAGCGAAGACGAAAGCGTGACCTTTGGTGACTACGAACTGTCGCTGGCGACCCGTGAGCTCAAGCGTGGCGAAGAAGTCCACATGCTTACCACGGGTGAATTCGCGGTGCTCAAGGCGCTGGTAATGAACGCTCGCCAACCGCTGACCCGTGACAAGCTGATGAACCTGGCCCGTGGTCGCGAATGGGACGCCCTGGAGCGCTCCATCGATGTGCAGATTTCCCGTCTGCGCCGGATGATCGAGCCGGATCCGTCCAAGCCGCGTTATATCCAGACAGTGTGGGGCGTGGGTTACGTGTTTGTGCCGGACGGCGCGGCAACCAAGTAACCGATGATTTGCACATGCGGGTACTCCGGAGTTCGATCCCAAAGGGTCGTCCGGATGCCCGGCGTCTGCAATTCTGCGAGCCTTGCTCGCTCTTGCCAGGTGTCTAGCTGTCTTCTATGAAAACCCCGCTGTGGTTCCCCCAGAGTTTCTTCTCCCGCACCCTTTGGCTGGTGCTGATCGTCGTTCTGTTTTCCAAGGCATTGACCCTCGTTTACCTGCTGATGAACGAAGACGTGCTGGTGGATCGACAGTACAGCCACGGTGTTGCGCTGACATTGCGTGCCTACTGGGCTGCCGATCCGGAGAACCGTGAAAAAATCGCCAAGGCGGCGACCTTGACCCGTGTGGTGGGCGCGGGCGTCCCCGAGGGCGAGCAGCATTGGCCCTACAGCGAGATCTACCAGCGCCAGATGCAGGCCGAGCTGGGCGAGGACACCGAGGTGCGGCTGCGTATGCATGTTTCGCCAGCCTTGTGGGTCCGAGCCCCTAGCCTGGGGGATGGATGGTTGAAAGTGCCGCTGTATCCCCATCCGCTGCGGGGGCAGAAAATCTGGAACGTACTGGGCTGGTTCCTGGCCATTGGCCTGCTCTCCACCGCGTCGGCCTGGATTTTCGTGCGCCAGCTCAACCAGCCGCTCAAGCGTCTGGTGTTCGCCGCCAGGCAACTGGGGCAGGGGCGCAGTGTGCGCCTGCCAATCAGCGACACGCCCAGCGAAATGACCGAGGTGTACAGCGCGTTCAATCAGATGGCCGAAGATGTCGAACAGGCCGGTCGCGAACGCGAGCTGATGCTGGCCGGGGTCTCCCATGACCTGCGCACGCCGCTGACACGTTTGCGCCTGTCCCTGGAGTTGATGGGCAACCACACCGATCTTACCGATGACATGGTCCGTGACATCGAAGATATGGATGCGATTCTCGACCAGTTCCTGGCGTTTATCCGCGATGGTCGCGATGAAGTGGTGGAGGAAGTTGACCTGACCGACCTGGTACGTGAGGTCGTGGCGCCCTATAACCAGAACGGCGAGCAGGTGCGCATGCGCCTGGAGCCGATCCAGCCCTTTGCCTTGCGCCGGGTCTCGATGAAGCGCCTGCTGAACAACCTGATCGGCAACGCCCTGCATCACGCGGGGACCGAGGTGGAAGTTGCCGCCTATGTGTCGGGTGATACCAGCGCGCCCTATGTGGTGCTGAGTGTCATGGACCGTGGCGCCGGGATCGACCCGGCGGAACTGGAGGGCATTTTCAACCCCTTCACCCGTGGTGACCGTGCCCGTGGTGGCAAAGGCACCGGGTTGGGGTTGGCGATTGTGCGGCGGATTGCTTCGATGCATGGCGGCAATGTCGAACTGCGCAACCGTGCCGATGGTGGGCTGGAGGCGCGGGTGCGCTTGCCGTTGGGCCTGATGTTGCCTAGAGATGCGGTCTAAGCCACGACGAATATCAGGAGCTGGCCTGCCTGCGATAAGAGGTAACAGTCGACATTGATGTTGAATGTTAGTCAGTCATCGCTGGTAAGCCAGTTCCTACAAGGGTTCGTGCCGATTTCAGCCCTTGCCCTTGGTGCGGGTCATGTTCGGCCCGCTGTTCTTCTCCAGATGCTGAATGATGATCCCCGCCACATCCTTGTTGGTGGTGGTTTCGATCCCTTCCAGGCCCGGTGAAGAGTTCACTTCCATCACCAATGGCCCGTGGTTCGAGCGCAGGATATCCACACCCGCCACACTCAAGCCCATGACCTTGGCCGCACGCAGGGCGGTCATGCGCTCTTCCGGGGTGATCTTGATCAGGCTGGCGCTGCCGCCCCGGTGCAGGTTGGAGCGAAACTCTCCCGGCTTGGCCTGGCGTTTCATTGCTGCAATCACCTTGTCCCCCACCACGAAGCAGCGGATATCGGCACCGCCGGCTTCCTTGATGTATTCCTGGACCATGATGTTCTGCTTGAGGCCCATGAACGCCTCGATCACAGACTCAGCCGCCGTGGCGGTTTCACACAGCACCACGCCAATGCCTTGGGTGCCTTCCAGCACCTTGATCACCAACGGGGCACCGTTGACCATCTCGATCAGGTCGGGAATGTCATCAGGGGAATGGGCAAAGCCGGTCACCGGCAAGCCGATACCGCGGCGCGATAGCAATTGCAGGGAGCGCAGCTTGTCCCGGGAACGGGCAATGGCCACCGATTCGTTAAGCGGAAACACCCCCATCATTTCAAACTGGCGCAGTACCGCGCAGCCGTAGAAGGTCACCGAGGCGCCGATGCGCGGGATCACCGCGTCGAAGCCTTCCAGTGGTTTGCCCCGGTAGTGGATCTGCGGCTTATGACTGGCAATGTTCATATAGGCGCGCAACGTATCGATCACCACCATCTCATGGCCCCGTTCGGTGCCGGCCTCGACAAGGCGACGGGTGGAATACAGACGCGGGTTACGCGACAGCACAGCGATCTTCATGCAACACCTGTGGCAGCAATAGTAGAGACCGGGAACACCGGCTTGTCTTGAACGTACTTGAGCCCCGGGTTGACCACCAACTGGCCATCGATCAGGGCTTTGGAACCTAGCAACAGGCGGTAACGCATGGTTTTGCGGCAAGCCAGGGTGAACTCCACCCGCCATACCCGATCACCCAGGGCCAGGGTGGTGCTGATGACGTAGCGCACCTGCGCCTGGCCGTTGGAGCTTTTAATGGTTTTCATCGCCACCAGCGGCGCTTCGCAACGCCGGTGACGCAGTTGCACCACGCTGCCCAGGTGCGCGGTGAAACGCACCCACTTTTCACCGTCACGCTCAAAAGGCTCGATCTCGGTGGCATGCAGGCTGGAGGTACTGGCCCCGGTGTCGATCTTCGCGCGCAGGCCCGCCACTCCCAGATCGGGAAGCGCCACCCATTCACGCAGACCGACAACGGTCAAATGGTCAAATGTCTTCAATATGAACAACCGGCAATCAGAAATATTTCGACGTCAGACGACACTAGCGCCCAACTGCTCAAGGATTGTGACAATCCAGGAACGTTGACGGGCGCTTGGAGCCGAATTCGCGGTATTCACGCAGAATATTCACCAAATGGCGACAGATATCTTCACGTCATAAAAAACCATGACTGAAGGGAAACTGCCTGACACCTGGCGTATCTTAGGTGAGCCTTGGCGTTTGTGCGTCGATGGGGTTCGACGGTTAAGTTGCGACATTTTTCAGAGCGAGGAATTCAAGTGGCTCAAAAGCAGGAAGAGGACGAAAAAGTCCGTTTGGACAAGTGGTTGTGGGCTGCGCGTTTCTACAAGACTCGGGCCTTGGCCAAGGCCGCCATCGAGAGCGGCAAGGTGCATTGCCGTGGCGAACGCTGCAAACCGGGCAAGGAGCCGCACATTGGCGACGAGTTGCAGATTCGGGTTGGGTTTGATGAGAAGACAGTGGTGGTGCAGGCGCTTTCCATCGTCCGCCGGGGCGCTCCCGAAGCGCAGGCGCTGTACACCGAGACGCCGGCAAGTATCGCCAAGCGTGAGAATGCGGCGGCCATGCGCAAGGCCGGAGCTTTGGGGATGAGCACCGACGGCAAGCCAAGCAAGAAACAGCGCCGCGACCTGTTCAAGTTTCGCGGCAGCGGCAATGATGAGTGAGGCTTTACGTGCAGGAGCCGGCCAGGCTCCTGCACCTGGGCTCAGGCGTTGCGGATCACGCTCAAGCGATTGATCACAGGTACTCGTTGCAACACCCCGAATACCGGTTCGGTCACCCGCAGTAGCCACCCCGAGACCTTTGCTGCAAACGGCGTGTAATAACCCCAGCCCAGTGCCAACAGCGCCAGCAGCACGCCACCGATATAGTCGTCTTGCCCCCAATGTGCCCCGGCCACCAGGCGCGGCATCATGAACAGCAGCGCCAGCGCCCAGACCAGCACGACTTGCCCGATCCGCTTGGCAAACACGCTCATGAACATCCCCCAGATCAGCAGCACCGAAGCATGGTCACCGGGGAAGCTCTGGCTGGAGCGGTCCTTCAATTCCCAGGTTTTTTCCAGGTCAGGGAAGTAGTCGCTCATATGGATCGCCCCGCTGATCACCATCGATGGGCTGTTGTGCTGCCAGCCCATCTGCGCCGCGAGCTTGGAAAACAGCATGCGGATAAACAGCAGTAACAGCAGGATCGCGAGGAAACCAAAAAACGCCTGGCGTACTTCAATCGCCTTGAACACCCATTCGCCGCGAATCAGCAGCATCAGCAGGATCACCCCGACCACCGCATCAAATGGTCGCAGGCTGGCGACCGCCCATACATGTAGCCAGGCCGGGTTGCTGGCCAGCGGGTCGTTGAGCAGATGAAACAGCCATTCGTCGAATATCACACAAAGCATCTGGCCTGCGGGCCATAGCCAAAAACACAGCAGCCCCAGAGCGAGTAAATTGCACAGGGCCAATCGCCCGAGGTTCCACTTGGCTTGGAACAAACCCGGATTGTTCATAAACTGTTTCCTCTTCGCTCTGAAACTCTTCATCTATCGGAAGAAAAGCGCACCAAATTGGTGCTAAAGCGCATAATTTTAGAAACATTGTCATCACTTTGTCATCAATTCAGATACCCAGACCTATGACTGATCTACCGGATACCGACTTCACCCAACGTTTCCTCTTTGACGACAACGACGCTCGTGGCGAACTGGTTGCCCTGGAGCGCAGCTATGCCGAAGTCCTTGCCAAGCACCCCTATCCGGAGCCGGTCGCGCAGTTGCTCGGCGAACTGATGGCCGCCGCGTCGCTGCTGGTGGGCACCATGAAGTTCGATGGCTTGCTGATTCTCCAGGCTCGTTCCGAAGGCCCGGTACCCATGCTGATGATCGAGTGCTCCAGTGAGCGCGAAATCCGTGGCCTGGCCCGTTATGACGCAGACCAGATCCAGGCGGACGCGACCCTCGCCGACCTGATGCCCAACGGCGTCCTGGCGTTGACCATCGATCCGACCGTTGGCCAGCGTTACCAGGGGATTGTCGACCTGGACGGTGAAACCCTGTCCGAGTGCTTCACCAACTATTTCGTCATGTCCCAACAAGTGGGTACCCGCTTCTGGCTCAATGCGGATGGCAAGCGCGCCCGAGGCCTGCTGTTGCAACAACTGCCGGCCGACCGTATCAAGGACGAGGATGAGCGTGAAGAAAGCTGGCGCGGCCTCACTGCCCTGGCCGGTACCCTGACTGCCGAAGAGCTGTTGGGCCTGGACAACGAAACGATCCTGCACCGCCTGTACCACGAAGAAGAGGTGCGCCTGTTCGATGCGCAATCGCTGCGTTTCCATTGCAGCTGTTCCCGCGAGCGTTCGGGCAATGCCCTGGTAAGCCTGGGCCTGGAAGATGCGCAAAACCTTGCTGTGGAACATGGTGGCCAAATCGAGATCGACTGCCAGTTCTGTAATCAGCGTTACCTGTTCGACGCTGCCGATATCGCCCAATTGTTCGCCGGCGCTGGCGTTGACACCCCTTCGGGCACCCACCACTAAAACGTTTAAGCACAGGTAAATCACCTGACAAACGCCGGATTAGAGGTGTTCTGACGGGAGGGCCCTACTATTTTTGGGCTTTTCTGGCATAATCCGGCCCACTTTTTTCGCGGTAGTAGTGCGCAACTTTCTACTACAAAACGTTTGGAGCACTCGGCCATAGGCCGACGGGGAACCTCATGACGCAAGCCAATAACGCCGTATACACCGATCTGAGTGTTGACGATCTGGTCAAAGAAGCCCTGCAGCGCGGTGAAGGCGTGCTTGCCGATACTGGCGCGCTGGTCGTAGAAACCGGTCACCGTACCGGTCGTTCGCCAGTCGACCGTTTCATCGTTGAAGAGCCGTCCACCCAGGCCGCCATTGCCTGGGGCCCGATCAACCGCAAGTTCCCGGCCGACAAGTTCGATGCCCTGTGGGCTCGCGTCGAGGCTTTCAACAACGCGCAAGAGCATTTCGTTTCCCACGTTCACGTTGGTGCTGCCCAAGACCACTACCTGGCCGTGAAAATGACTACCCAGACTGCTTGGCAGAACCTGTTCGGTCGTTGCCTGTTCATCAATCCGGCCCAGTACAACCCGGCCGGCCGTGAAGAGTGGCAAGTGCTCAACGTTGCCAACTTCGAATGCGTACCAGAGCGTGACGGTACCAACTCCGATGGTTGCGTGATCCTCAACTTCGCCCAGAAGAAAGTCCTGATCGCTGGCATGCGTTACGCCGGCGAGATGAAGAAAGCCATGTTCTCGGTGCAGAACTTCCTGCTGCCGGCCGCTGACGTGCTGCCAATGCACTGCGCTGCCAACATCGGCGAAGAAGGCGACGTGACCCTGTTCTTCGGTCTGTCCGGCACCGGCAAGACCACCCTGTCCGCCGATGAAAGCCGTTACCTGATCGGTGACGACGAGCACGGCTGGGGCGAAGGTGTGGTGTTCAACATCGAAGGTGGTTGCTATGCCAAGTGCATCGACCTGTCCGAGAAGAACGAGCCCGTCATCTGGAAAGCCATCAAGCACGGCGCAGTCCTGGAAAACGTCGTGATCAACGATGCCAAGCACGCCGACTACACCGATGTCAGCCTGACCCAGAACAGCCGTGCCGCGTACCCGCTGGAGCACGTTGCCAAGCGTTCCGAGAAGAACCTGGGTGGCGAGCCAAACGCAGTAATCTTCCTGACCTGCGACCTGACTGGCGTGCTGCCACCGGTGTCGATCCTCAACGAAGAACAAGCGGCCTACCACTTCCTGTCCGGCTACACCGCGTTGGTGGGTTCGACTGAAATGGGTTCGGGCAGCGGCATCAAGTCGACCTTCTCCACCTGCTTCGGCGCGCCGTTTTTCCCGCGTCCGGCTGGCGAATACGCAGAGCTGCTGATCAAGCGCATCCGTGGCTTTGGCTCCAAGGTCTACCTGGTCAACACCGGCTGGACCGGCGGTGGCTACGGCGTCGGCAAACGCTTCAACATCCCGACCACCCGTGCGGTGATCGCTGCGATCCAGAGCGGCGCGTTGATCGGTGCGCAAACCGAGCACCTGGACACCATCAATCTCGACGTGCCATTGGCTGTACCTGGCGTTGAGACCGGCCTGTTGAACCCACGTAACACCTGGGCTGACAAGGCTGCCTACGACGAAGCAGCGAAGGCCCTGGCCGGCCTGTTCGTCGAGAACTTCAAGAAGTTTGAAGTGAGCGACGCGATCAAGGCCGCGGGTCCTAAGTTGTAAGACTCGCTAGCTGTTAAAAAGCCGCCCCCAGGGGCGGCTTTTTTGTGTGCGCAAATCTCTATGAATGTAGAGCGGGACGGCAAAAAAGGCGCAGATCCGAATGTGGGGCAGTGTTCTTCAGCTGAGATTTTCCAGCGTCTGCGTATCCCAGCTATGAGTCTTGATGGCCAGGTAAAGCATGCCGATGGTGAGCGGCATCTTCTCGCCCCGGCCCTTGGCGCGGTGTTTGAGGAACACATCAAATATCGGCGGGTTGAAGTAGCGATAAGCATCATAGTCGCCCAGGTCCAGATCAAATGCCTGCTCCAGCGCTTCCATAAACTGCCTGGCTTCGGCGCCGTCGCAACCGAGGTCGAAGTTCAGCGAAGTCTTAAGGCGGATGCTTTTGTGCTTGGGCAGGCCGATTTCTTCGTGCAGCAATTGCAGGAGTTGCTGCATGACGGGGTCTTCTGGGAAGTGGGGGGCCAGGTTCATGGTGGGGGCACGCAGGAGTGGGTGAGGGGGATGGTCGTGGCGATGACGGTACTTGTTGCGGGTCAAAAATAGTGCCAAGCCTATCAAGAACAGAGCGAGGGGGAGGAGTTGAATACTGAGAATGATGGCCACGTAAGGTAGCCAGAATGTCAGGATCAAGCCGCTTACGATAAACGTGGCAGCAAAACGCTTTCTGAGTGTGCAGTCGGTGATTTTGTAATACAGCAACAGATAAAAGGCGAAGAAGATCGCAGCCTGTAGGTAGAGCATTTGACTATGGCTCATTTGAGTACACATGCATTGAGAGGCTGGAACGCTGCGGGCCAATTCCCCCGCTGACCCTAGCCTCTAGGCCGATGATGATGTCTGCACGCTGGAAGTTGCGGAGCTGGCGGGATATCAAATCGCTGGTAGCCTTTTCGACCAGTGATTCTGCCTTGCTGGAAATGAGCCCAATTGGGGCTGCAATCGCACCTGAAATAACCTCTTTGATGACGTTATTCCGATTGTTCAGGCTATCTGCCTGCTTTCTGGTCAATGGTTTTGAAATGACCGCTGTCATGAAGCACGGAAGATCTTGGGCGAGCATTCGCTCGTACAGACTCTGTAGTCGCAGGCGAACTTCTGGCGCAGAGGCCTTTGCCTCTAGCAGGCAAAGGCTGGCAAGTGCTTGCTTGTCGTTGGGCTGTACGGTGAAACGAATCACGCTGAAGGTGACCCCGTAATGGCCAATGTATTGAGTCCTTTCAAGGTTCACGGATTTTTGCCGAGAGGGTTCAGAGTGCGCTAGTTTCGGCCAGGCGTGGCTGATTCTGTAGTGGGCTGAGTTTGCACTGGAGGCAGTTTGGGAAGTGTATGGTGCGCGGCTTGGCGATTTCCTACGGAGGCTTCCGATACTTGAGGTTTGACTGAGAGGCGCCCACGGGCAGGCGGGATAAAAACCACGTCACATTTTGTATAAAATCCCGGCAAAACCCCTGAATTCAGCGTATGTTTCACCGCAAAAATTTGTAGGGCAATTTCGCCCGCTACTTAAAGGGAGTTAAGCATGGGTTTGCTTCGTGTCGCCTCGGCGATGTCATTGTGTGCGGTGGCGTTTTCTGTCCAGGCCGAGCAGTTGCCGATTGAGGTGCTCAGTGCGGTGGTCAAGGACCAGAAAATCGCCGACGCCGAAGTCTTGCTGCAACGCAACGGCGCACAGAACGTGGTGGGGCGCACCAACGCCCAGGGCCAGGTCACCCTTACCAGCGAAGTTGCCGACGGCGCCGACAACCTGCTGATCATCAAGAAGCCCGGCTACTCCAACCTGGTGGTCAAATGCCCGTGTAAAGGCATGACCTACGCCATCAGCCCAGTGATGGAAAACCTCGACGGCCTGCGTGTGGTGCTGACCTGGGGGCAATCGCCTTCGGACCTCGACTCCCACATGATCTTCCCGGGCAACAATATCTACTTCAACAGCAAGACCGGCACCGACGCCGAGTTGGATGTGGATGACACCGACAGCTACGGCCCGGAAACCATCACCCTGCAGAAAAAACACTACGGCGAAAGCTACGTGTACGCCGTGCATGACTTCTCCAACCGCACCAATACCGGCTCCACGGCACTGTCCGAAAGCCAGGCCAAGGTGTTTGTGTACATGGGCCAGTCCCTGGTGCGTACCTACTACGTGCCGACCAATCGTACCGGTAACTTGTGGACGGTGTTCCGCATGACCGGCAGCGGCGACTTCCAGGACATCAATACCTTCACCGGCGTGCTGGTCGAAGCCAAGGATGTACTCAATGAAGTCAAACCCCTGCTCAACGATAGCGTTGCCGTTGATGCCGTGGTGGTGAGTTCCGCAGTCCAGGGTGACGCGAAAAAGCTGAACCTCAAAGGCGAAGCGGCCTACCAGGCCGGTAACCTGGATCAGGCAATCGATTACTTCCGCCAGGCAATCGAGCTGGATAACGCTTTCGGCAAAGCCTACGGCAACCTCGGCCTGGCTTATCAGAAAGCCGGCAACACTGCCGAGTCGATCTGGGCCAACCGCAAGGCGATCGCTTTGGCCAGCGGCCCTACAGCCGCCACCGTACGTGCCGGTTCCTACTACAACATCGCACGGATCTACGAAGCGGCCGGCCAGTTTGCCGATGCACTGCGTCACTACCAGTTGGCCAAGGAGCAGAAGGCCAATCCGGTGTACGACAAAGCCATTGAGCGTGTGCAAAACCGCTGATTGAGCTGTAGCGACGATGTAAAAAATGTGGGAGCGGGCTTGCTCGCGAATGCGTAGTGTCAGTCACTGACTGTGTATCTGATACACCGCATTCGCGAGCAAGCCCGCTCCCACATTGGTTTTTGAGTGTTTGCTAGATTGCCGACTGGGCCTCGTAGCCTGTGTATCATCCTGTCTCTCTTTTCCTCGCGACCTTTCTCGATTCGCTGAAAATACCGGGCTATGTTTTAGGCCTGTTCAGCGGTCAATGGAGTGACAGCTTATGCACGACACCCTCCAGCAGGTCTTTGGTTATCCCCAGTTTCGCCCAGGCCAGGAGGCCGCTGTCAGCGCCGTGTTGGCTGGCCGTTCGGCGGCGGCGATCTTTCCCACTGGTTCCGGTAAATCCCTCTGTTATCAACTCTCAGCCGTATTGCTGCCGCACCTGACGCTGGTGGTGTCGCCGCTGCTGGCGTTGATGCAGGACCAACTGGGCTTTTTACAGCGTCATGGTATTTCGGCTGGCAGCATTGATTCGGCGCAAAGTCGCGAGGAGGCCAATGACGTGATGGCCCGCGCCCGCTCCGGCGAGTTGAAAATCCTGATGATTTCTGTGGAGCGCCTGAAGAACGAGCGTTTTCGCAACTTTTTGCACAGCGTTTCGATTTCGTTACTCGTGGTAGACGAGGCGCACTGTATTTCCGAGTGGGGCCACAACTTCCGCCCGGACTACCTGAAGCTCCCCGACTACCAGCACCAGTTCAAGATTCCCCTGGCCCTGCTGTTGACGGCCACCGCGACGCCCAAGGTGATTGCGGATATGCAGGCCAAGTTCGCCATCGCCCCCGCTGATGTGATCACCACCGGCTTCTACCGGCCCAACCTCAACCTGTGGGTGGAGCCGGTCAGCGGCGTGGACAAGCGCCGGCGCCTGGTGGAGTGGATGGGTGAGCGGGCCAACCAGCCGAGCATTGTCTATGTCACCTTGCAGAAAACTGCCGAGCAGATCGCCGAGCACCTGAATCGCCATGGCATCCAGGCCGAGGCCTATCACGCAGGTTTGCCCCATGATAAACGCGAGGGCATCCAGCGCCGGTTCATGGGTGGCCAGTCCAATTGCATCGTCGCCACCATTGCCTTTGGCATGGGTATCGACAAGAGCGACATCCGCAACGTGGTGCACTTCGACCTGCCTAAATCCATCGAGAACTACAGCCAGGAAATCGGACGCGCCGGTCGCGATGGCCAGCCTTCGGAGTGCCTGGTGCTGGCCAACCGCGACAGCCTCACCGTGCTGGAGAACTTCGTGTATGGCGATACGCCGGAGCAGGAAGGCATCCGGCTGGTGCTGGAGGAACTGCTGGCAGCCCGGGATGACGGGCAATGGGAGTTTCTGCTGCGCTCGTTGGCAGAGCTGAGCAATATCCGTGAACTACCGCTCAAGACCTTGCTGGTGCAACTGGAGCTCAAGGGCGTCATTGCACCGCGCTATGCGTTTTATGCCGAGTATCGCTTCAAGTATCTGGTGGAGCCGGACGTGTTGCTGGCGCGTTTTTCCGGCGAGCGGCAGCAGTTTGTCGCCGCGATCATCCAGGTATGCAAACGGGCCCGCAGCTGGGCTACCGTGGACTTCGACGCGCTTTATCAACTGCACCAGGCCGAGCGTGGCCGGGTGGTCAAGGCGCTGGACTATTTCCAGGAGCAGGGGCTGATCGAGCTGGAGAGCAAGCAGATGACCGAGGTCTACAGCCTGCTCGATAGCGGATTTGATCCCCAGGTCATGAGCGCCGAGTTATACACAGGCTTCAAGCAGCACGAAGTCACGGAAGTGGCGCGGATCCATGGAATGCTGGCGCTGTTCGCCAGCGAGCGCTGCCTGGGCTTTCGGCTGGCCGAGTATTTTGGCGACGCCGATGCGCCCCGCCAGTGCGGGCATTGTTCGGTGTGCCGTGGCCAGATCGCCCATCTGCCAGCGCCCCCTGGCCTGGCACCGCTTGTGGATAAAAACTTCCAGGCATTGTGCGCAGATTTTATCCACAGGCATCATCAGCACACCGGCAGCTTGCCGGGGCCTGAACGCTTGACGCGGTTTTTATGCGGGATCAGCGTGCCATTGTTTACCAAACTCAAGGCCCGGGGGATTCCAGGGTTTGCCGCGCTGGAAGAGTATCCGTATGCCGAGGTGCTGGATTGGGCGGGGGCCCATCTGAACGACCTGTAAATTCACTTCAACGAGACTTGTCCATGCCTGACTCAATACCGCAGCGTGCCGATTACCGCCACTTCCAGCCGATCATTACGCGCTGGCACGACAATGATGTGTATGGCCATGTGAATAACGTCACCTACTACAGTTTTTTCGACACGGCGGTGAACACCTACCTGATTGAACAGGGCGGGCTGGATATCCATGACGGTGTAGTGGTGGGATTTGTGGTGAGTTCGGCATGCGACTATTTCGCTTCGATTGCCTTTCCCGACCGTATCGATATCGGCCTGCGGGTGGGCAAGTTGGGCAACAGTTCAGTGCAGTACGAGTTGGCGGTGTTCAAGGCCGGCGAAGACGAAGCCTGTGCGGCGGGGCGGTTTGTGCATGTGTTTGTGGACCGGGCGACAAACCAGCCGGTGACGATTGCGGGGATGTTGCGCGAGGCTTTGCAGCGGTTGGTGATCTGACCGCGAACGCGTAAACGCCACCGAAGCAAATGTGGGAGCGGGCTTGCCCGCGATGGCGGTGGATCAGTCAAGTATCCAATAACTGACCCACCGCCATCGCGGGCAAGCCCGCTCCCACACGGGGTATGCAGTGTTCTTTGGATTTTAGCGATGACGGTAGTGATGCTTGTTCTTGCGATGCCCATAGGCATGCCCACGACCACGATGATCATCACGGTCATAACGGCGGTTATCGCGCCCGCGATAGCGACGGTCGTCGTCATCGCTCTTGTTGCCCATGTAGTTGCCCAGCGCGCCGCCGGCACCACCGCCTGCTGCCGCACCGATCAGGCTGCCGGTGTTGCCGCCGACACTACGACCGACCACGTTGCCGCCTGCTGCGCCCAGTGCGCCGCCAATGGCTGCTTCGCCGCGGCTGCGTTTGTCTGCGCCCACTGCGCTACCGCCGGCGCCGCCCAGGGCCGCACCGATGGCCGAACCGGTATTGCCGCCGATCTGCTGGCCGACGACTGAACCTAGAACCCCGCCCAATGCGCCGCCTACACCGGCTTCGGTGGTGCCACCGGCCATGGCTGCGCCACTGACCAGGCCAAGGGACAACAAGAGAATCGAGGAGAACTTCATAGGTGAACCTCAAGGGGATGACGGCGCGATCCTGAGGTTGTCGGAATATTCTTACAATCGAATTCCGACCAGTGGTGCAGGTTGTATACAATTAGCTAAGTTACTGTTTTAAATAGGGAACTTAAGTTGTTTTTGCCGGTCTTTAGCTACTTCGGAACGGCCGCTTTTATGCAAAAGCGGCCTTTTTTGTGCCCGTAAAGATCGTTCCCAAGCGTGGAACCGATCAGGCGATTCTGGCCATTATCAAACCATTCTCGCTGGCCGCTTCCAGGCGAATTGCCACGAACTTGGAGGTAGGCGTATGGCTACCATCCCCAGTGCTTTCCAGCGGCACCAGCGGGTTGACCTCCGGATAGTAGGCCGCTGCCTGCCCCGCCGGAATATCGAACGCCAGCAGGGTAAAGCCCTTCACCCGTCGTTCACGGCCATCATCCCAGATCGATACGATATCGGCCTTCTGCCCCGGCTTGAAGCCCAGGCGGATGATGTCGGCTTCGTTGACGAACAACACGTCTCGCTGGCCCTTGACCCCGCGATAGCGGTCATCCAGGCCGTAGATAGTGGTGTTGTACTGATCGTGGGAACGCATGGACTGCATGATCAAGTCGGGCAACTGACCAGTGGCGCGGGTGCGTTCATGCACCAGGTCTTTGGGCAGGATGTTGGCGCGGAAGTTAGCGCGGCCTGACGGGGTATTCCAACGGCGGGCGCCGGCACTGTTGCCCAGGTAGAAACCGCCTGGGTGCTGTACACGCTCGTTGAAGTCCTTGAAGCCGGGAATGGTATCGGCGATCAAGTCGCGAATGCGGCGGTAGTCGGCCACCAGCCAGTTCCAGTCCACCGGCTTGCTGCCCAGGGTGGCAGCGGCGATGCCGGCGAGAATGGCCGGCTCGGACTTCATCAGTTTCGACAGTGGCTGCAACTGGCCATTGGAGGCGTGCACCATGCTGAACGAGTCTTCTACCGTCACTGCTTGCGGGCCATCGGCCTGAATATCGATGTCGGTACGTCCCAGGCACGGCAGGATCAAGGCCTGTTTGCCGTGGGCCAGGTGGCTGCGATTGAGCTTGGTGCTGATCTGCACCGTCAGGTCGCAGTTGCTCAAGGCCTGGAAGGTGCGAGGGCTGTCGGGCGTGGCTTGGGCGAAGTTGCCGCCCAGGCCGATAAACACCTTGGCACGACCTTCGAGCATGGCGTGGATCGCTTCGACCACGTTATGCCCGTTGTCGCGGGGCACTTTGAACTGGAAGCGACGCTCCAGGGCATCCAGGAAGGCCACGGGCGGCCGTTCGTTGATTCCCATGGTGCGATCGCCCTGCACGTTGCTGTGGCCGCGCACCGGGCACAGGCCGGCGCCGGGGCGGCCGATGTTGCCACGCAGCAGCATCAGGTTGGCGATTTCCTGGATGGTCGGCACCGAATGCCGATGCTGGGTGATGCCCATCGCCCAGCACATGATCACGTTCTTGCCTTTGGCGTACATGCGCGCCGCTTGCTCGATCTCCAGCAGGCTCAGGCCGGACTGCTCGACGATTTCATCCCAAGAGGTGTCGTCGATCTTGGCCAGGTAATCCAGCACGTTGACCGTGTGTTCATTGAGGAAGTCGTGGTCGAACACAGCTTCCTTGCCTTCGGCCTGGGCCTGGCGCTCCCACAGCAGCAGGAACTTGGCCATGCCGCGCAGGATGGCCATGTCGCCACCCAGTGCTGGCCTGAAGTACGCAGTGTTGGTTGGCTTGTCGCCGTTGGTGAGCATTTCCAGCGGGTGTTGCGGGTGCTGGAAACGTTCCAGGCCACGCTCTTTGAGCGGGTTGATACAGACCACCTGGGCGCCGCGCTTCACCGCTTCGCGCAGCGGTTCAAGCATGCGCGGGTGGTTGGTGCCGGGGTTCTGGCCCCAGACGAAAATCGCGTCGGCGTGTTCAAAGTCGTCAAACGTCACCGTGCCTTTACCCACGCCCACGCTTTGCGCCAGGGCCACGCCGCTGGCTTCGTGGCACATATTCGAGCAATCCGGGAAGTTGTTGGTGCCGTAGGCGCGCACGAACAGTTGATACAGGTACGCGGCCTCGTTGCTGGCGCGGCCCGAGGTGTAGAACTCGGCCATGTCCGGGCTTGGCAGGGCTTGCAGGTGCTTACCGATCAGGTCGAAGGCCGACTCCCAACTGATGGGCTTGTAGCGGTCGGTCTCGGCGTCATAGCTCATCGGCTCGGTCAGGCGGCCCTGGTATTCCAGCCAATAGTCGCTTTGCTCCAGCAGCGCGCTGACGCTGTGTTTGGCGAAGAACGCCGCATCCACCCGGCGCTTGGTGGCTTCCCAGTTGACCGCCTTGGCGCCGTTCTCGCAGAACTTGACCATGCCGCTCTCCGGCGAGTCACCCCATGCGCAGCCCGGGCAATCGAAGCCGCCGTTCTGGTTGGTCTTGAGCATCATGCGGATATTTTTCAGCGCGTTATCGCTGGTCAGCCACGCCTGCGCCACGCTGATCAGTGCGCCCCAGCCGCCAGCCGGGCCTTTGTAGGGCTTGTAGCGCGGGGTCGGGGTTTGGTCGGCTTGATGATGATTGCTCATGGCTGATACTCCATCGCAGGGCTGTAGACCCGCGGCGCGCTTTTTTGCGGCAGGTGGATAAGATTGAGGTTGTGCCGGCGCGCCCATTGCAGGGCCAGGCCGGTGGGCGAAGACAGGCTGACCAGGGTCTGGATGCCCGCACGCAGGACTTTCTGGATTAATTCGAGGCTGCAACGGCTGGTGACAATTGCCACGCCGCCTGTAGTCGGGATGCGCTGGCGGACCAAGGCGCCGATCAGCTTGTCCAGGGCGTTATGCCGGCCGATATCTTCGCGGCCCAGCAGCAGTTCACCCTGGCTATTCATAAACACCGCCGCATGCACCGCGCCGCTGTATTGGCCCAACGGCTGAAAGGCGCTGATACGCTGGCGCAAGCCCTCCAGCCAGGCGGCAGGCGGTAGCGGTGCGCCCGCCAGCACCTTGAGGTCTGGCAGCGCCTGCTCCACCGCTTCTACGCCGCACAGGCCGCAGCCGCTGGTGCCGGCCAGTTGCCGGCGCTGTTGCTTGAGGTTCCAGAAGGCGCGGCTGCAGATTTGCACCTGGGCGTACTGGGCCGAGCCTGTGCCGCTCAATTGCAGGTCATAGATATCGCTGATGTCGCTGATGATGCCGCTGCCCAGGCTGAAGCCGACGATAAAGTCTTCAAGATCGGCGGGCGTCACCAGCATGACGGCCTGGCTGATGTCGTTATAGGCAATCGCCAACGCGACTTCCTCGGCCAGCGCGGTGCTGGTCGATTGCGTGTGGTCGAGGTTGCAATACTGATAACTCTGGCTGGCGGCGGGCGCGGGCGTTGTCAGGGCGGGCGCCGCGCATGCTGGGCGCTGGGCGTTCATGAAGTCTAGTCACCGGCGAAGTGTTCAGAGTGAAGACTAGGCGCGACAAAGGGTCGCGTCTAATCGTCAGTACTGATCTTGCGATAGATGACGTCGATCAAGGTTCCGGTAGCGATTACTGATAAAGCGCGAAGCACGCCTCGGCCAGCGCCGAACGCGGCGCGCTGCGGCGCATGATCAGCCCTAGCTTGGCCAGGGTTTGCGCGTTTTCGATGGGTTGCAGGCGCAGGTGCTCGGTCAGGGCGTCGAGGCCACCGTCCAGGGGCATCACCGCACAACACAGGCCGCCGTGCACCGCCTGCAGCAACTGATGGACGGCATCGGTTTGCAGCAAGGGTTGGGGGGTCAGGCCGCGGCTGTGGAAGTTGTGGTCGATGGATTGGCGAAAGTGCATGCCGCTGGTAAGCATGCCCAAGGGCAGTTCGATCAGCGCCTCCCAGCTCAGGGGCTTTTCGCCGAAGCTGAAGAACCGTTGGTCGTACAGCAGGCCCATGCGGGTTTCTTCCAGGGCCAGGGAGTCAAAGCGCTCGGCGTCCAGGCGCTCGAGGTAGGACACGCCCAGGTCCAGGCGATTGCTCGCCAGTTGTTCGAGGATCTGCTCGGAGCTCAGGGCCGATAGCTCAAAGCGCAGGCTGGGGTGCTGCTTGTGCAACGCTTGCATCAAGGCCAGCGGATCGAAGCTCGACAGCGGCACCACCCCCAAGCGCAATGTTCCCACCAGGTTGCCTCGGCAGGCGGCCGCTTCGGCCTGCAGGCCGTCATAAGCTGCCAGCACCGTACGCGCCCAGGCCAACACCCGCTCGCCGGGGGCGGTAAAGCCCTCGAAACGCTGGCCGCGATTGACCAGCGGCAGCTCCAGCTCTTCTTCCAGGCTGCGCAGGCGCATCGACAGGGTCGGCTGGGTAATGTGGCAGCGCGCGGCGGCCTGGCCGAAGTGACGGGTTTCGTCGAGGGCGATGAGGAATTTCAGCTGTTTGATGTCCATCTTCGCTCCGGGGCTCTTATTCCAATGGCGGGGGGATTCTAGCGCGTTTGCGTCATTGGTCGGACTGGAACCAAGGTCTGTAAGACTGGTCTAGTCTTTGGCATCTGGAAACCCAATCCCAAGGAGAGCGCACTATGAGTCTTTTTAGCTTTATCAAAGAAGCCGGCGAGAAAATCGTTGATCTGTTGACGCCGGGTAATGCGAACGCGAGTGAGCAGTTGAAGGATCACGTTGCCAAGGTCGGCCTGGGTAATCCGAATGTGCAGACCACGGTGGACGGTGACAAGGTAACGGTCACCGGTGAAGTCGCCAGCCAGGAAGAGAAAGAGAAGATTTTGTTGGCGCTGGGCAACATTGCTGGTGTGGCTACTGTGGATGACCAAATCACCGTAGCTGGGCCCGTAGTTGTGGCTTCGCGCTTTGTTGTGGTGAAAAGCGGCGATACCCTAAGCGCGATCTCCAAGACCGTTTATGGCGATGCCAACAAATACAACAAAATCTTCGAGGCCAACAAGCCGCTGCTGTCGCACCCTGACAAAATCTACCCAGGGCAGACGCTGCGTATCCCTGAGTAAGTTTCTCCCCTTGTAGGAGCGAGCTTGCTCGCGAAGGTCGTTAACGATAACGCGGACATCCTGAATGAAAGCGCTGTCCAGACGTTTTTCGCGAGCAAGCTCGCTCCTACAACGATAATTCTGAAATCAATTCCCGGTAATCCTCGACCGCATCGAACTCCGCCGTATCCTTCGGCCCTTTGCGGCTGTCCGGCTCCTTGACCGCCAACAAATGCCCCACGCCAAAATCCCGCGCACTGCGCAGAATCGGCAACGTATCGTCGATAAACAGGCTGCGCGCCGGGTCAAAATCGATATCTGCCTGCAACGCGTCCCAGAACTGCGGGTTTTCCTTGGCAAAACCATAGTCGTGGGAGCTGATCAGTCGCTCGAAATACGGCGCCAACTCGATGCGTTCCAGCTTCAAAGACAGCGAGTCGCGGTGGGCATTGGTGATCAGGATCACGCGCTTTCCAGCCTTTTTGATCGCCGCCAGAAAGGTATCGGCGTCCGGGCGCAGGGCGATCAAGTGGGCGGTTTCCAGCTTGAGTTCGCGCACCGGAATCTTCAGTTCGGCGCTCCAGAAATCCAGGCAATACCATTGCAACTGGCCGGCGTTACGCTCGAACAGCGGCTGCAACTCCATCTCGGCCATGGCCTGGCTCACCCCGTGCAGTTCGGCATAGCGCCGGGGCAGGTGTTCCATCCAGAAGTGGTTGTCGAAATGCAGGTCGAGCAAGGTGCCGTCCATGTCCAGCAGGACGGTATCGATATCGGACCAGGGCAGTGGCGGCATGGTGGGTTCTCAAGCAGGTAAGTAAATATATCCGACACAGACAATCGGAAAAGCCACGGTATAGTAACCCGATCACGCCAAGGAGCCGTTTATGCGCCAGAAACCCACCGTCCTCGCCCGCGAAATTGTCGCCAGTAGTCGTTTGTTCCGCGTGGAGGAAGTGCAACTGCGCTTTTCCAATGGCGTTGAACGGACCTACGAGCGCTTGGTGGGCCGTGGTGCAGGGTATGGCGCGGTAATGATCGTGGCGATGATCGACGCGGACCACGCGCTGCTGGTGGAAGAATACTGCGGCGGCACGGATGAGTATGAACTGTCCTTGCCCAAGGGCCTGATCGAGCCGGGCGAGGACGTGTTGGCGGCGGCAGACCGTGAGCTCAAGGAAGAGGCGGGCTATGGCGCGCGGCAGTTGGAACACTTGACCGAACTGTCCCTGTCCCCCGGCTATATGAGCCAGAAAATCCAGGTGGTGCTGGCCACCGATTTGTACGAAGAGCGCCTGGAGGGCGACGAGCCCGAGCCGATGCGCGTGGACCGGGTCAACCTGCGCGAGCTTGCACAACTGGCGCAGAACGCGCAGTTCAGCGAAGGCCGCGCCCTGGCCGCGTTGTACCTGGTGCGAGACCTGTTGACCCAGCGCGGAGCCTACCAGCCATGAGCGAGTTGTTCCTCGGCCACCCCTACATTGCCCCGGTGATTGAACTGGCCCGCCAGGCCGGCGAGGCGATCCTGCCGTATTGGCGCGCCGATGTGGCCGTGACGGCCAAGAAGGATGATTCGCCGGTCACCGCCGCCGACCTGGCCGCCCATCATCTGATTCTCGACGGTCTCACCAAGCTGGACTCGAGCATCCCGGTGCTTTCGGAAGAAGACGCCGATATCGACCAGAGCGTGCGTGCCGGTTGGCAGCGCTGGTGGCTGGTAGATCCACTGGATGGCACCAAGGAATTTATCAGCGGCAGCGAAGAATTTACCGTCAACATCGCCTTGATCGAACAGGGGCGGGTGGTGTTTGGTGTGGTGTCGATGCCCACCAGTGGCCGCTGCTACTTCGGTGGCGCCGGCCTTGGAGCGTGGCGTTCCGACGTGAATGCTGCGCCCCGGGCGATCCAGGTGCGCCAGAAGCCCGCCGTTGGCGAGGCGTTCACCGTAGTCGCCAGCCGTCGCCATACCAGCCCCGAACAAGAGCGCTTGCTCGACGGATTGAGTGAAGGGCTGGGGGAGTTGAAGCTGGCCAATATCGGCAGCTCCTTGAAGTTTTGCCTGTTGGCCGAAGGCAGCGCCGATTGCTATCCGCGCCTGGCGCCGACGTCGCAGTGGGACACCGCTGCCGCCCAGGGCGTGCTTGAGGGCGCTGGCGGCGAAGTGCTGGAGTTGAATGGCCAGCCGTTCAGCTATCCGGCGCGGGAGTCGCTGTTGAACCCGTTCTTCCTGGCTTTGCCGGCCAAGGCCGCCTGGCGCGAGCGGTTGCTGGCCCTGGCAAGGTCATAAACCGCCGCGACCAAAAATGTGGGAGCAAGCCCGCTTCCACATAAGCCCTGTGCCCACAGTGGTTATGTGTTGCAGGGTTTAGCGGTGCAGGACGTACTGCCCGGTAAACACCACTGCCCGCTCTTCACTGCCCTCATTCACAATCCACGTCTGCAACGCCAGCCGCGCCCGGCCATGGCGCTTGTAGGTCGCCACAAAGCGCTTCCACACCTTGTCTTCCGGCGCCTGGCAAATCGCCGTGGCGTCTTGGGTGACAGGCAATGGGTAGCTGATCTGCCCTTCCTGGATCACGATATGCCCGTCTTCGATCCCTTCCTCACGCAATTGCAGGTGCAGCCAGCCCCAACCTGCGAGTACGGCGCCGCAGTACAAGCTGCCGCCAAACATGGTGCTCTTGTGATTGATATTGGCTTGCAAGGGTAAGTGCAGGCGCAGTTGCCGGTCCTGCCAGTCGAGCACCTTGAGGCCCATCTCCCGGGTCAGGGGGATGTCATGGTGCAGAATGGATTCCAGGTAACGGCTATCGCGGCTCATGGCGGTCTCTTGGCGGGTGGGAAAGGTCATTCGTCATCGGCGTGGGCGTTGCCGCTGTCGGCAAAGTTCAGCCCATGCTTGCGCAACTTGTCATGCAAGGTCTTGCGTGGCACCCCGAGGGCTTCGGCCAGGCTGCGCACGGAGCTGTGGGGGCGACCGAGTTCGGCGGCGATCAAGGCTTTTTCAAAGTGCTCGACTTGCTCGCTCAAGCCGCCGGTAGACATCGGTACGCCGGGCGCCGGGCCGTCGGGTGTGCTGTCCAGGGCCAGTTCCAGGCCGAGGGCGAAGCGTTCGGCGACGTTTTGCAGCTCCCGCACGTTGCCTGGCCAGTTATGGCGCAACAGCATTGCCCGTTGGCCGGGCTGCAACTCATGCAGTGGCAGGCCGTGGCGGCTACTGGCCTCGTCGGCGAAGTGCTGGAACAGCATCAAGGCATCTTCGCCACGCTCACGCAGGGGTGGAATGCGCAACGGCGCGACGTTCAGGCGGTAGTACAAGTCCGCGCGGAAGCGCCCCTGGTCGGCAGACTGGCGCAGGTCTTCCTTGGTGGCGGCGATGATGCGGATATCCAGCGGGATCTGCTGATTCCCCCCCAGGCGCTCGACCACGCGCTCTTGCAGCAGGCGCAGCAGCTTGACCTGTACATCCAAACTCATGCTTTCGATTTCATCGAGGAACAACGTGCCGCCGTTGGCAAATTCGAACTTGCCGATACGCCGCTTCTGCGCCCCGGTAAACGCCCCCGGCTCATGGCCGAACAGTTCGCTTTCCACCACGGATTCGGCCAGCGCCCCGGCGTTGATGGCAACGAAGGGCCCGGTGCGGCGGTTCGACAGGTCGTGCAGGGCGCGCGCTACCACTTCCTTGCCGGCGCCGGTTTCACCGAGGATCAGCACATCGGCGCGGGTTGCTGCCAGCGCGCCAATCTGCTCGCGCAGGCGCAGCATCGGCGCCGACTGGCCCACCAGGCGGGTGCTCAGTTGCTGGCGATCACTCAGCGCCAGGCGCAGGCTACGGTTGTCCAGCACCAGTCGGCGCAGGCTCAGGGCGCGGCGCACGCTGTCGAGCAGGGCGTCGCTGGCAAAGGGCTTTTCGAGGAAATCATAGGCACCAGCGCGCATCGCCTGTACGGCCAGAGGCACATCGCCGTGGCCGGTGATCAGTAGCACCGGCAACTCCGAGTCCTGGCCGTGCAGTTCGGCGAGCAGCTCCATGCCGTCCATGCCGGGCATGCGAATGTCGCTGACCACCACCCCCGGCCAGTCACGTGACAGCTGCGCCGTGAGGCCGGTGGCTTCGCCAAGGGGCAGGACTTTCAGCCCGGCCAGGTCCAGGGTCTGGCACAGGGCCTGACGCAGGTGCGGATCGTCGTCGATCAACACCACCTGAATCTGGTTATCGATACTCATACACTGCGGTCCTCGGACGGTTGCAGACTGACGCCAGGTGCTCCGGCGCGCAGTTTCAAGGTTATCAGTGCGCCGCCTTCCTTGTGGTTGGCGAACAACAGTTCGCCACCAAAGGCACGCATCAGGGTGTCACAGATGGCCAGGCCCAACCCCAGGCCCTGGGTACGGGTCTTGGTGGTGTAGAACGGCTCGCCGGCGCGGCCCAGGGCTTCCATGCAGAATCCCGGCCCGTTATCGCGGATGTAAAGGTTGACGCCTTGATCGGTGGATTCGGCACTCAGCCACAGTTTGCGCGGCGGGCCTTTTTCGGTGAGGGCGTCCAGGGCATTGGCCAACAGATTGCCCAGTACCTGGCGCAGGCGGGTTTCCCCGGCTTCCACCCACAGGGAGGCCTCTGGCAAGTCGCGGATCAGTTCCACTTCCATGGCCCGCCGACGCTTGGCCAGCAACGCCAGCGCATCGTCCAGGGCCGGTTGCAGGGCCACGCTTTCCGGGGCATGCCGGTCGCGGCGGGCAAAGGCGCGCAAGTGGGCGATGATCGAGGCCATGCGCCCGGTCAGTTCGCTGATCAGCTTGAGGTTGCCTCGGGCGTCGTCGGTGCGCTGGTGGTCGAGCAGGATCTCGGCGTTTTCCGCGTAACTGCGGATGGCCGCCAAGGGCTGGTTGAGTTCATGGCTGATACTCGCCGACATGGTACCCAGCGCCGACAGTTTGCCGGCTTGCACC
This sequence comes from Pseudomonas sp. WS 5027, assembly GCF_012985695.1. NCBI lineage: Bacteria > Pseudomonadati > Pseudomonadota > Gammaproteobacteria > Pseudomonadales > Pseudomonadaceae > Pseudomonas > Pseudomonas sp. WS 5027. The sequence goes on along the minus strand of NZ_JAAQWU010000002.1, from coordinate 318,840 downwards.
AGGTCATCCTGGGCGCGTACCAGTTCCTGCTGGGCATTTTCCCGCTCCAGTACTTCTTGGCGCAGGCGGCGGTTGAGGCCTTCGAGGTCGCTGGTCCGTTCGGCCACGCGCATTTCCAGCTCGCGCCGGGCCTTGGCTTCAAAGGCAATGCGTTCCAGGTAATGACGACGACGCTGCATCATCAAGCCGAGCAGCAGCATTAGCACCAGCAAGGTCGCGCCGCCGACCGCGACTACCGTGCGCACGGGGCGGTCGATCAGGGTGCGGGGGGCGAGGATTTCCACATTCCAGCCGGTTTCGGCGATTTCGCTGGATTGGCGCAGCCAGGCGCTGGGGCTGAAATTCAGGGGCTGCGGATCGCGGGTCGGATAGGGCTGGATCGCGATGATCGCCTGGCGCTCGGCCTCGGTCAGGGGGCGGGTCGCACGAAAACGCCATTGCGGGCGTGAGGTCAGGATCACCACGCCATTGTGGTCAGTCACCAGCAGTTGTTCGGGAGTCTTGCCCCACAGGCTTTCGGTATGGTCCAGGTCAACCTTGACCACCAGCACGCCGATCACATGCTCATCTTCGCGCACCGCAGCGGCGAAGAAGTATCCGCGCTTGGCTGAGGTGGTGCCCAGGCCGAAGAAACGGCCCAGGCGCCCGGCCATGGCTTCGCTGAAATAAGGTCGAAAGGAAAAGTTGCGGCCGACGAAACTGTCCTGTTTGTCCCAGTTCGAGGCGGCCAGGGTCTTGCCGCGGGTGTCCATCAGGTACATCACTTCCACGCCTGCCTGGGCCGCGACCTGCTTGAGCAATTGGTTGGCGGCGACCAGGTTGGTGCTGACGTGGGGCGCCGCCAGGGCGGTGCGCAGGGCCGGCAGGTCGCCGAGGATTTGCGGCAGCACTTCGTAACGGTGCAGGGTACCCAGCAGGTTGGCGACGTACAGGTCGAGGGTCTGGCGGTTCTGCCCGGCCAGTTCGCTGCGGTAGTAACGCTCGGCCAGATGCTCCAGCGGCCACAGCAGCGGGGCCAGGCACAAGGCCAACAGGGCCAGGCTGCGCCAGCGGGGTCTTGGTGGAAGGGGTGGAGTCATGTAAGTCTGCGCCTGTGGGTACAGGCGCATTATGCCTAGTGCTGCTGTGCAAGACACTCGCGCAATGCTTCGCGCCATTGTGGTTGGCCGACTTGCCATTGTTGTTGCAGGCGGCTGCAATCGAGGCGCGAGTTCAACGGGCGCTTGGCGGGCGTTGGGTAGTCACTGGCGGGAAGCCCTTCCAGCTCGGCGCAGGCCTTGCCTTCTGCCAGCAGGTGCTCGCCAATGGCCTGGGCAAAGCCGAACCACGAGGTCTCGCCCTGGGCCGTCAGGTGATACACGCCCCAGTCTCCGGCCTGGCCTGCCTGCCAGCGCTCGATCAGTGCACGGGTGCTGTTGGCGATGGTCCCGGCCCAGGTCGGCGCACCGATCTGGTCGGCGACGATGCGCATCTGCGGCTTTTCCTGGAGCAGACGCTGCATGGTCAGCAGGAAATTCTTGCCGTGGCTCGAATACACCCAACTGGTGCGCAGGATCAGGTACTGACCGCCCACCGCCGCGATGGCCTGTTCGCCCGCCAGCTTGCTCAGGCCGTAGACGCCCAACGGGTTGGGCGCGTCGTCCTCGCTGTAGGGCGCAGGTTTGCTGCCGTCGAACACATAGTCGGTGGAGTAGTGGATCAACGGAATGCCCAGGACCTTGGCTTCTTCGGCCAGGATGCCGGGCGCGGTGGCATTGATCGCGAAGGCAACGTCGGGCTCGTTCTCGGCCTGGTCCACAGCGGTATGCGCCGCAGCGTTGATGATCAGCCCGGGGCGATGGCTGCGTACCTGTTGGCGGATCTGTTCGGGGTTGGCCAGGTCGAGCTGGTCGCGACCCAGCACCACCAGTTCGCCCAGGCCCTGCAGCCGCTGTTGCAACTCACGGGAAACCTGGCCGTGTTGGCCGGTGATGAGGATTTTCAAGGGTGTGCTCATGGGAACAGGTCGGCTTCCAGCAGGGGCTTGCCCTGCTGATCCTTGGCGGATAGTTGTGGCGGCTCGGTCAATTGCCAGTCAATGGCCAGCGTTGGGTCATTCCACAAAATGCAGCGCTCGGCACTTGGCTGGTAATAGTCGGTGGTTTTGTAGAGGAACTCGGCGTAGTCGCTCAATACCACGAAGCCATGGGCAAACCCTTCCGGTACCCACAGTTGCCGATGATTCTGCGCGGACAGGCGCACACCCACCCATTGGCCGAAACTCGGTGAACTGCGGCGGATGTCGACCGCCACGTCCAGGACCTCGCCGGCGCTGACGCGCACCAGTTTGCCCTGGGTGTGTTCCAGTTGGTAATGCAGGCCGCGCAATACGCCTTTCTGTGAGCGTGAGTGGTTATCCTGGACAAAGTTGCGCGTAAGGCCGGTGGCCTCTGCAAACGCGCGGGCATTGAAACTTTCGTAGAAAAAGCCGCGTTCGTCACCGAACACTTTGGGTTCGATGATCAACACGCCCGGCAGGGTGGTTTCGACGATGTTCACTGGCGCTCTCCAGCCAGGGCAAACAGGTACTGCCCATAGCCGGTCTTGCCAAAATATTTAGCGCGCTCGAGCAAGTGCTCACGGTCGATCCAGCCGCTCTGGTAGGCGATTTCTTCCAGGCACGCGACTTTCAAGCCTTGGCGGTGCTCGATGGTTTGTACGTACTGCGAGGCCTCCAGCAGGCTGTCGTGGGTACCTGTGTCGAGCCAGGCGAAACCCCGGCCAAAACGCTCAACCTGAAGGTCGCCTCGTTGCAGGTAGGCATTGTTGACGTCGGTGATCTCCAGTTCGCCGCGTGGCGAGGGTTTGATCGATTTGGCAATCTGGATCACGTCGTTGTCGTAGAAGTACAGGCCCGTCACGGCATAGCTGGATTTGGGCGTGAGAGGCTTCTCTTCAATGGACAGGGCGCGGCCTTCGCTATCGAAGTCGATTACGCCAAAGCGCTCCGGGTCCTTGACCCAGTAGCCGAACACCGTGGCGCCCTTGTCGCGTTTGACGGCGCTGTGCAGTTGCTGGCTAAAGCTCTGACCGTGGAAGATGTTGTCGCCCAGAATCAGGCACACAGGGTCCTTGCCAATAAATGCTTCGCCGATCAGGAATGCCTGGGCCAGGCCGTCCGGGCTGGGCTGCTCGGCGTAGCTGAAGGTAACCCCGAACTGGCTACCGTCCCCCAGTAGGTTGCGGTACTGCGGCAGGTCCGCCGGGGTCGAAATCACGAGAATTTCCTTGATGCCTGCGAGCATCAGCACCGAGATCGGATAGTAGATCATCGGTTTGTCATAGATCGGCAACAACTGCTTGGACACCCCCAGAGTAATGGGGTGCAAGCGGGTGCCGGAGCCGCCGGCCAATACAATTCCCTTCATCATGCGATCAGATCCTTTAGGTCTGTGTTGCCCAGTCGTTGTCCTTGATAGCTGCCGTCCTGCACCCGGCGGCACCACTCCAGGTTATCCAGATACCACTGAACGGTCTTGCGCAGGCCGGTTTCGAAGGTTTCTTCAGGAACCCAGCCCAATTCGCGCTCGATCTTGCTGGCATCGATGGCGTAGCGCTGGTCGTGGCCTGGGCGATCCTTGACGAAGGTGATCAGGTCGGTGAACTGGGCAATGCCGGCTGGGCGCTGTGGCGCCAGCTCTTCGAGCAGGGCACAGATGCCACGCACTACGTCGATGTTTTTCTGTTCGTTGTGACCGCCGATATTGTAGGTCTCGCCCACCACACCTTCGGTGACCACTTTGAGCAGCGCACGGGCGTGGTCTTCGACAAACAGCCAGTCGCGTACTTGCAGGCCATCGCCGTACACCGGCAGGGCTTTGCCTGCCAAGGCATTGAGGATCACCAGCGGGATGAGTTTCTCGGGGAAGTGGAACGGCCCGTAGTTGTTCGAGCAGTTGGTCAGCAGCACCGGCAAGCCGTAGGTGCGCTGCCAGGCGCGAACCAGGTGGTCGGATGCCGCCTTGCTCGCGGAGTAGGGCGAGCTTGGCGCGTAAGGCGTGGTTTCGGTGAACAGATCATCCACGCCATGCAGGTCGCCATACACTTCGTCGGTAGAGATGTGATGGAAGCGGAAGGCGCTCTTGGCCGGCTCTGCCAACTGTTGCCAGTAGGCGCGAGTGGCCTCAAGCAGGCTGTAGGTGCCGACGATGTTGGTCTGGATAAAGTCCGACGGACCGTCGATGGACCGGTCGACATGGGACTCGGCAGCCAGGTGCATGATGGCCTGGGGCTGAAAGCGTGCCAGCACTGCGCTGACGGTGGCCTGGTCGATGATATCGGCCTGGACGAATTCATAGCGGGTATTGGTCGCAATGCTGGTCAGCGACTCAAGATTGCCGGCGTAGGTCAGTTTGTCGAGGTTGAGCACTTCATGCCCGGTATGTTGAATCAAGTGCCGGACCAGAGCCGAGCCAATAAATCCTGCACCGCCGGTAATCAGAATGCGCATGTCAAAAGCCCTTTTCCTTAGACAGACATAAAGCGAATGGAGCATAGCTTGTGTTGTGGCGCGGGCCGGTGCAAGGGCGTGCGGTCAGATTGGCGGCTTGGCCGTCGCCCAGGGCTTGCGCAAACCCCTTCAACAATGGCGATATAAGCGCCGGACAAAAAACCAGGGGCCGTCACATGTTGCTCGATACATTGATCCGCCGCGCCAGTTTGCCGTGCCCGCAGGTCGGGCCGCAGCAGGCTTTGCAGTTGCTGGAGCAGCATTACGGCCTCAGTGGCACGCTGCAGTCCCTGGGCAGCCAGCAAGACCTCAATTACCGAGTCGATAGCGACCGTGGTCGCTTCGTCCTGAAAATCTGCCGTGGCGAGTATGCCGCCATTGAATTGCACGCCCAGCATGCGGCCCTGGCGCACTTGCAATCCGGGGTGCGGGTGCCAGAGGTCATCAGGGCCCTCGATGGCGAGCAACTGCTGACCGTGACGGTAGCCGGGCAAACCCTGCATGTGCGGTTGCTGGACTATATCGAAGGCCAGCCGCTGACCCACCTGCCGCACCTGGGCCGTGAGGTGATCGAAGGTTTTGGCCGGCTGTGCGGGCAGATGAGCCTGGCATTGGCCAGCTTCACCCATGCGGGCCTTGAGCGCACGCTGCAGTGGGACCCGCGCCATGCCCGGGAGCTGATCAGTCATTTGTTGTCGACACTCGACAACCTGCCGCACCGCGCGGCCCTGGAGCGGGTCGCCGCACAGGTCGAGCAACGTATCCGGCCCCTGGCCGATCAATTGCCCTGGCAAGCCGTGCATATGGATATCACCGATGACAATGTGGTCTGGCAGCGCGATGCCCAGCGGCATTGGCAGGTGCAGGGTGTCATCGATTTCGGCGATCTGGTGCACACCTGGCGGATTGCCGATCTGTCGGTGACCTGCGCCGCGTTACTGCACCATGCAGAAGGCGACCCGTTCGCGATCCTGCCGGCGATCCAGGCCTGTCACGCCCTGACGCCCTTGCAGCCGCAGGAGTTGCAGGCGCTGTGGCCGCTGATCGTGGCCCGCGCGGCGGTATTGGTGTTGAGCAGTGAACAGCAGCAGCGCCTGGACCCGGATAACGCCTACCTGTTGAAGAATGCCGAACACGAGTGGGAAATCTTCCAGGTTGCCACCTCGGCGCCATTTGAGTTGATGGAGTCGGCGATCCTCGCTTGCGTCGGCGCGCCCCCACCGCTCACCGCCAGCGAAGGCTTTGCCCCGCTGCTACCAGGCCTGGTTGGGCGTGAGTTTGCGCTGATCGATCTGGGCGTGCTCAGCCCGCATTTTGAGGCGGGCAACTGGGAAGCCCCCGGCATCGATCAGCAGCTATTGCAGCAAGCGGCCGCGGCCCATGGCTTGGCGGCCAGCCGCTATGGTCAATATCGCCTGTCCCGCACACGCCCCGACAGCGCGGCCGAACCCGATACCTGCGCGCTGCATGTCGAGTTGCACGCGCCCCCGGGCACTGTCGTACAGGCGCCGTTTGCCGGCACCCTGCGCCGCACGGCCGATGGCGGGTTATGTGTGCACAGTGCGCAACTGAACGTATGGCTGTGGGGTGTTGAACCGGTGTTGCAGGCTGGCGCAGCGGTGCTCAAGGGCCAGGTCCTGGGTGAGGTTGGCGGGCTATTGGCGGTGCAACTGTGCCGCGTCGATCTTGAGCCACCGTTGTTCTGCACGCCATCGCGCGCAGCGGCCTGGCAGGCGTTGTGCCCCTCGCCGGCGACGCTGCTGGGCCTTGCCTGCGACGCCGAGCCAGAGCTGGATCCACACGCCTTGCTGGCCCGGCGCGATGCCAGCTTTGCGCGCTCGCAGAAGCACTATTACGTCGACCCGCCACGCATCGAGCGCGGTTGGCGCAACCATCTGATCGACATGCAGGGCCGTTCGTATCTGGACATGCTCAACAATGTCGCGGTGTTGGGCCACGGCCATCCACGCATGGCGCAGGTGGCGGCGCGGCAGTGGTCGTTGCTCAACACCAACTCACGCTTTCATTACGCCGCGATTGCCGAGTTCTCCGAGCGCTTGCTGGCCCTGGCCCCGGATTCCATGGACCGGGTGTTCCTGGTCAACAGTGGCACCGAAGCCAACGACCTGGCGATCCGCCTGGCCTGGGCCTACAGCGGCGGGCGCGACATGCTCAGCGTGCTGGAGGCTTATCACGGTTGGTCGGTGGCGGCCGATGCGGTGTCCACTTCGATCGCCGACAATCCCCAGGCCTTGAGCAGCAGGCCAGACTGGGTGCATCCGGTGACCGCGCCCAATACCTATCGTGGCCAATTCCGTGGCCCGGACAGTGCGCCGGATTATGTGCGCAGCGTCGAGCACAACCTGGCGAAGATTGCGGCCAGTCAGCGCCAACTGGCGGGTTTTATCTGCGAGCCGGTGTATGGCAATGCCGGCGGTATTTCCTTGCCGCCGGGCTACCTGCAGCAGGTGTACGCCCTGGTCCGTGCCCAGGGCGGGGTATGTATTGCCGATGAAGTGCAGGTCGGTTACGGACGCATGGGCCATTTCTTCTGGGGTTTTGAAGAGCAAGGCGTGGTGCCGGACATCATCACCATGGCCAAGGGCATGGGTAACGGCCAGCCCCTGGGCGCGGTGATTACCCGCCGGGAAATCGCCGAAGCCCTGGAGGCCGAAGGGTATTTTTTCTCGTCCTCAGGCGGCAGCCCGGTGAGTTGCCGGATCGGCCTGGCAGTGCTGGATGTGATGGAGGAAGAGAAACTCTGGGAAAACGCTCAGGTGGTCGGCGGGCATTTCAAGGCGCGGCTGCAAGCGTTGATCGAGCGCCATCCCCTGGTGGGGGCGGTGCATGGCTCGGGCTTCTACCTGGGGTTGGAGTTGGTGCGGGATCGGCAGACGCTGGAGCCGGCCACCGAAGAGACCGCACTGTTGTGCGATCGTCTACGTGAGTTGGGGGTTTTCATGCAGCCGACTGGGGACTATCTGAACATCCTCAAGATCAAGCCGCCGATGGTTACGTCTAAACGTAGTGTGGATTTCTTTGTCGACATGTTGTCGAAGGTGTTGGATGAAGGGTTGTAGACACCTTTCTATGAGTTGAAATGAGATCACCACTGTGGGAGCGGGCGATGGGGTTTCAGAATTTAAGTCGATTGTTATCGGGAATATTTTGTTTTTTTTCGATGGATGGAGATATGCAAGCTTTAAAAGCCGATTTTTATCCGCTATAAAGTCGCCCGACATTCCCCTTTCTGTCATCGGCCCCGGTTATCCTGGCCGCTGACCACCGCCCAGGAGATGATTCATGAGCCGTATCGTTACCGTCGCCGCTACCCAGATGGCTTGTTCCTGGGACCTCGAAGCCAATATCGAGACCGCTGAGAAGCTGGTCCGTGAGGCCGCCGCCAAAGGCGCGCAGATCATCCTGATCCAGGAACTGTTCGAAAGCCCGTACTTCTGCCAAAAGCCAAACCCGGACTATCTGCAACTGGCAACCCCGGTTGAAGAAAACGTGGCCATCAAGCATTTCCAGAAAATCGCCAAGGAACTGCAAGTCGTCCTGCCGATCAGCTTTTTCGAACTGGCTGGCCGTGCGCGTTTCAACAGCATCGCGATCATTGATGCCGACGGCTCCAACCTCGGGATTTATCGTAAAAGCCACATCCCGGATGGCCCTGGCTACCACGAAAAGTACTACTTCAACCCGGGCGATACCGGCTTCAAAGTGTGGAACACCCGCTACGCAAAAATCGGCGTGGGCATCTGCTGGGACCAGTGGTTCCCGGAATGCGCCCGCAGCATGGCGCTGCAAGGCGCGGAAATCCTGTTCTACCCGACCGCCATCGGCAGCGAGCCACACGACAAGACCATCTCGTCCCGCGACCACTGGCAGCGTGTGCAACAAGGCCATGCCGGCGCCAACCTGATGCCGCTGATCGCCAGCAACCGCATCGGCAACGAAGAGCAGGACGGCTACGACATTACCTTCTACGGCTCGTCGTTCATCGCCAACCAGTTCGGCGAGAAAGTCGAAGAGCTCAACGAAACCGAAGAAGGCATCCTGGTGCACAGCTTCGACCTCGATGAGCTGGAGCACATCCGCAGCGCGTGGGGCTCGTTCCGTGATCGCCGGCCGAACCTGTACGGCGCTCTCAAGACCCTCGACGGTTCCCTGGAGTCCTGATCGCCATGACCACTTTGCACAGCACGCCTCGCGCTGACGGCTTCTATATGCCAGCCGAGTGGGCACCCCAGACCCAGGCCTGGATGATCTGGCCTGAGCGTCCGGACAACTGGCGCCTGGGCGGCAAACCGGCACAGGCGGCCCATGTGGCGGTGGCCAAGGCTATTGCGCGCTTTGAGCCGGTGACGGTCGCGGTTTCGGCCGGCCAGTACGAAAACGCCCGGGCGCGCCTGGATGTGCCGAATATTCGCGTGGTGGAGATGTCCAGCGACGACGCGTGGGTACGCGACAGCGGGCCGACCTTCGTGATCAATGACCAGGGTGAAGTCCGTGGCGTGAATTGGGACTTCAATGCCTGGGGCGGGTTTGACGGTGGCTTGTATGCGCCGTGGAACCGCGACTCCCAGGTGGGTGGCAAGATCCTCGAGATCGAGCGCAGCCCGCGTTATCGCACCGAGGGGTTTGTGCTCGAAGGCGGGTCGATTCACGTCGATGGCGAAGGCACGCTGATCACCACCGAGGAATGCCTGCTTAACCGCAATCGCAACCCGCATCTGGATCGTGGGCAAATCGAAGCGGTACTCAGCGCCAACCTGGCGGTGGACAAGATCATCTGGCTGCCCGACGGTCTGTTCAACGACGAAACCGACGGCCATGTGGATAACTTCTGCTGCTACGTGCGCCCGGGCGAAGTGTTGCTGGCCTGGACCGACGACCCGCAAGACCCGAACTATGCGCGCTGCCATGCCGCCATGGACGTACTGCAAAACAGTACCGATGCCAAGGGCCGCGCATTTACCGTGCATAAAATGCCGATCCCGGGGCCGTTGTACGCTACTGAGGAAGAGTGCGCCGGTGTCGACCCGGTGGACGGTTCCCAGGAGCGTAATCCGACCGTGCGGTTGGCCGGTTCCTACGTCAACTTTCTGATCGTCAACGGCGGCATTATCGCGCCGAGTTTTGATGATCCGCTGGACAGCCGTGCCCAGGAAATCCTCCAGGGTCTGTTCCCGCAACATGAAGTGGTGATGGTGCCGGGGCGTGAACTGTTACTGGGGGGCGGCAATATCCACTGTCTGACCCAACAACAGCCCGCGCCGCACAAAAACTGAGTGCAGTTGTAACAGGCAATTTCGCCGTACGGCGACTGATCGCCGGCAGATGCACCGGGCAATAACAGCAAGCCCATGGCCCGTGAGGGGCGTGGGCTTTTTTGTGTCTGTAAGCCCGTAAGTCGGGCTTGTTGGCATAGCTCTTGTATTGGCGTTGTGACAGTGATCGGGGTTTGTGACTGTGCAGTTCTGTCATAAACCTTGAGTAAGTTGGCCGCTCAAGCAGTAGGAGAGAGCGCTGAAATGAACGCCGATATCAACCTGGTCTACAAACGCGCGTCCCATCCTTTGGTCGTGCGAGGTGACGCGATTCACACGCTGGCCCTTTGGTTGAAGGCAAATGGTTCACGCCGGATCCGGCAGGCTGATCCACGCAGGGTGATGAGTGAACGCTACCCGGTGGGGCTGTTCAGCGAGGATGAGGTGCAGGTGCTGTGCGAGTTGATCCGTAACTGATATTCAAATGTGGGAGCGGGCAAGCCCGCTCCCACATGAGCCGCATGGGGGTTAGAAGTTGTACGTCCCCGTTACCACCAGGCTGCGCGGGTCACCGAATTGGATCTGGTTGGCGCTGGTCGCCGACGCGTAGTACGTCTTGTCGCTGATGTTATTGAGCGCCGCCCTCACATCCCAGTCCTTGTGCCGGAACCCGGCCAGGGCGTCCCAGCGGCCATAGCCGGGCAGCATCACGGTATTGGCGTTATCGGCATAACGGTCGCCCACCAGGGTCAGGCCGGTTTCGGCGTACCAGCCCATTTCCGGTTTCCAGGTGACGAACAGGCTGGCGTTGCGCTTGGCCACGTCGCTGATGCGCTTGCCTTCAAAGCCGTTGTTGTCTTTCACCACCTTGGCATCCTGTACGCCGACGCCGCCGCGCACATACCAGTTGCCGACGATTTTGCCGGTGGTGGTCAGCTCGACTCCTCGGGAGCGTTGCATGCCGCTGAGCAGGGTGATCAGCGGGTTCTCCGGGTGACGGGTGCGGCGGTTGTACAGTTCCAGTTCATACACGGCGAGGGTGGTGCTCAGGCGGTCGTCGAGCCAGTCGCTTTTGACCCCGATTTCTTTTTGCTTGGTCAGCTCGGGGCTCAGGTCGTTGGCATTACCCGGCGCATTCGGGGTAATGCCGATCAGGCCGCCACCGGTGGGGGAAAACGTCTTGCTCCACGACGCGTAGAAGGAATGGTTTTCCACCGGCGTCCACACCACTCCCAGCCGTGGGCTGGTGTTGTGGCTGTCGACGTTTTGCCGGGTATTGATGATTTTATTGGTGGTGTCCACTTCAAAACGGTCGTAGCGCAAACCGGCGAGTATTTGCCACTGATCGTTCAGGCGCAGTTGGTCCTGCACATACAGCCCCTGGCTTTCGACTTCGGTGTGGTTGTTGCTGGAGATCTTCATCGGCCCGGTATGGCTCAGGTGGCGGTTGGGGTGGTTCAGATCGAGGCTGGGCACTGTTGCAGTTGCCGAGTTGTACAGCTTTGGATCACGGCGTTGGCTGCCCAGCTCCACGCCGGTCAGTAGGCGGTGCTCCAGGCCAAAGGTGTCGAAGCCACCTTCAAGTTCGACGTTGTTGAACACGTTGCGCGTCGTCAGGTCCTGCTGCCAGCGCTGGCGCCCGACGGTGTTGGTCTTGGGGTCGTAGCCGGTCTGGTAAGTGTTGTCGAAGTCACTGTCGAGCTTGAACACGCCCAGGGTGTGGCGCAGTTGCCAGCTGTCGTTGAGTTCATAGGCGAGCTTGGAGCGCAGGGATTGGGTGGTGTCGTCGATGTAGTCGCGTGGGTCGCCGTAGGTGGTGTCGCGGCTCACATCGGCCGGGCGCCCGCGCACGCCGGGGATGCCACGGTCCGGGGTGCGGTCGTAGCGGCTGTATTCGTATTGCACCAGCCAGTTCAGTTGCGGGGTCAGTTGCCAGCTTATCGACGGCGCGAACAGTTTGCGGTTGCCGCTGACGCCGTCGCGGAAGCTGTCGGTGTCCTCGTTGCCCATATTCAGGCGCAGGCTGATGTTTTCGGTCGGGTCGGCGCTCAAGTCGGTGTACAGGCTGCGCAGCCCGTTGGTGCCGCCCTGGGCTTCGATGCTGGAAGCACGCCCGGCCTGGGGTAGCTTACTGACGCGGTTGACGATCCCGCCCTGGCCACCGCGTCCGTACAACACGGCGGCAGGGCCCTTGAGCACGTCGATGCGCTCGATGTTGTGCAGGTCGCGCACGTACTGGCTGTCGTCGCGGATGCCGTCGAGGTAGAAGTCGCTGCTGGCTTCGAAGCCGCGGATGCGCAAGCTGTCGAAGCGCGTATCGGCGCCGCTGCTGACGTTGGGGATACCGCTCAAGGCCTGGCCCAGATCGTTGGTGCCGTAGGCGCGCAGGTTCTCGGTCTTTACCGAGTCAATCGCCTGGGGCACGTAGCGCACCGGCGTGCTTGTACGGGTGGCGGTGTTGGTGTGTTTGACGCGTGGGTCGTCCTCATCAGCTTCGGCGCTGATGGAGGTGGCGGGCAGTGTGGTCGCGGCGCAGGCAAATCCGGCGCACAGCAGTGCAGAAAGCCCAAGGGTCATGGGCGTCAGGCGAGGGGCAGGCATCTAGGGGCGCATCCGTAGGAGGGAGGGTAAATAATGCGCGAATGATAATGCTTGCTATTTGCGCGCGTAATTTATTCTTGCGCTGCCTGCTCAGGTATTTGTATCAAGATGTGTCTTTTGGGGAATTTTACGCCATATTGGAAAATGCGTTACCCACCAGCGGCTTATTCACCGTATGAATCGGGCGAGCGTATATATGGCGTAAATAATGGCTAAATAATATCGCTTAGACTTTTTTTGCCTAAATACAGACGATTCACTAAATTGACATGCAGTTGAGGGCGCGGATAGGATTCGCCTCAACGCCTGTGGCTAACCGCCATGACTTCTCCAAATATAAAAGGCCTGCGGCGTATTTCAGTCGTCCGCAGGCCTTTTTGTATCTGGGGAAAGTCGATATCAGAAAAGCTAACGGAGCCAGGTTTCACAGCGCGTACTCAACCAGTAATAGGAATAAGAAAATGTTGAATAAACGGATGGGTCTGCTTGCTCTGGGGATTTTGAGCGCCACTCAGGCAATGGCAAACGACCAGGAGCAATCCAAAGGCTTCGTGGAAGACAGTCACCTGAACATCGCGGCGCGTAATGCGTATATCAGCCGCGATTACAAAGATGGCAAGCAAGATAAAGCTGAATGGGGCCAAGGCTTTATCGGTAAGTTTGAGTCCGGCTTCACCCAAGGCACCGTCGGTGTGGGTGTGGACGTGATCGGCCAATACGCCATCCGTCTGGACGGTGGTAAAGGTCGCAGCGGCGCTGGCGGTATCAACTTCTTCAAGCAAGGTGACAGCGGCGCAGCACCACATGACCTGGCCAAGGGCGGCGCAGCCGTCAAGGCACGCATCTCCAACACCGTACTGAAGTACGGTGACCAGATGCCAGCCGTGCCGGTCCTGCAGTACGACAATTCCCGTCTGTTGTCGGAAACCTACACCGGTACCTCGATCGTCTCCAAAGAGATCAAAGGTCTGGAGCTGCAAGGTGGTTACTTCACCAAGGAAGCCCAAAAAGGCGCCGAAGGCACCGACAGCGGCAACCTGAAAAACATCTCGTACCTGGGTGGTAGCTACAAGTTCACCGAAAGCCTGTCGGCCGCGCTGTATGCATCCGACATGGAAGACGTGCTGAAGAAGCAATACGTCAACGTCAACTACGTGCTGGGCCTGCCACAAGAGCAGTCGCTGACGTTTGACTTCAACGGCTACAAGACCAAGCTGGACAAGAGCTTCGCCCAGCAAACCCAGGGTGATGCTAGCGCTCGCGACAACAAAATCTGGAGCCTGGGCGCCACTTGGGCCTTCGGTCCGCACAGCCTGACCCTGGCTCACCAGCGCAGCTCCGGTGACACCGGCTACATGTACGGCGGCTATCGTGACAACACCAAGGACAGCGGCATTGGCGACGGTGGCAACACCATCCTGCTGGCCAACTCCTACTGGTCTGACTTCAACGCTAAAGACGAGCGCTCCTGGCAGGTCGGCTATGGCATTGACTTCACCACCTTCGGTGTACCTGGCCTGAGCTACAACATCGCTTACGTGCGCGGCACCAACATCGACGACGGTAGCAACCGTGGCGATGGCACCGAGCGTGAAATCTTCAACCAGTTCAAGTACGTGGTACAGAGCGGCCCGGCTAAAGACCTGAGCCTGCGTGCCCGTGCCTCCTGGCTGCGTGTTTCGACCAACGCCAACAAATACAACGTTGGTGGTAACGAAATCCGTCTGTTCGCCGACTACCCGATCAACGTGTTCTAAGATCGTGCGTCGTGCCTGATACCAGGCAATAAAAAACCCCGACTTGTCGGGGTTTTTTTATGCCTACCTGAAACCCTACGCCTTGACCTGCGCCAGCTTCTGGCAGTTGGCCTTGCGCGCCGGGTACTGCCCGCATTTGCGCAGCACGCTCTGCACCTGCTGGGTGTTTTGCAGTTGCTGGTTGGCCAGCAGCTTCTCGGTGATAAACAGCTCTTCCGAGCCCAGGTTGCGTTCGGCCTTGTCGATCATGGCCAGCGCGGCCTTGCCGTCGCCGCGCTTGAGGTAGTAGCTGATCATCAAGTCATAGGTCGAAGGCCCAGCCAGGGACCAGTCCTTGATCGCCTGCAACTCTTTGAGCGCATCGGCATTTCTGCCCTGGGCCAGGCGCACGGCGTAGGCGGTGCGACGGATGTTCGGCTGGTCCTTGACCGGTGAACTCAAGGCGCGGCGGATAAAGGCATCGGCCTCGGGCACCTTGTTTTTTGCCAGGGCGGCGGTGGCGGCGTAGGCATCTTTATAGCCTTGCATGGCCTTGGCCACTGGCGCGGCGTCACGCACCTTCGGCCAGCTCGTGGTATTGACCCGAGCGCGGCGCTCCTTGCGGTACTCGCGTTGCAGGTATTGGCGCAGCTCGGTGTCACGGTCGATGGCGGACATGTGGGAGCGGTTGAAGTAATCGGTGGTGGCGGTGATGGTATTGGTCAGGCCGTCCTTGACCAGCACGTCCAGTTCCTTGGTAAAGCGGTCGAGGTTGAACTGCTGCAATGAGTCTTGCATCGCGTTCTTGCGGGCGGTGAGAAAGCCCGTCAGCAATGGTTTCTGCTTGCCCTGGAAATCATTCAGGCGCTCCAGGCTGTGGGTCGCCGCACGGGGCGCGTAGCCGGCACGGATCATCAGGTCGGTGCCGAGCAAATCCGCCTGGTCTTCCTGGCTGCGGCCCCACGCGGTGCTCCAGACATTGTCGGAAAAACTGTTGGCCAGCGAGGTATACAGCACCGTGTTGCCGATGGTTTTTTGCGTACCGGCCGGGTCCTTGCTGAACAGCTTCATGGTGCCTGAGCTGCGATCCACCCCGGTGTTGGCCGCCACCGTTGCCAGGGCCACCGTCGAGGCCACGGTGGTGAACATGTCTTTCTGCTCCTGGAACGCGGCTGCGCGGTCATGGTGATGCAGCAGAACATGGCTCATCTCGTGGCCGAGCATGGCGGCGATTTCGTCTTCGCTGCCGACGTTTTCCAGCATGCCCAGGGGCACGAAGATATTGCCGTACGGGTCCGCCGATGGCCCGAAGCTGTAGCTGTCGGTGATCTTCACCTGCAACAGCGGCAACTCCCCTGGCCAGCCCTTGGACAGGCGCGTGACGATGCCCTGCAAGTACACCTGCAGCATTGGGATATCCGCCAGATTCTGCTGGCGCGCCTCGGCGGCAGGTACGGTGCGGCCGTCGTAACTCAAGCGCTGTTGGCCCGTGCGCTGCGCGTCGAGCTTGTAGTACTGGCGCACGTCAGCGTTATCCACATAGTGGCCCTGGACCCGTGACTGGGTCGATGGCCCTACCAGATTCAGAAACGCCTGGTCTGCACCCTTCAAGGTGGCGCAGCCGCTGAGCAATGCACTGGCCAGCAATAGATATCCCTTCACCGCGGTACTCCTTTATTGATTGCAGCCCGCGCCGTAGCCGAGGGTGGATTTGTTATGGCTATCTTTGGCCAGGCTTTGGGGCATTAGCTGGCACGGCAGTGCGGTTTTGTGAAAGGGTGGCTCGATACGCACGTCGCCGGTGTCCAGCCAGACCTTCTGCCCTGCCAATTCCACCTGGATCAGCTCCAGCGCCTGGTTGAGCTGCAACACCGGAAGAGGTTGCTTGGGTGCGTCTTTGCGCGCGACTTCCCGCAGCAGCTTGCCTTGCTCGTCCACCACCTCTACCGGGTCGACCAGGAACTCCTTGATGACATGGGTTTCGGCCAGTACGCCCTGGCTATAGAGCGCGGCGAGTAACACGATGAGGATTCTGTTCATCCTTGGTTTCCTTGAGTGAGACGACATGGCGGCACCCTTCAGCGGCCACGGTCGAAGAAGGCTTCGATCCGCTCGCTGAACAGCGCCAATGACAGCAAAACAATCCCCAGCACGTTGACCAGGGTGATGTGGTTCAGATAGAGCACCCCGCACACCGCCAGCAGCATCAGCATCACTAACCCCCACGACGGATAGGGCGAGGTGAAGAAGCGGATCTCCTGCCTGCGCCAGCGAGTCCACGTATGCAGGCCGGCCAGGCGCCGGGCATGCAGGGCCTTGAGCACGATAATCAGCGCCAGCAACCCAAGCTCCAGCACGTCTACCCAGTGCAGGTTCCAACCGGGGAAATTGGCCGGCTCGCGCTCGTAATCCATGCCCTTGTTGATCAGGTTGTCCAAGGCCATGGCATGCAGGTAAACCCCAGGAATCAGCCCATGCACGGGCGACTGCACCACATCGCCGGTGGAGGTGATGCTGGCCCCGACCATTACCAGCCGGTCGCGCAGCAACCCGGCCACCAGCGCCTGATCCTCTGGCGAGCTGACCTCCAGGTCGCTGGCCGACAAGGTCAGGCTATACGGGCACCGGGCCTGGGCGGAGTCGTCGAGTTTCCAGAACACCGCCTGGAAAAACTGCGCCACCCAATCCAGTACAAAGTTGCGTGGCGCTGCGCAGTGCTGGATATCCGCGATCTGTGCCTGCTCGGGTGCCAGCTTCAAGCCCCACTGCACGGCAATTGGCTGCAAGCGTGAGGCCGCCTCGGCATCTTCGGGCAGATCCGTGCAGGGAGCGTCTTTGCAGAATTGGCGGTACAGCGCCAAGGCCGGGGTTTCCATCACCCCCAGCGAGGTCGGCATGGCCAGCGGGTACTTGTCGTCCACGCCATCCCACACCACCAGCCCTGGCTGGCTGAATGCGGCAAATTGTTCGAGGGTATTGGCTTGCCCGTTTTCACCCCGCGTCACCCCGGTATTGGCCAGTAGCAAGGGAATGCCCCGGCGCTGATAGCGCTCGAACACATTCGCCAACAATTGACTGCCCCGCGTCGGGTCACCCAGGGAGTGATCGTGGCTGTACAGCAAATCCACAAACACCGCTTTGGGTTTATAGGCCAGCAAACGTTTGAACAGCTTGCTCTGCTCGTTGTAGGGCATCGGCCACGAGGTGTTGTTACGCATCAGGTAGGCGTCATCGATCAACACCACGGTGATGTGTTGCTGGCCGGTGCTGGGGTACTTGCTGGAAAACATCCGGTTGAGCCACTGGGCGGATGCCTTGTCGCTGGAGCTGGCCAGGCCGAAGGGGTCGAGCACCGCCAGCAACACGATAAAAAACGCGAGCAAATAGCGGCGGCGATTGAAAAGCGGGGGGTTCTTCGACATCCATGTCTCGATAAAAAACGGCGGGTGCTGGCAGGGGCAGGGTTTCCCGCGTGAACACAGCGAATGCATGGGTTTTAAAGGACGGGGAGGGGGGTGTCAATTAGAAATATGGCTAAGTGCCATCTGGCGCTCGCCGCCCTCGGCAGCAAGCGGGAGATGACGTTCCGGCAAGGTGCGATATGACCTTCCTGCGTGCGGTAGATTTCTGGCTGAACGCCGGGCGTGGGCGGTGAGTTATTGACCGGGCGATACAACCCGTTTCGGCCGGCGCCATGTCACCAGCCCCACTGCCAATGCAGACAAAATCAGCGCAATCGAGATCCCTTCGTTGATATCGACCCGGTGCCCCAGCAACAGCATGGACCCTGTGACGCCAAACACCGGAATCAGCAACGACAACGGTGCCACCTTGGAAACCGGGTACTCGCGCAGCAACAGGTTCCAGCCCCAGTAACAAAAGTGCGTGGCCGCGTACACCTGAAACAGCAGCGAGAACACCGTCGGCCATGCCATATGGGTGACCAGCGCGGTGAACGGCGCCGACCCATGGGCCAGCCACGTCAGCAGCAGCAAGGGCAGCGGCGGGAACAGACTGGCCCACACCACAAAGGCAAACATCTCTCGCACCTTCGATTGTTTGATGATGACGTTGCCCACACTCCAACTGAATGCACTCACCAGCAACAAGCCATAACCCAGCGTCGTCGCCTCGCCTGGACTGCTGGCGATAATGCCGATCAGTCCTACTGCCGCCAGGCCCACCCCCAGGATCTGGCCTACGCTCAGTTGCTCACGAAACAACAACACCCCCCAACCCAAGGTAAAAAACGCACTGAACTGGATCAGCAATGCTGCAGTGCCTGGCGGTACACCCAGTTCAATCCCCAGATTGATCAAGGCCCACATCGCCACCCCGAAGATCAAGCCATAGGCCACCAGCCACTTCATCGCAATGGCCGGGCGCTGTACAAAAAACACCCATGGCAACGCCGCCAGCGTAAAGCGCAGGGCGGTCAGCAACAGCGGGTCGATCCCCGCCAGGCCCAGCTTGGTAATCGGAAAGTTAAGCCCCCAGACAGCCGTCACCAACACGGCCAGGGCCAGATGCTTGTTTTGCATGATGTTCTGATTCCACAAAGCAGCGCCGGCGCCTGTGTGCGCCAGCCGAGGCGCAACTATGCGCAATAGGCGTGCTGGCTCGCTTGCAGTATCAGGTCATAAATCATTTAATCCGGGCCATGCGCGAAACTGACATCGACCCCTACGAAAACACCCCCCGCGACGCCGTGGTCACGGCCAACGACTACCACGATGGCCAGCACTTTGCGTTACACACCCACCAACGCGGGCAATTTGCCTACGCCGCTTGCGGCGTGATTACCGTCTTCACCCAACAGGGCAACTGGGTGGTACCACCACACCGCGCCATCTGGGTCCCGGCGGGCGTGCCCCACGAAATGAGCATGAGCGGCCCGGTGACGATGCTCAACACCTACATCCGCGACCGAGCAGCAACCCGCCTCAACCTGCCGGCGCAGTGCCAGGTATTCGGCGTATCGACGCTGCTGCGCGAACTGCTGATCCGCGCCATCGACGTACCGGCACTGTACGAAAAGGAACATCTGCACGGCCGGCTGATGACCCTGCTGCTCGACGAAATAGCCGACATGCGCCCCCTATCACTCAACGCCCCACTCCCCAACGCCCCCCGGTTGGCCCACATCTGCCGCAACCTGCTGGAACAGCCATCACTGGAAACCGGCATCGACGACATGACCCAGCGCCTCGGCATGAGCCGCCGCACCTTCACTCGATTGTTTCGTCAGCAGACCGGAATCAGCTTCGTGGAATGGCGCCAGCAAGCGTGCCTGTTGGCGGCGGTAGTCAGGTTGGGGAATGGCGAGTCGGTGACGCGGGTGGCGATTGATTTGGGGTATAGCAGTTCGAGTGCGTTTACGAGTGTGTTCAGGCGGGTGTTGGGGGAGGTGCCGAGTCGGTATTTTTCGAACCGGTCGGTTTGAGCTGGGTTGCTGACCAAAAAACCTACAGCTACGCCCTGAACCGGTCGGCTTCCCACGCAGGTCGGCCCGTTGCTTGGGGAGCAAGCGCGATCAGTAAACGATGTTGCGAGGTGATGATGGCTGTCGTGGCTGAAAACAGACAAATCAAGATAGCGTGAACCCAGACCAATAGATCACCACGATAACTAGCGCGATCCATACGACACAAGCAACTATGTATAAAGCGATAAACGGACTTACATTCATAGTTATTGCCAGCCCTGAAAAGGAGAAGTTCTTCACCTTGGAACCGTCACTGCTCACCGCACTCCTGGCAGTCCACTAACGGTAGCGTCACGATAAACTCGCTCCCTTTGCCGCTCCCCTCACTAATACCCCTGACCGTGCCGCCATGGGCGTCGACCAATTCCCGAACGACGGTCAGCCCAATACCCAAGCCAGCTCCGTTGAATCCTATGGCGTGAGAGTCTTGAACATATGGGTCAAAAATAAACGGCAGGGCTTTGGCCGTTACACCGATTCCATTATCGGAAATACTAATCTTCAAAACGCTTGCCTCTACCGTGACACACAGCTTGATGCTGCCGCCGGTCGGCGTGTACTTGGCCGCATTGGCCAGAAGATTGTTGAGAATCTGCGCGAGACGCCCTGGATCGCCATTGACCATTAAAGGGGCACTGGGAAGATGGACGTCGAAATGGTGCTGTCGAGCACTCATGATCGGGCGACAGGCATCAATCGCACCACTCAGAATTTGCATCATATCGACGTCACGGCGATTGATTCGAAGCTTGCCCGTGCTGGCGCGGGAGACATCCAGCAGATCATCAACCAACTGTGAAATATGCTGTACCTGGCTCTCAATCAACTCACGCATTCGCGGCAGTTGATCGCTAGGCAGCCGTACCATCCGCTCTGCAATCATGCTGATAGGGGTCAGCGGGTTTCGTAGTTCATGGGCGACCATCGCAAGGATACTTTTCTGCTGACTCAACGCACGTTCGGCTGTTGCCTGAAGATCCTGGGCACTGAGCGCCGCGATGACCAGTTGCGCGTTAGCCTCGCGCAGTTCCTCGTATAAATGCAGTTCACTCAAGCGAGGCGGATCTACTGCGTCTGACTGGGCCAAAAGTAGGGTCAACACCAACTGTTGATTGGCCTCAATCACTTTTTCTACTTGCTGGGTATCTACCAAACGACTGCTGACATCACTCAACTGTTGTTGCAGAGCAGCCAAAGCGGCGCGCGCTTCAACCGTTTTTTGACCAAGCAAGAACAACTCATGAGCGGCATTTGCCTTCTCACGTTCGTTCTCGCCGGCGCTCTTGCTCATGAGTCGGGCTCAAATATTTTCAGCTCCCCTGTGTTTTGCTTGGTCGGACGACCACCCAGTAACCCCTCCTGATCAGCGAGCATTTCACCAATCTGCAGGCCGTTGTCATTGATGTGATATTGGCGCAATTCATCGGAATGCACGCTAGCACGCACCTTGACCACAGCCATGATCCGCAGCAGGCGGCTCTGAACTTCAATATAACGTTGGACGATGATCGCATCGGTGAGAAACGCCGTACCGTAAGGACTGAAGCGCAGGTCGGTGTAGCGGTCCTCAAGCTCTGAGGTCATCAACACGCTTACTCCGGTTGCGGTCAGTGCAGTGACCATCCGTGAAAGCGATTCGCGAAAATCCGCACGGAAGGTCGGCGCCAACGCCAGCTCGAAACCCGACAGCGAATCTATGACCACGCGGGTCGCTTTTAAACGGCTGATCTCGCTCAGCAGCAATTGCACGATTTCATCGATGGACAGGTCCGGTGCGCGACTGTCCACCAGGCCGACCTGGCCATTTTGGATCAACGCCATCAACTTGGTGTTCTGCAAATGGCTGGGGCGTTGCTCGAACATCGCGATCACCCCGGTTTCGCCATTACGCGCGCCTTCGGCGAGGAAAGTCGCGGCCAGAATGCTTTTGCCCGAACCCGATGGCCCAGCTACCAACAGCGAATACCCCCTAGGCAGGCCGCCGCCCAGCATCTCGTCAAGCGCGGGCACCCCCATGTTCAGGCGTTGGGGCGGGGACGCCTGCGGCGCATCTGCAAAAACAGCGTGGGAGGCGGGCGCAAATACCTTGATCCCTGAAGTCGAGATACGGAAGGTATGCAACCCCGGCAACGTCGGCTGGCCGCGCATCTTCATGATTTCCATCTTGCGCACCATCGAGTTGCGGTCGACGCTCTGGCGCAGCCAGATCAGGCCGTCGGCTACGGTGAAAATCGGGTTGGTGTCGGTTTCAGTGAAGTACTCGCCGATCAGGAAGGTCGTCGCCTGCCAAGTGGTCATCAACATGCCCAGTTGCTGAACGAACTGCGGCAGGTTGTTGTTTGGGTTGTCCTCGGTCTGGCTAGCCAGGACCACAGAGCGGAATGAATCTACAAACACCAGCGCCGGCGAATATTTTTCCACCTCGCTGACGATCCGCCGCAATACTTCATCCAGATCCCCGGCAAGGGTGTCGTTGGCCAGGTTGATATAACGAATCGACTGGTTTATCGCCTCGTTGTCGAAGAAGTCAAATTGCTGCTGATAGCGCAGCATTTTCAACGGCGGCTCACCGAGTACTGTAAAGAACAGCGCTGGACGCTCAGGCGTCGCCAGGGCAAACATCATCTGGTGCGCCAAGGTGGTCTTGCCGCAGCCCGGGGGGCCAGCGATCAGATTGAACGAAAACTCCGGCAAGCCGCCGCCCAGGACCTCGTCCAGTCCTGGCACGCCCGTGGCCAGACGGTTGATAGTCACTTTGGTACTCATGGCGAAATTTCCTGCGAAGAGGTGTCGCTCGAAGAAGGCGTCCACACGTCAGCAAGCAAACGCGCGGTGAGTGAGGGCCCGATTAACGTAACCAATAGCTCGTAGAGGGTCGTCAGCAACGCCTCACCGAAAAACAACGTATCGGTTTCGTTCTGTTCGACGAGTAGTGATTTGAGGGCAATCAGATCCGCTGTGACCAACACATTGTCATAGATGCTGGCCAACCGTGGATGGGTAGAGACACACAGGTGGAGGCTGCGACGGTAAAGCGCGGCAACTCCCTGCTGGCCGATGATGGGCGCAAGCGATGCGTCCATATCCTGCAATATCGAAACTATCGCCGTGGCGATGCTTGCAGTGTCAGCGTGCGGACCAGCACGGTGCGCCAGAGAAGCTACGATCTGGCGGCTCTCTTCGCTAAGCGTGGACATGACTGACTAATATCTGATGAACAGCACCTGATGGTACACCCTCTAGCAAATTGCTGAAGTTCTAATAGCCACATCGTTGCAGCCGCTAATTTGCGGCAGCTTGCATTCGTGAGGGCGAATCGAGTGGAGGGCTGTTATGGGGGCGAAAGCTGCCAGTTCCACCCACGGGGAAGAGGACCAATTGCAGGCTTTACGTACGTCAGGTGCTCGGATGGAGCTAGGCAATGGCTAGGTGAAGAAAGTGAAGAGGATGTACACGGTGAGTGGCAAGGGTGGGGACGTTCAAAGCCCCGAACCCCAGAAACAACAAAGCCCCCACATTTCTGTGGGGGCTTTGTTTTGTATGGTGCCGGCACCAGGAGTCGAACCCGGGACCTACTGATTACAAGTCAGTTGCTCTACCAACTGAGCTATACCGGCGTGTTAGGGCGACGATTATAGCGATTGGAAAGGTTCTGTAAACCCCTGAATTCTGACTATTTTTCAGAACCCGGTTTTTCCCCTGACGGGCGTGCGCTCCAGCGGTTTCGCGAAGGCTGATGAGTGCCGGTGCCGAGGCCCTGGGGTGGCGCCAGGCTTGATACGCAGAAGGTATCAAACCGCCCCTTGATCAGTATTAAACAACAGCGTTGTTCATTGTTAAGTTGAGGTGGCACTCAATGAGGAAAAACCAATGAACTTCGCAGGAAAAACCGCCGTTATCACCGGCGCAGGCCGTGGCTTGGGTTTCGTTTACGCGCAAGCCTTGGCCCGGCGCGGGGCCAGTGTGGTGGTCAGTGATATCGGCGCTGATCACCTCGGTTCGGGCGGCGACAATTCCATCGCCCAGGACGCGGCGCGTCGTTTGCAGGCTCAGGGGTTGAGGGTGGTTGATCATCAGGGCGACGTGTCCAGCGAGCAAGGGTGCCGGCAGTTGGTCGAGGTGGCCATCGCCGCATTTGGGCAGTTGGATATCCTGATTCATAACGCCGGCTGGGTGGGTTATCAAGCCATTGAGGAGGCGGACGCGGCGTTTGTCGGGCGTGCGCTGGATATCAATATCTATACGCCCATATGGCTATGTAAACATGCCTGGAAACACCTCAAGCACTCTGCGGCGGCGCGGGTGGTGCTGACGTCTTCGGATCGGGCGATGTACCAGCAATATGCCCAGCCCGGTCTGGTGGCCTATGCGGCCGGGAAAATGGCGCAACTGGGCATCATGAATGCCCTGAGTATGGAAGGCGCGAAGGACGGGATTCTGGTCAATGCGGTGTCGCCGGTGGCCAAGACGCGTATGTGGGGTGTTGAGGGCGAGCCGGATAATCTCAAGCCTGAGTGGGTGGCGCCGGGGGTGGTGTTCCTGGCGTCGGGGCAATGCCAGGACACCGGCTACATCCTGCGGGCCAGCAACGGTCAATTTACTGCGACGCGGTTTGTCGAGAATCCTGGGGTGGAATATCCCGTGGACCTGGCGCGGGTCAGTGCGTCCAGTGCCGAGCAGGTTGCGCAGCAGTGGGAGCGGATAAAGGAGAGTCGTTAAATTGACGATTGGCCGTTCGTCGCAATTATCATGATAAAAAACACCAAAATAATGACACCCTCCTAGTCCTGTCACACACTCCTTGAACAACAAATGCACCCAGGTTCTATAAGAGGTGCCGTGATAAGGGAGGAGGGTCTGTGAGCCAGGCCGACGAAGGTTTCGCAAAGAATACTGCTAGTCATGAGCTGCAGATAACGTCGACGTTGCAGTTCTTCGAAGACACCCCCCTGGACGACGTACGCTCCCCCGCTGAGCAACCCCAGCCAACTGCCATGCCGGCCTGCCGCGCGCGGGTCGTGGTGTTGGCGTCGTTCAATGGTGGGGTGGGGCGCAGCACACTGGCGACGTTATTGGGCAGTGGCTTGCAACGCCTGGGGCGTGCGGTGACGGTCTTGGAACTGGACCCGCAAAACGCCCTGCACCTGCATTTCGGCTTACCTCTGGACACTCCGGGACTCGGTCGCGCCAGCCTGTGCAACCGACCGTGGGATCACCTCGCCCAGCCCGGTTTTGGCGGCTGCCGGGTGGTGCTCTTTGGCGAGACCGACATGCAGCAGCAAGAAGACCTGCAACGCTGGCTCAAGCAGGATCCGGAGTGGCTGGCGCAGCATTTATCGCACCTGGGCTTGAGTGAGCAGGACACGGTCATCATTGACACTCCCGCCGGCAATAACGTCTACCTGCACCAGGCACTGCATGTCGCCGATACCGCGGTGGTGGTGGCCCTGGCGGATGCGACATCACTGGGCGCACTGGAGCAGATGCAACGGTTGCTGGCGCCGCACCTGGCGCGCCCCTCGGCACTGCGTTGCCACGTGTTCGTCAACCAACTGGACGAAGGCAGCGCCTTCAGCCTGGATATGTTGGACTTATTCCAGCAGCGCCTTGGGGAAAACGGCCTGGAAGTGATCCATCGTGACCCGATGATCAGTGAGGCGCTGGCCTTTGGCGAGGACCCGCTGGACAGCGCGGCGGCGAGCATGGCCTGTGACGATATCCATGAGCTGTGTCAGCGATTGGACGGCGTCTTATAAGGTTAGGTGCAGATGCTTATGCACAATCCGTTAGTCGGACAGCTGTTGAAACAGTCATTTTGTGGAGCTGTTCTCATTACGCTGCAACTGCCTGTTTTGCGTGCGTTTTATTTTTTGAACAAAAAATAACCAGTCAGCATTTTGGCCTGTGAACCCCGAATTTACGGGGGGCTCCAAAAATCCATCAACAGAGTTATCCACAGGGTGCGTTGCCCTTTAATCGCGCTCGGCGAGCACCATCAGGTTGCGCGGTGTAAGCGCTGTTTCGCAGAAGTGGCCGACTTGAGCTTTGTAGCCGTTTTCTTGCAGAAACAGTGCCCGATCCAGAACCAGCCACACTTCCAGTGGGCGGCGAAACAGGCCACGCACCAACTCCAGATTTCGTACCTGCGCCAGGCGTTGCCAGCCGTGCTGCTCCAGGCTTGGCCAATCCTGTTCGCCTGTGGATAAGCCCTTGAGCGCCGCCAGGTGCCGGCAGTAATCAGCGAAGGGGCGGTTCAGCCATTCGCTGGGCAGCGAAGGCGTGGGCAGGTACTCATCACGCCCGCGCAGTTGCCGCTGTAACTGGTCGAAGCCCAGGCGCCGGGCCATGGATGTATCGCGTTGCAGGCGCACCCGCGCACCCGCGGTGACGGTTTCGCTCAGGGGCAGGCCAAGATCTTCTCGCGACAAGCGCAGTGCCGAAGCGCGGGCCGGGGTCGATAGCGCCTGGTACTGCTCGCTGCCGATGCGGTTGTAACAGCATGGCGCCACGGCCAGGTGCATGCAGCCGGCGGCGCTGGCCAGTTGCAGCAGGCGCACGTGCAGATCGCCGCAGGCATGCAGGGCAACCGGGGTGTGTTTGCGGGTGAGTTGCTGCGCGGCGTCCTCGGCCATCACATCTTGCTCGCGATGCAGCGCTGGCAATCGATGGTGATCACTGAGGGCTTTGCCTGCGGCAACCAGCGCTGGATCGTATTCCAGGCAGGTCAACTCTTGCCCCGGTTGCAGCAGCCGACGGCCGAGGTGGCCTTTGCCGGCGCACCAGTCGAGCCAACGGGTGGGGCGCTGGGCAAACTGCAGGGCGGCGCCAAACGCCTCGATTTGTTGCCATTTGCGCCCGGGTACATCCACATTCAGGCGCGACGGCGGCGTATGCAGCGCGCCTGACGGTAACTTATCCACAGCACTCAGGTGCGCGGCCAGCTGCGCCCATTGGGGAAACGGCGCCGGCGCCTGTAGTTCGGTGGGCAGGTTGTGGCTGCTTTCGGCCTCTGCCAGCGAGCGCTGGCGCAGCCATTGGGCCAGTTGCGGATGCTGGGTTTCCCAAGGCAATTGCAGATGGGTAAAGGGCCGTGGTCGCCACAGCCCTTGATGTTCGGTGAGGAACGCATCCAGCGCGAGGAAGCGTTCCAGCAGGCGCTCGCCCGTCAACCGGGTATCAGCGTCCCTGGCAGGCATCGACCCGCAACCAGCGTTCCAGCAGTTTGAAGCCGCGCACCAGTACATAGGCCATCAGCAGGTAGAACATCCCGGCGGCAAAGAAGATCTCCACCGGCAGGTAGGTACGGGCAATGATGGTACGGGCCATGCCAGTCAGTTCCAACAAGGTCACCGTACTGGCCAGGGCGCTGGCCTTGAGCATCAGGATCACTTCGTTGCTGTAGGCCGGCAGGCCGATGCGCGCCGCACGCGGCAGGATGATGTAGAACAGCGCCTTGGGCTTGGACATGCCCAGCGCCCGCGCCGCTTCGATCTCACCAGGCGGGATGGCCTGGATCGCGCCGCGCAGGATTTCGGCGATGTAGGCGGCGGTGTGCAGGGTCATGGTGACGGTGGCGCACCAGAACGGGTCCCGCAGGTACGGCCACAAGGCGCTTTCGCGCACGGCATCGAATTGCGCCAGGCCGTAGTACACCAAAAACAGCTGCACCAGCAGCGGTGTGCCGCGAAAGAAGAAAATGTAGCAATAGGGCAGGGTGCGCACGTACCACAGGCGTGAGGACCGGGCGATGCCCAGGGGGATCGCCAGCAGCAGGCCGGCGATCACGGCGATGGCCACCAGTTCCAGGGTCAGGGTCGCGCCCTGGGCCAGTCGTGGCAGCCACTTGATGATTACTGCCCAGTTCAGGCCCAGGTCGAAATGCGACAGCCAGCTATAGTCGCCGTTCATTGCGTGCTCCTCGCAAAGCCGCGAGCGGCGCGTTTTTCCAGGAAGTACATGCCGGCCATGGCCAGGACGGTGAGGCCCAGGTACATAAAGGCCGCGACCATGAAGAAGGTGAAAGGCTGCTTGGTGACGGTCACGCCGATTTGCGCGTGGCGCATGATTTCTTCCAGGCCGATCACCGAGACCAGTGCGGTGTCCTTCATCAGGATCATGAACAGATTGCCCAGGCCCGGCAGGGCGATGCGCCACATCTGCGGCATGATCAGCCGGGTGAAGATGCGCAGCTTCGACAGGCCCAGGGCAATGCCCGCTTCACGGTGGCCCTTGGGAATCGCCAGGATCGCGCCACGGAACACCTCGGTAGCGTAGGCGCCAAAGCACAGGCCCAGGGCGATCACCCCGGCGGCGAAGGCGCTGAGCGACAGGTCGGGGTTGCCGAAAAACTCTCCCAGAGCCCGCATCATATTGACCGTGCCGAAATAGATCAGCAGGACCCACAGCAGTTCGGGAATGCCACGCACAATGGTCGAGTAAGCGCCGCCAAGCCATTGCAGGAACTTGTACGGGGAAGTCTTGGCCAGGGCGCCGGCCAGGCCGAGCACCAGCCCCAGGCATAACGCCGTGAGTGCCAGTTTGACGGTCATCAGCGCGCCGGCAGCGAGTGCGGGGCCGAATCCGTAGAGATCGAAATTCATGGTTTTTTCATATCGCGCAAGGCTTGCGAAAAACCGGCGCGCTCAACGGAGCGCGCCGGTCTGGCCAATCAGGATCATTCGATGCTGAAAGGGAAGTACTTGTCGTTGATCTTCTTGTAGGTGCCGTCGGCCTTGATTTCCGCCAGGGCCTTGTTCAGGCGCTCGCGCAGTGGGTCGCCTTTACGCACGGCGATGCCGATCTTGTCGCTTTCTACAACCGGATCGCCTTTGAACTCATAGGCCGAACCGTCTTTGCTCTTGAGCCACTCGTATTGCACGTACTTGTCGGCGAGCATCCCGTCCAGGCGGCCGGAAGTCAGGTCGAGGTAGGCGTTTTCCTGGGTGTCGTAGAGCTTGGCGGTGGTGTCTGGCAGTTTGTCTTCCAGGTAGGTACCGGCCAAGGTCGCGCGTTGTGCACCGATGATCTTGCCTTTGAGGTAGTCGGCGTCGGTCTTGAAGTCTTTGATGGATTTGGCCGCGATGAACTGCAGCTTGTTGGAGTAGTACGGGTCGGTGAAGTCAACGGCTTGCTTGCGCTCGTCGGTGATCGACAGCGACGACACCAGGAAGTCGAACTTCTTGGCGTTCAGGGCCGGGATGATGCCGTCCCAATCCGAGACATACACTTCGCACTTCTCGACTTTCATCTTGGCGCACAGGGCGTCGCCGATGTCTTTGTCGAAGCCGACAACGTTGCCGCTGGCGTCTTTATTGTTGAAGGGCGGGTAGGCCGCTTCGATCCCCATTTTCAAAGTCTCGGCCATGGCCGTGGCGCTGAATGCCATGGAAACGGCGGCGGCCAGGAGGAATTTTTTATAGTTCTGCATGCATGTTGCTCCGTTAGCGGTTGCTGGACATGAATTGTTTGCAGCGCGCCGAAAGCGGGTTTTCAAACACCTGCTGTGGCGATCCTTGCTCTTCGACCAGGCCTTGGTGAAGGAACACCACTTCGCTGGACACTTGGCGGGCAAAGCCCATTTCGTGGGTGACCAGCAGCATGGTGCGGCCTTCTTCGGCCAGCGCGCGGATCACATTAAGTACTTCCTGAACCATTTCCGGGTCAAGTGCCGAAGTGGGTTCATCGAACAGAATAACTTTGGGTTGCATCGCCAGCGTGCGGGCAATGGCGGCGCGCTGTTGCTGGCCGCCGGACAATTGCGCCGGGTAGGCGTGGCGTTTGTCGCCAATGCCGACCTTGGCCAGCAGCGCCTCGGCCACTTCGATGGCTTCGGCCTTGCTCTGGCCGAGCACGCGGCGCGGGGCCTCGATGATGTTGTCGAGGATGCTCATATGTGGCCAGAGGTTGAAGTTCTGGAACACAAAGCCGATTTCGCTGCGCAGACGATTGATCTGCTTGCCGTCGGCGGCCATCAGCTCACCGTTTTTTGCGGCCTTGAGCTTGAGCTCTTCGCCGGCCACCAGGATCTGGCCCTGGTGCGGGTTTTCCAAGAGGTTGATGCAGCGCAGGAACGTGGACTTGCCGGAACCGGAGGAGCCCAGGATCGAGATCACATCGCCGTCGCGAGCGGTCAGCGAGATACCTTTAAGCACCTCCAGCTCACCATAGCGTTTATGCAAGTTGCGGATTTCAAGCGCGGGCGCGGCCAAAGCCATGAGTGGTCCTCATTGTGTTCATTGCGTTCCTGCTGTTGGGTCGCCTTCCTGGCGTGGCGCCAAGCTAGCATAGCGTTCGGATGACAGCCAACAGCGCCACGGGCGTTAAACAGGCGGTGTGTGACAGGTTGTCGCATCGGCACAGCAGCGTGTCGCGCCATCAACAACCGAACAACCGTTTTAACCGATAAACCCGTGGCAGTCGCGTAAAAAAGGGCGCGATGGTGCCAGCTTTGGCCGGGTGTTGGAAGGGTTAAACGGGTAAACGGTGCCTATCAGCCCTTTAATTGGGCGTCACTTACTTTCTGTGTGTGTTTTTGGTGCGCCCATGCGTTCTGGAAGTGAGTCGGCTGGTAACGTTGTGGCGGATTGCCATTAATCTCAATGGCTTGCGAGCGTTGAAGGATTGTCCTACAGGCCGCGTCAATCTTGGCTTTGTAACATTTTGGCGCAAATCTTGCGTAAAAAATAAAGAACGCCCCGTTTGTTTCTTTTCACGAAAGCGCAGCAAGCCGGGTGGACCGAATACGCAATTCCTCGCAAAGGTGTGTCAATGAGTAGTACGCAAAGCTCCAATGACCTCGAACAGGGGCTCAAACCGCGGCATGTCACCATGCTGTCGATTGCCGGTGTGATTGGCGCCGGTTTGTTTGTCGGCTCCGGCCACGCGATTGCGGCAGCCGGCCCCGCCGTGCTGCTGGCCTATGCTGCGGCCGGTACGCTGGTGGTACTGGTGATGCGCATGCTGGCCGAGATGGCCGTCGCGTCTCCCGACACCGGTTCTTTTTCCACTTACGCCGACCGGGCCATCGGCCATTGGGCCGGTTTTACCATCGGCTGGCTGTACTGGTGGTTCTGGGTGCTGGTCATTCCCCTCGAAGCCAACGCCGCCGCGACCATCCTGCACGCCTGGTTCCCCGACGTGGCGATCTGGGCGTTCACCCTGGTCATTACCTTGCTGCTGACCGCTACCAACCTGTTCAGTGTGAAGAACTACGGCGAGTTCGAGTTCTGGTTTGCCCTGATCAAGGTGGTGGCGATCATCGGCTTTGTGATCCTCGGCGTGCTGGCGATCTTCGGCTTTCTGCCGGGTAGCCAGGTCAGCGGCGTTTCGCACCTGTTCGACACCCAAGGCTTCTTGCCCAACGGCATGGGGGCGGTGCTCGCAGCGATCCTGACCACCATGTTCTCGTTCATGGGCACTGAGATCGTGACCATCGCGGCCGCAGAATCGAAAAACCCTGGCCAGCAGATCACCAAGGCCACCAACTCGGTGATCTGGCGGATCGGCTTGTTCTACCTGGTGTCGATCTTCATCGTCGTGGCCCTGGTGCCGTGGAACGATCCGACCCTGGCGGCTGTAGGTTCCTACCAGACTGTGCTGGAGCGTATGGGCATCCCGAATGCCAAGCTGATCGTCGATCTGGTGGTATTGGTCGCCGTGACCAGTTGCCTGAACTCGGCGCTGTACACCGCGTCGCGCATGCTGTTTTCCCTGGGGCGTCGTGGCGATGCACCGGCGGTGGCCAAACGCACCAACAAAAGCGGCACGCCTTATTGGGCAGTGATGCTGTCCACGGGCGCGGCGTTCCTCGCGGTATTCGCCAACTACGTGGCGCCGGCGGCAGTGTTTGAATTCCTGCTGGCCAGCTCCGGCGCGATTGCGCTGTTGGTGTACCTGGTGATTGCCGTGTCGCAACTGCGCATGCGTCAGAAACGTACGGCGGCTGGCGAGAAGATTGCCTTCAAGATGTGGCTGTTTCCGGGCCTGACCTACGCAGTGATCGTATTTATCGTCGGTGCGTTGACCATCATGCTGTTCCAGGAAGCGCACCGGGTGGAGATTATTGCGACCGGTGTGTTGAGCTTGCTGGTGGTGGTGGCGGGGTTGCTGGTGGCGAGCCGGCGCAGAGCCCGCAACCTCGGGACTGCAGTGCTGAATTGATCAGCCCCCCTCCACTGTAGGAGCGAGCTTGCTCGCGAAAAACGTCAACGATAACGCGTGCTGCGTGGGTAAACGCGTTGTTCTTGAGTTCTTCGCGAGCAAGCTCGCTCCTACATGGGTTTTGTATCAATCCTGCGAATTGGTCAGTGCCTGCGACGCGGCCACGTAATCTGCCTGCTGGCTGCTAACGCCACGAAATACTGTAGGAGCGAGCTTGCTCGCGAAAAACGTCAACGATAACGCGCACTGCCTGGGTAAACGCGTTGTTCTTGAGTTCTTCGCGAGCAAGCTCGCTCCTACGTGGGTTTTGTATTAATCCTGCGAAGTGGTCAGTGCCTGCGACGCGGCCACGTAATCGGCCTGCTGGCTGCTAACGCCACGAAATACTGTAGGAGCGAGCTTGCTCGCGAAAAACGTCAACGATAACGCGTGCTGCGTGGGTAAACGCGTTGTTCTTGAGTTCTTCGCGAGCAAGCTCGCTCCTACATGGGTTTTGTATCAATCCTGCGAAGTGGTCAGTGCCTGCGACGCGGCCACGTAATCGGCCTGCTGGCTGCTAACGCCACGAAATACTGTAGGAGCGAGCTTGCTCGCGAAAAACGTCAACGATAACGCGTGCTGCCTGGGTAAACGCGTTGTTCTTGAGTTCTTCGCGAGCAAGCTCGCTCCTACAGTGGTTTTGTATCAATCCTGCGAATTGGTCAGTGCCTGCGACGCGGCCACGTAATCGGCCTGCTGGCTGCTAACGCCACGAAATACTGTAGGAGCGAGATTGCTCGCGAAAAACGTCAACGATAACGCGCACTGCCTGGGTAAACGCGTTGTTCTTGAGTTCTTCGCGAGCAAGCTCGCTCCTACATGGGTTTTGTATCAATCTTGCGCAGGGGTCAGTGCTTGTGACGCCGCGACGTAATCGGCCTGAAACGCTGGCGATTCAATCCACGCCAACGCCGCCGCTTCATCGTCGCTGTCGGTGGACCACTGCCGATACTCGATCAGCGCCGCCAGGATAAAGTCTGTGGCGTTTTCTTCGCCTTCCTGTTCCAGCACCAACGCCAGCAGCGGGTGCGCCAGGAACGCTGCACACAGCGCCTGCTGGCTGGTCTCGCCGGCTGTGCGCATCTCCACGAAAAGCTCGGTCAAGTCCACCGACTCAAGATCAATGCGGTCGTCGTCACCGGCAAATGCATCCTGCTTCGGCGCGTTGGCGCGTTGGGTGCGGTTCTGCTTGGCCTTGGCTTTTGCCCGCTGGGCACGTTTTTGCTGCTTGTCTGGCGAAGCCATGGGCTCACGTCCTTGGGTCAGGATCTGGGTGGCGTATTGAAGCGCAGGTCGGGCGAAATCCCAAGGGTTTCTACAGCTGCGCCCCCGGCGTGTCGGCCGCCAGTTGGCCGTGCTGCAGCCACGCCAGGGCAATCGGCCATAAGCGATCCTGATATTCACTACGGAAAAACGCGAAATGCCCGACGGCCTCTTCGCCAATATCCATCGGCGCGATGCGCCAGTGCGTGCGTTCGCTGGCCTGGAAGTAATTCAGCAGGCGCTCGATGGCGGGCACCGTGCCAAATGGGTCGTCGCTGATGCTGACCGCCAGGATCTGTGCCTTCACCCGGGCAAAGGGCAGCTCGTCCAGGGTGCGCCCGCTGGGCCGCGTCTCGTAGGTGGGCGTGGGTGTGCTCCAGTCGCGCACCACCCCCGCAGGCGTGTCTTCCAGCCAACCCAGGCGCTTGCCCGGGAAATACCCGCATACGGCGGTCACCAGCGGCATTACCAGATGCCACTTGGCAAACATCCGCCAGCGGCCGGCCGCTTGATAGTCGCGCCAGTAGGCAAACTGCGCCCCCACGGTGACCAAGCGCCTGATCGCCGCCCCCGACGCTCCGAGCCCGGCCGCACAGCCGCCAAAGCTGTGGCCGACCACATCAATGGGTTGCCCGGCAAACTCGCGCTGCGCACGCTGCAAGATGGCCTCGAAATCCAGCCGGCCCCAGTCCGACCACGAGGCCTTGAACCCGCGCAATGAGCCGCTGCGCGATTCGCCGATGCCGCGATAGTCGTAGGTAATCACATCAAAACCGTTGGCAAACAGGTAGTCGGCAAAGCGTGAATAGTGCCGGCAGCGCACCGAGGTGGCGGCGTTGATGATCACTACCGGGCGTTCGATATCGGTGCGGATATGACGCCAGGTGAAGCCACCTATGGGGTAGCTATCGGCGGCGGGCTCACGGAATGCCTCGGGGTGAAGGTGGGTGGGCAGATTCATGACGGGCCTCGATCCATGCGCTTTCGATGGGGCAAGGGCTGCCCATGCGCAGTTTTTATTGGAAGTTGACGCTAACAAAATCGATGGGCAAAGGCCCGTAATCTTTAAGTGTGACTGCCGATCGGTGGTGAGGGAGGGAATGTTGCATTTGGTTCAGGCGCGATTCAGGCGCGCTGGCGGCAATATACGCCTGCATCTCTCCCGGCCTGGCAGGTTAAAGCATGGAACACCGCAACCGTTTTCGTGTGGAGGCCCTGGGTGTTTTTCTGGTGGCCTTGTTGCTATTTACCCTAGGCATCTGGGATCAACAGCCTCAAGGGTTTGACGGGCGTTGGGCGGTGTTTATGCAGGAGATGTTTCGCCACGGTGCGAGCTTCTTCCCCACCACCTACGGTGAGCCTTACCCGGATTACCCGGGTACCGCGACCTATTTCAGCCTGTTCTTTGCCCGGCTGTTCGGTGCGCCTAATGACCTGGCTAACGTCCTGCCCACCGCTCTGGCGTCGGCCGGGGTCATGGCGCTGGTCTACCGTTTGCTGGTGCCTTCTGGGCGGGCATGGGCGTTGCTGACGGTATTGCTCACGGCATCGACTGCGCAATTGCTGGAGAAGTCGCGCTCGGTGTGTCTGGATCAGATGGTCTCGCTGCTGTGTCTTGGGTGTTTTTACCTACTGCACACCGGTGAGCGTTTGGGCTCAAGGCTGCGCCAATACGCAATCTTTCCCTTGTTCGTGGCGGCATTTGCCATTCGCGGCCCTTTGGGGCTGATCGAGGTCTGTGGTGTTGCCTGTGTGTATTGGGCAATGGGGCCTGCTGGCTCGCGAGAAGAGAAGATTGGCTTAATCAAAAAGGTAATTGCCCACGGGGTAATCGGCCTGGTCCTGCTCTTGGCCTGTTGGTGGGTGCTGCTGAAGCTGGCACGGATCAGCGGTGGTGAAGGGTTTGCCGATGAGGTGCAGAAGATGCAGGTGGCCGGTCGCCTCGATGAAAGTGGTGAACCGTTCTACTTCTACCTTCAACTGAGCTTGTACCGTTATTTCCCGGTGATACCGCTGGCGCTGGCGACGTTGATTGCCCTGCGTCACACATGGACGACGCGCAATGATGATGCCGATGTGCGGTTGATGCTGCGCCTGGGTGGTTGTGGCTTGATGATCCTGCTGGGGTTGTCGGTGCCGAACTTCAAACGCGCCTACTACATCGTGCCCATGGTCCCGATGTTTGCCGCTGTGGCGGCCTATGGGCTGCTTCAGGCCCGGGGTTGGTTGCTTGGCGTGCGTCGGGGTTATGAGTGGCTGGTGGCGATCCTGCCGCTGCTGGGAGTTGTCGTGGTATTGGTTTGCCGGCACCTGTGGAGCAAGCACGGTTTCTGGCCGGATGTTTCGGTGCCGGGATTGATTGCGCTGCTGATCATCCTGCAACTGGCGGCGGTGGTTGCCTGGCGCCGTTTGCGCGGCCGTGTGGGGGCGCGACTGGTGGTGCTCAGCCTGATCGCGCTGGGCACTCAATGGCTGGTATTGGTGACGGTTGTCGAGCCGGCCAAGGATCTGCAATTCGACACCAAAACCTTTGTGGGTGCGGTGCAAACCCTGCGCGCCGAGAACCCCGGGCCGTTGGTGTTTCTCAACCTCGGCAAGGATACCTGGGCCATTCGCTACATCATGAACCTGGACCATGACGAGCAGCCGCTGTTTATCGGGCGTGACAACCTTGCGCAATTGAGCGCGCTGCCGCGCTCGTCCTGGGTCATCGTCGCGCGCAAGGAAACCCAACTGCTGCAAGGCACGCCGCTGGAGCACCTGGCTCCAGTGTTCAATGGGCGGCTCAATGACAACCCGCTGCTGGTGTTTCGCGTGCCGTGATCTTAAAGCTCGATCAAAAGTTGTAGGCCAGCGTACCGACGAGCGTGCGGCGGTTGCCGATGAAGCAGTCGCCTCGCGCCAGGCATGTCGTGTAGTAGGTCTTGTCTTCAAGATTGGTCGCGTTGAGGGTCAGGTTCCAGTTCTGGTATTGGTACCCGAGCATCGCATCCACCAGGGTGGTAGATGGCGTTTTCAGGCGGTCGGCCCCATCCCAGCTTGTTCCTACATAGCGAACGCCTGCACCGACACTGAACCCGGATAGGTCACCGATGCTGAACCGATGCTGGCTCCATACCGACGCCATGTTCTCTGGAACACTGGCCAGGCGTTTGCCTTGTTCGGCGGGTGAGCCCTTGAGGACGGTGGTGTCGGTGTAGCTGTAGGTACCAATCAGGTCCCAGTCGGGCGTGACCGTCACCAGAGCTTCGAGCTCCAGCCCACGGGCGCGGGTTTCACCACTTTGCAGGGTGTTCATCGCATCCAGGGGGTCGGGCATGCGGCGGTTTTGCTCGCGAATGTCATACACCGCAGCGGTATAGAGGCTGTTGCTGCCAACGGGCTGGTATTTCACGCCCAGCTCCCACTGTTTGCCCTTGAGCGGTACATAGGGGTCAAGCGTTCGCTGGTTGAGGCCGATCTGGGGTTGGAATGATTCGCTGTAGCTCAAGTAGGGCGATATGCCGTTGTCGAACAGGTAGGTCAGGCCCACGCGGCCGGTCACCTTGTCATCTTTCTGCTGGGCCTTGCCTTGGGTCTGGCTGGAGGCCCAATCCTTACGCAGGCCAAGGGTCAGTAACCACTGCTCGTATTTGATCTGGTCCTGGGCATAGAGCCCGCGCTGCATGACCCGTTGTTCCGGGTCTGCGGTGAGGCGAATGATAGAGGGATCAAAGGTGCCATACACCGGGTCGTACACGTTCAGTGGTGTTGCCGCGCCGCTGGCGCCGTCGCGGTTGGAGACAGCGTGCTGGTAGTCGCCCCCCAGCAGCAGCGTGTGTTGTAGCGGGCCGGTGTCGAATCGGGCCTCGGCGTTTTGGTCGGCGACCCAGACTTTGACCTCTGGTTTGGAAACGTAATACACGCGGTCGAGGGTCTGGTTGTCGGGCTTGAACGGTGGGTTTTTGCTGAATACCGAATAAATCGACTGGTAGCTGACTTTGCTTTTCTGCCAACGCAGGTTTTGTCGCAGCGTCCATGTGTCGTTCACGTGCCACGAGAATTGCGACGTCAGGGCTGTCTGGTCACTGTCGTATTCGTCGAATCCTGGCTCGCTGGCGAATCGGTTGCTGTGGATCCGGCCATAGGGCGCATTCCAGACGGTGCCTTTATGCGGGAAGAACTGCGTGGTGGAGCCGCTGTCATCGCGCTGGATGTTGGCCAGTAGGGTCCAGTCGATATCTTCGTTGGGGCGCCAGGTCAGCGATGGCATCAGGACCTGGCGGTTGTCTTTGACATGATCAACCTGGGTGTCGCTGTCCCGTTGAATCGCCACCAGCCGGTACAACAGCGTGCCTTGTGGGTTCAGGGAGCCAGTGGTGTCGACGGCGACCTGCTTGCGGTTGTAATTGCCGTATTGCAGTTGCAGTTCGGTGTGTTGTTCGGCCTTGGGGCGTTTGCTGACTTGGTTGATCAAGCCCCCCACAGGACTTTGCCCGTAAAGCATCGACGCCGGGCCCTTGAGCACTTCAAGACGTTCCAGGGTGAAGGGATCGGTGCGTACGTTGGTGTAAGTGCCGAAGCTCTGCTGTAAGCCATCAAGGAACAGCGCAGGTGAGCTGCCCCGCACTTTCGACCAGTCTCCCCGGCTATCGAGCCCGAAGGTTTCGGCGCGCACACCGGAAACATAACGCAACGCGTCTTGCACGGTCAGCGCGCCCTGATCACGCATACGGTCGGCGCTGATGACGGAAATCGACTGGGGGATCTCAGTAATCGGAGTGTCGGTCTTGGCCCCCGTTGTACTGCGCTTGGCGACATAGCCTTTGATCGGGCCGTCTGCGGTTTCTTCTGAGGCAGTTGCCGTAATACTTTGGCTGGGCAGTTCGAGTTGGCCTGTTTCCTGGGCCGCGTTTGCGACCGGGACCAGCATCGAAGCGAATCCGAAGGGGGCAAGGCCGAGCGCCTTCAACCATGAACCTGGCTCGCGTGCAGAGGGCATCGCAGCTCCTTGATTATTTTTAGTGATGCAGGGGGAGGATATTTTGCGCGCCAGCTTAAATGATAATAATTGCTATTAGCAACGTTGAGTGCTGGTCAGTGCTGGCTTTTTGGCCGCAGGCATTCGATGCGTGGGGTGGCGATAGGGCGGTCTTGCGCGGGGAGGGAGCGATCAAGGCTGCGGAGTCTTTGATCCTGGGCTGGGGCCCGAGACCGCTGACTCCGAAGTGACCGTCATCATGGATGAATTATTTGCAGCGATACCCTTCAGGCATCGTGACGCTGTAGTTGCGTTGCACGCGATCCTGGAAATTCAGGTTCTGCAGGCCCTGCTGTACCAGGAAGGCCTCGACCTTGGCAGCCTGGCAGTCCTTGTTGTAGGACGTCACTCGCAGCAGGTACACCGCACGTTTGCTCGCTTCATCCCGGGCTGTGGCGGTGAAGGTGGTGAGCGTGGTGTAGGCGGTGCGCTCCGAGCTGCCCACCGGGCCATAGGTGGTGTTCGGTGTGCTGGTGCAGATCATCTGGTCGCTTTTTTTCTTACTGTTCTTGCACACCGTGGAAGTGCTGGTTGGCACTTGCCCATAGTCGGTGGCGGTATAGCGATAGGTCACCTGGTGGCTGTCGATGTCGAGGGTGATCGTGATTTTCGGTGCGCGATTCTTGGGCAGGGTCATGTCGGTATAGACCTCGCGAAAGCCCTGGTCCTTCATGGCGCTGACCATATCGCGCAGATAGTAGCGGGCGTTGAGCGCGTTCTCGCCATTGCCGCTGACCGACGTCACCAGCACTGGCGCCTGTCGATCAAAGTGATAGTCCGGGTCAGGGGTTGCGTTGATCGCGACGTCCATCGTCGTGGCGCATCCGCTGAGCAGCGCTGTCAGCATTAACAGCGTGCAGAACAAGTACCGGTTCATGGAAGTAACTACCTTGCTGAAGATTGGATTAAGGCTAGACGATTGAGCAGCCCGATAAATAACACATCAAGTGCCGGTGAGGCTTGGCGTTAACCTTAAAGTAACCAGAGGGGCGCTGGCGTACCAAATCGCAGACAACAAAAAACCCGCACTAGGCGGGTTTCTTGTGTGTTTCAGATGACGTTTGCACCACCTGAAACTAATTAGTGGTGCCCAGAGACGGAATCGAACCGCCGACACGGGGATTTTCAATCCCCTGCTCTACCGACTGAGCTATCTGGGCAACGGGGCGCATTAAACGGGTTTTTCAGGGGGTCGTCAAGCAAGTTTTCAAAAAATATTTAATTATTACCGTCGCTTACGTGCCAACCCCGTTTTTTGCTCAATTATTGAGCAGGCGGCACGTAGCCATCGGCCTTGGCGTAATCCTCGCCGGAAAAGTACTTCTTCATCTCGCCCTGAAGATATTTGCGGTCTTCAGCATTCATCATGTTCAGGCGTTTTTCGTTGATCAGTAGGGTCTGGTGCTTCTGCCAGTCGGTCCAGGCCTTGGCGGAAACGTGGTCGAAAATGTCCTGGCCCATGGCTCCCGGAAACGGGGCGCGCTCCAGGGCGGGCAGTTCTTCGTGATACTTGCGGCAGATAACGGTGCGGGTCATGACGAAACTCCTGCGTTCAATACGTCGGCCGCGCGCTTCAGCAGTTTTTTCACCGGGGCGGCAAGGCCCAGGCGCGGCGGGGTGGCGAGGTTATACCAGAGCCAGTCGGCCTCGGCCACGTGATGGGCCGATTCCTCGACTTGCACCAGCCAGGGTTCGATAGCCAGTTGGAAGTGGCTGAAGGTGTGGACCAGCCCAGGTAGCTCCTGATGCTTGCCCAGTGCCAGCGAGTGCTGGTTGGCCAGGTGTTCCAGGTCGTTCAGGTCGTCCAGCTCCGGCAAGCTCCACAGCCCGCCCCAAAGGCCCGTAGAAGGGCGACGGTAAAGCAGGATCGCGCCCTCCTGGTTGGCCAGCAAGGGCATCAGCGTGCGCTTTTGCGGGATGGTCTTGCGGGGCTTGGGAATCGGGTAGCGGGTTTCCAGGCCCAGCATGTGCGCTTCGCAGCCCTTTTCCAGGGGGCACAGCAGGCAACTGGGCTTGCTGCGGGTGCAGAGGGTGGCGCCCATGTCCATCATCGCCTGGGTGTAGGCGTTGACGCGGTCGTGGGGGGTAAAACGTTCGGCAGTGGCCCACAGCTGTTTGGCCACCTTGGGCTCGCCCGGATAGCCTTCCTGGGCGGTAAAGCGAGCCAGCACGCGCTTGACGTTGCCGTCGAGGATCGGTGCGCGCAGGCCCATGCTCAGGCTGGCGATGGCGCCGGCGGTGGACAGGCCGATGCCCGGCAGCTCGGTAAGCTTTTCTACATCGCGGGGAAACTCGCCGCCGTATTCGGCGACGACAATCTTCGCGGTCTTTTGCAGGTTGCGCGCCCGGGTGTAGTAACCGAGCCCGGTCCACAGGTGCAGCACTTCGTCCTCCGGCGCGGCGGCCAGCGCTTCGACCGTTGGCAGCGAGGCCATGAAGCGGTCGAAGTAATTGAGCACGGTGCTGACCTGGGTCTGTTGCAGCATGATTTCCGAGACCCACACCCGATACGGGGTAATGCCTTGCTGCCAAGGCAGGTCATGGCGACCATGGCGGTCGTACCAGTCCAGTACGGCCGCTGAGAATTGCTCGTTTCTCATCGGTTGAACAAACCTTTGAGGGCGTCTTTGAGCTTGGGATTGACCTTGTCGAGTTTCTCTTCAATTTTCTCGCTGAGCTTGTTGCCGGCCATCTTGGCCGCAACCTGGCCCAGGCCGTCCTTATCCAGGCGGCAGGCCTTGGCGCCCAACTCCAGCGGGCCACGGCAGCGCAGCGGGACTTCGATGCCTCGGAAGTTCGAGCCGACCTGGCAGGCCGGGTCTGGCATGTCGCGCTTGTCACCCTCGACAATGATGCCCACACGGTAGTCCATGCCCAGCACGCGCAGGTCAATGTCGCCATTGCCGTTGACGGTCAGGCCGGGGATGCGCACTTTCAGGTCCGGGTTGCTGGCCACGCCGTTACGCAAGGTCAGGTTGCCCTTGAGCTCCTCGAACGGTGTGTCCTTGCCACGCGGTTCGCTGGCCAGGGTCTTGCGATTGAGCAGGGCGATGCCGGTGCACAGTTGTTGCTCAATGTTGGCGTTGAGCAGCACGCCATTGTTGATCACAAAGCTGGCGGTGCCATTGAGGCTGTCGATCAGCGCCTTCTGGCTGTTGCCGCGACCCGTCAGGTTGCTGTCGAGGGTGATCTGGCCTTTGACCGGCGGGGTTTTGCCCTGGGCCTGCAGGACGCGTTCGACCGGCACTTGCTTGATTTTGGTCTGCAGTGCCAACAGCGGCACATCTTCACGGGCATCGAGGTTGCCGTTGGCCTGGAATGTGCCGTTGTAGAGACCGCCGCTCAAGGTGTCGAGCTTGAGCTGACCACCCTGGCCAGAGGCTTTGAGGGTGGCGTTCTCGATGGGCAACTGGCCGAGGGTCAGTTGGCCGAAGGACAGGTCGGCAATCACGTCCAGGGTGCGCAGGCGTGACAGTGGCAGCAGTTTATCGGTGCTCCAGGCGCCTTTGGTCGGCGCATCCGGCAACGGCGTGGTGCCGCCGGCGGCCATGGCCCCGGCTTCGCTGCTCTGCACTTCGGCCTGGCGCGCGACGGCCGCGCTGTTGGCTGCTTCGGACTTGGCGGGCAGATAGTGGTCGGCGTTGAACGTGTCGGCCTTCAACTGCACGCGCAGGGATTGCTTGGCAAAGTCTTCCACCGCCAGGCGCCCGGTGAAGGTGCTGCCATCGACTTTCAGGTTGAGGTCTTCCAGCGCCACGCTCGACGGCGTGCCTTGCAGGCGGCTGACCAACTCGACCTTGCTCAGGCTCTCTGGGGCCATGGCTGGCGTTGGATGGCCGACGCTGTCGAGGAGCTTGGCCAGGTCAAACTGGGCAATCGACAGGGCGCCGCTGATCTGTGGGGTTTTATCCAGGTCGTGGACCTTCAGTTCACCCAGTGCCCGTAGTTGGTTGAGCGAGAGCTTGAGGCCGGTCCACTCGGCGATGTTCGCCGACAGGTCCACCAGCAACTGGCCCTGGGTGGCAAACGTTACGGTCTTGCCTTGCAGGGGCTCGCCCGTGGCTTCGCCGGCGACTTTCATGTCTTCGAACTGATAGCGCTTGAGGGCGCGATCAAAACGCAGCTCGCCATTGAGCTCGCTCTTGACCCGCATGACCGGCTGGTTGCTGCTGAAGAATGCGGTGAGCTTGACCGGAATGCTCGCGCCTTCATGCACGGCACCGGTGCTCAGTTGGATGCTTTCGGCGCTGAGTTGCTTGCCGGTCTGCTCGTCGTTGTACTCGATGCGGGCGTTATTGACCGTCAGGCTGTCGATGTCCAGGCGGATTGGTTGGGCCGGTTTCTCCGGCGTTGGCGCGGTAGCTGGCGCAGTCGTGGCGGGCGCTTCGGCGCTGGTGGTAGCCGCAACGGGCGGTGCCTTGCCGATATCTTCCCAGTTGCCATGGCCTTGCTTGTCGCGGGTCAGGCGCAGGTTCAGGCCCTCGACGCGCACATCGCTCATTTGCACTTCGCGGCGCAGCAGCGGCAGCACGCGCACCGACAGGCCGAGCATCTGCAGGTCGGCAAATGGTTGGGCGGGGTTGTGCAGGGTGGCCACGCTGGCATCATGCAACTCCAGGCCCAGCCAGGGGAACAGGCTCCAGCCGATATCGCCATTGAGCGTCAGCTCGATGTGGGCCTTGTCGCGGGCAATCTGGCGAATCTCGTCTTTATAGTCGTTGGGATCGAAGAGGTGGGTCAGGGCAAAGCCCAGAGCCACAATGATCAGCAACAGCCCGAGAAGTACCAGACCCAGGATTTTGCCGAACGCTTTCATGGGCGAGTCCTTGTATGTCGATTTCAAAATTTAGCCGCAGAGTATAACGCCGGGAGGTCCGCGGCTGTTTACGCATCGTTACATAGTGTCAAACAAAACAGATGGGCTGAAAAAGGTAGTGTCAGTTTGGTTTCTCTCGCTGCGCCAAATGCTAATCTTTGCGCGTTCGCCCGCCTTCTGCGACGAAACGTCGCGCCTACAGGGAGCTTCACTCGAGAAAACGGCCACGCATTGCGTGCAAAGGCCGAGGAGGAGAGCGCCTGGCGAACACAGACCAACAACTGGGGGAAACACCAATGAACACTAGCACTGCGGCCGGCATTTCTGCTGCGCAGCCTGCGTTCCTGT
Source organism: Pseudomonas sp. WS 5027 (assembly GCF_012985695.1). Lineage (NCBI taxonomy): Bacteria > Pseudomonadati > Pseudomonadota > Gammaproteobacteria > Pseudomonadales > Pseudomonadaceae > Pseudomonas > Pseudomonas sp. WS 5027. The sequence continues at coordinate 275,611 of NZ_JAAQWU010000002.1, read as the reverse complement.
CCAAGGAACGCATCATCGCCAAGCCCGGTTTCAACCGCTGGCTGGTTCCGCCGGCCGCCCTGGCCATCCATTTGTGTATCGGCATGGCCTACGGCTTCTCGGTGTTCTGGCTGCCACTGTCCAAGGCGCTGGGTGTGACCGCGCCGGTGGCCTGTGCGCCGGACATGAGCTTTATCGCGCAGATCTTCTCGTCGTCCTGCGACTGGCCGATCTCCATGCTGGGCTGGATCTACACCCTGTTCTTCATCTTCCTGGGTTGCTCGGCAGCGATCTGGGGCGGCTGGCTGGAACACGCCGGGCCGCGCAAGGCCGGTGTGGTCTCGGCACTGTGTTGGTGCGGTGGCCTGCTGATCTCGGCACTGGGGATTTATACCCACCAGATCTGGCTGATGTGGCTCGGTTCGGGGGTGATTGGTGGTATCGGCCTGGGCCTGGGCTATATCTCGCCGGTGTCGACCCTGATCAAGTGGTTCCCGGACAAGCGCGGCATGGCGACCGGCATGGCGATCATGGGCTTTGGCGGTGGTGCGATGGTCGGTGCGCCCCTGGCTGCAGCGCTGATGGGCCACTTTGCTTCGCCGACCGGCGTGGGCGTGTGGCAGAGCTTTTTGGTCATGGCCGCGATCTACTTCGTGTTCATGATCGGCGGCGCCTTGTCCTACCGCGTGCCGCCGACCGGCTGGAAGCCTGAGGGCTGGACCGCACCGGCGAAAAAAGCCAGTAATGCGATGATCACCCACCGTCACGTCCACGTGAACGTGGCCTGGAAAACCCCACAATTTCGTCTGGTCTGGCTGGTGCTGTGCCTGAACGTATCGGCGGGTATCGGCATCCTGGGCATGGCGTCGCCGCTGTTGCAGGAAGTGTTCGGCGGCAAATTGCTGGGTGTTGATGTGCCGTTTGGCCAACTGGATGCCGGTCAACTGGCCTCTATCGCAGCCATCGCGGCGGGCTTCACCGGGTTGTTGAGCCTGTTCAACATTGGTGGGCGGTTCTTCTGGGCGTCGTTCTCCGACTACCTGGGCCGCAAGAACACCTACTTTGTGTTCTTCGCCCTGGGCTTTGCCCTGTATGCGTTGATCCCGAACCTCGGCCATCTGGGCAACGTCTCGCTGTTCGTGGCGGCGTTCTGCATCATCCTGTCGATGTACGGCGGCGGCTTCGCGACCGTGCCGGCCTACCTGGCGGACCTGTTCGGTACGCAAATGGTCGGTGCGATCCATGGTCGCCTGCTCACTGCCTGGGCGGCGGCCGGCGTGCTGGGCCCGGTGTTGGTGAACTACCTGCGTGAGTATCAATTGAGCATCGGCGTCGAGCGCGCCGCGGCCTATGACATCACCTTGTACATCCTTGCCGGCCTGCTGGTGCTGGGCTTTATCTGCAACCTGTTGGTACGCCCGGTGGCCGACAAGTACTTCATGACCGACGCCGAACTGGCTGCCGAACAGGCGCTGGGTCATGACAAGGGCGCCGATGCGACGACGTCCCTGGAGTGGAAAGCTGCTTCCGGCACGGTGCCATTGGCGATCGCCGCGTGGCTGGTGGTGGGTATTCCGCTGGCGTGGGGCGTGTGGGTGACCTTGCAGAAGACTGCAGTGCTGTTCCACTAACACCGCATAACCCGTGTGGGCCCGGTTCCTGTGGGAGCCGGGCTTGCCCGCGATAGAATCAGCTCGATGTAGCTGTAGTACTCAGGCGTCTGCATCGCAGGCAAGCCCGCTCCCGCACTTGTACTGACATGTCTATGCCCGACAGGCCGTCAGTCTTATCCCCTCCGATGTTTCTGTTTAGCGCCCACACCCCCTATAATGGCCACCTTTTTCGCCCAATGATTTTGCGGAGCTGGTGATGGCCGAACGTAAGGCGTCCGTCGAGCGCGACACTCTGGAAACCCAGATCAAAGCCTCGATCAACCTGGATGGCACCGGAAAGGCCCGATTTGATATCGGTGTCCCTTTTCTTGAGCACATGCTGGATCAAATCGCCCGTCATGGGCTGATCGACCTGGATATCGTCAGCAAGGGCGACCTGCATATCGACGACCACCACACCGTGGAGGATGTCGGTATCACCCTCGGCCAGGCGTTTGCCAAGGCCATCGGCGACAAAAAAGGCATTCGCCGTTATGGCCATGCCTATGTCCCGCTGGATGAGGCGCTGTCGCGTGTGGTCATCGACTTCTCGGGCCGCCCAGGCCTGCAGATGCACGTCCCGTATACCCGCGCCACCGTAGGCGGCTTTGACGTGGACCTGTTCCAGGAGTTCTTCCAGGGCTTCGTCAACCACGCCCTGGTCAGCCTGCACATCGACAACCTGCGTGGCACCAACACCCACCACCAGATCGAAACCGTGTTCAAGGCTTTCGGTCGCGCCCTGCGCATGGCCGTGGAGCTCGATGATCGCATGGCCGGGCAAATGCCTTCGACCAAGGGCGTTCTGTAATGCAGACGGTCGCGGTTATCGACTACGGCATGGGCAACCTGCATTCGGTGGCCAAGGCCCTCGAACACGTAGGCGCCGGCAAGGTGCTGATTACCAGCGATGCCAAGGTGATCCGCGAAGCCGACCGGGTGGTGTTTCCCGGTGTAGGTGCGATTCGCGATTGCATGGCTGAAATCCGTCGCCTGGGCTTTGACAGCCTGGTGCGCGAAGTCAGCCAGGACCGGCCGTTCCTCGGGATCTGCGTGGGCATGCAAGCCTTGCTCGAGCGCAGTGAAGAAAACGGCGGCGTCGACTGCATCGGCCTGTTCCCGGGGGATGTGAAGTTCTTCGGCAAGGACCTGCATGAAGACGGCGAACACCTGAAAGTCCCGCACATGGGCTGGAACGAAGTGCGCCGCACCGTCGACCACCCGCTGTGGCATGACATCCCGGACATGGCGCGTTTCTACTTCGTGCACAGCTACTACATCGCCGCCGGTAACCCGCGCCAGGTGGTGGGTGGCGGGCACTATGGCGTCGACTTCGCCGCCGCGCTGGCCGAAGGCTCGCGCTTCGCCGTGCAGTTCCACCCGGAGAAGAGCCATACCCATGGCCTGCAGTTGCTGCAGAACTTCGCCAGTTGGGATGGGCGTTGGTAATGGCCAAGAAGATCAAGCCGCCGATCCTCAATCTCACTCCCCAGCAGGAGAGTGAGGCGACCGACAAGATCAAGCGTTTCATGGACGACCGCTTCGAGCTCAAGCTCGGGTCGTTCGAGGTGGCTGAGATCCTCGAACTGTTCACCACTGAAATTGCTCCGCACTATTACAACAGGGCGATTTTCGATGTGCAGACGCACCTTAAAGAAAGGTTCGAGAGCATCGAAAGCGACTTGTGGGCGCTCGAAAAACCCTGATTCTTCGAGCAATGCTGAATATCGAATAAGGTTTGCCAGATGCTGATTATCCCCGCTATCGATCTCAAGGACGGCGCTTGCGTACGTCTGCGCCAGGGCCGCATGGAAGACTCCACGGTGTTTTCCGATGACCCGGTAAGCATGGCTGCCAAGTGGGTGGAAGGCGGCTGCCGTCGCCTGCATCTGGTGGACTTGAACGGCGCCTTCGAAGGCCAGCCGGTCAATGGCGAAGTGGTCACCGCCATCGCCAAGCGCTACCCGAACCTGCCGATCCAGATCGGCGGCGGTATCCGCTCCCTGGAAACCATCGAGCACTACGTCAAAGCGGGCGTGAGTTACGTGATCATCGGCACCAAGGCCGTGAAAGACCCGGCCTTCGTCGCCGAGGCCTGCCGCGCGTTCCCGGGCAAGGTGATCGTGGGCCTGGACGCCAAGGATGGCTTCGTTGCCACCGACGGTTGGGCCGAGATCAGCACCGTTCAAGTGATCGACCTGGCCAAGCAGTTCGAGGCCGACGGCGTGTCCGCCATCGTTTATACCGACATCGCCAAAGACGGCATGATGCAAGGCTGCAACGTACCCTTCACCGCTGCCCTGGCGGCGGCCACCAAAATTCCGGTGATCGCGTCCGGCGGCATCCACAATCTGGGCGACATCAAGTCGTTGCTGGACGCCAAGGCGCCGGGGATCATCGGCGCCATCACTGGCCGCGCGATCTACGAGGGGACCCTGGACGTGGCTGAAGCCCAGGCTTACTGCGATGCCTACAAAGGCTGAGGACTGACCATGGCGCTGGCTAAACGCATCATCCCTTGCCTGGACGTCGACAACGGTCGCGTGGTCAAGGGCGTCAAGTTCGAGAACATCCGTGACGCCGGTGACCCGGTGGAAATTGCCCGTCGTTACGACGAGCAGGGTGCCGACGAGATTACCTTTCTTGACATCACCGCCAGCGTCGACGGCCGCGATACCACGCTGCATACCGTGGAACGCATGGCCAGCCAGGTGTTTATCCCGCTGACCGTGGGCGGTGGCGTGCGCACCGTGCAGGATATCCGCAACCTGCTCAACGCCGGTGCGGACAAGGTCTCGATCAACACCGCAGCGGTGTTCAATCCGGAATTTGTCGGCGAAGCCGCGCAGCATTTTGGTTCGCAATGCATCGTGGTCGCCATCGACGCCAAGAAAGTCTCCGGCCCGGGTGAAACCCCGCGCTGGGAGATCTTCACCCATGGCGGGCGCAAGCCTACCGGCCTGGATGCGGTGGAGTGGGCCATGAAGATGGAAGGCCTGGGCGCCGGTGAAATCCTGCTGACCAGCATGGACCAGGACGGCATGAAAAACGGCTTCGACCTGGGCGTGACCCGCGCCATCAGCGACGCGTTGGGCATTCCGGTGATCGCTTCCGGTGGTGTGGGCAACCTGCAACATCTGGCCGACGGCGTCATCGAAGGCCACGCCAGCGCGGTGCTGGCGGCGAGCATTTTCCACTTTGGCGAATACACCGTTCCCGAGGCCAAGGCCTACATGGCGGCGCGCGGCATCGTCGTACGCTAAACGTCACTGGACACCATGACAGGCTCGCGGCACTCTGGGGCCTGCCATGGATTCCGGTAACCCTTCATGCTCAAAGACCTGCTTCTTGCCCTCGCCAGTTCTTCCATTCTGTTGGCAGCTTCGGCCAATGCTGCCGAGCACTCTGCTGATTCTCTGGTGTTGCTGACGGAAAACTTTCCGCCCTACAACATGGCGAAAAACGGCAAGAACTTCGCCAAGGACGAGAACATCGAAGGCATCGCCGTGGACATCGTGCGCGAAACCTTCAAGCGCGCTGGCGTTTCCTACAGCCTTACGCTGCGTTTCCCCTGGGAGCGGATCTATAAACTCGCCCTGGAGCAACCTGGCTACGGGGTATTCGTCATGGCGCGCCAGCCGGATCGCGAAGCCTTGTTCAAGTGGGTCGGCCCTATCGGCCCGGACGATTGGGTGCTGCTGGCCAAAGACGACAGCAAGATCCAATTGACCGAACTTGAGCAGGCCCGGCACTACAAGGTGGGTGCCTACAAGGGTGACGCGATTGCCCAGAGCCTGGAAAAACAAGGGCTCACACCCCAGGTCGTGCTTCGCGACCAGGACAATGCGCAAAAACTGCTGGATGGCCAGATCGATCTCTGGGCTACTGGCGATCCAGCCGGACGTTACCTGGCGCGGCAAGTCGGCATAACCGGGCTCAAGACGGTGCTGCGTTTCAACAGTGCCCAGCTGTACCTGGCCCTGAACAAAGACGTACCGGACGAAACCGTCGCCAAACTGCAAGCCGCGCTGGATCAGCTCCGTAAAGAGGGCGTGGTAAGCGAAATCGTGGGGCGGTATCTCTAGCGGTTATGAGGCAGGCGCTGGCAGTGGCCTGCACGTGACCTCGCATTCCCGGGCCGGTGGGTATTCGCTCCAATACACACTGTCACCATCGGTGTAGCTGATGCTCGTTGCCACTTGCGTACCGTTTTCTCGTAGCAACTTGTAGTCGCTTTGCACCAGATAGACGGCTACCGCTTTGTGCGCGGGAACCGTGGCGTTGACTTCAAAAGCGGTCGAGGTGGTCCATCCATCGGAGGACGTTTGCGTGTGCGTGAGGCCACCGCTGAGTTTTGCCGAGACCTTGCCCGAAGCGCCCCACACGTTGAACCCCCACTCAGTGCCAATTTCGATGGCAGTGGTGTGGGTCAGTGTCTTCAGGCTACTGCCGTTCTGCCCTCGCGTAGCGGTCCATTTGAAGGACTGGTTCAGCGAGCTTCTGTTATGACCAAACCCGACCAATATGTATTTGTCCGCTCTCTCCAGGCGGTAAGTGGGGGACGTACGCAGTTGTTGGAGGGGCGACAGATTGGGGTCCTTGACGGTAAACCAGGCCAGTTTTGCGATATGGGTGACTTCGGCCTTCTCGAAGGGCGAAGGCTGTTGCTCGCCTGCAAGCGCCGGTGCCGGAGGCGGCACACTGACCTGCAGGGGGATCTGCATGCGCAATGAGTAAGCGGCAATGTGTACCGAGGGTTTTGTATAGCTGGCGGCGCCGACAAAGGTTCCTGCCGACAGGTACACCTCGCCTGCCGCTGCCCCTGGCGGGCTGATGTTCCAGGCGCTGAAGTCCAGCCGGGCCGGGCTGCGTCTGTTGTTCCAGATCAGGTCGCTGATATATGAGGCAATCACCAGATCAGCCCGAACGCACCGAACCGTGTTGCGTGAAGGTTTGTCGTAGCCATCGGTGGCCACGAGCCCCATTGCCACATAGCCGGTGGGTGGAAGCGGGCGCCAGATGGCCCCGTTGGAATGGGCCTGGGAGCCTTTGTCATCCCACACCTTTTCGAATTCATCGGGCGGCATGAGTGCCTTGCCTTTAGTGCGCTCTTCTTCGGTTTGCGCAGGGCCCTCCGAAACCACGGCGACTACGGTTTTCTGGTTGATATCGCCGTGTCCTGCAACTGCATGGTCGCCAAGCGGGAAATAGTCCGTCAGGAAGTCGGCGGACGGTACCGGTCGCCAAAAACCGACGGGTGATGCGTTGGGTGAACCCTTGTTGTTCCACAGCCGAGTGAACTGGGTTGTGAAGTTGATGAGCAGGTTGCCAAATTTTATCGATTCCATTCGCAGGTCTCAGTGCTTGGTGATTTTTTGGCACGACAAGTCCGCCATCGAGCGGCTAGCTCTACTGCTGAAAAAAGGTGTGGGGAGATATTCATGGGCATCCTGATAGTTGAACGTTGTCCGTTCACTATTCAGGTGTTCACGTGCGCCGGTGCGGTAGCTATCTAGCGGTAGATGCCATTTTTGCCGTGGCCGCCCATGGCCTGGTTGCTGCGTACACTGATCATCAACTTGATATCAATCCACTCGATGCCCTGGGCCTTGAGCTTGGGCAGCTCGCGCTCCAATACCGCCAGGGTCTGTGGATAAGGGTGGCCGATCATCACCGCCGAGCCCTGTTTGTGGGCCAGCTTGATAGCGGTCTGCAACTGCGTGGTGATAGCCGCTTCGGTACGTTCGTCATCCAGAAATACATCCCGTGAGACGTGGGCCAGGTTGATCTTCTGTGCCTCGGCGGCGGCCACGGTCTTGGCGCTGGTGCGGCTGTCGACGAAGAACTTGTGGCGACGTTGCAGTTCACCCATCAGCCAAGCCATGGCGCCCGGCTCGGCGGTCATGCGGCTGCCCATGTGGTTGTTGATGCCGGCGGTGTAGGGCACGGCCTTGAACGCTGCATCCAGGCGCTTGCCCAGTTCTTCGATGGGCAGCTCGGGGTGCCAGGCGAACGGGCCGGTGGCCGGGTCCATGGGCATGTGCAGGATCACGATCTTGCCGGCGCGATGGGCCTCGCGAGCGAACTCGGCGGCGTGCGGGGTATCGGGCATGATCGCCGCCGTCACTGGGCCGGGTAGGGCCAACACGCGACGATCCCGGGGCAGGTTTTGCCCGAGGTCGTCGATGATCAGGGTCAGGTAGGCTTTGTGGGGCTTGTCGGCAGGGGTCGCTTGGGCGACTCCTGCCAGGCTGCACAATATTGCAAGGATTAGAGCAAAACGCATATCAACGGCTGCGCGTAATGCTCAAGCCCTTGAGCAGGCTCAACGCCTGGGCCAGTTGGTAGTCGTCGTCCTGCGGCATCGGCTTGGCTTTCGGGCCGCTACCGGTTGGCTGGTCGGCACCGCCGTTGCCATTGCCCAGGTGACCTTGCAGGTCAGCTTCCTTGAAGTACTCGTTGTCGCTTTCGTTGGTGATCTTGGCCCGGCGAACCTCGATATCCGGCACGATGCCCTGGGCCTGGATCGAGCGACCATTAGGCGTGTAGTACAGCGCCGTGGTGATCTTCAGCGCACGCTCGTTGTTCAGCGGCAGCACGGTTTGCACCGAGCCTTTGCCAAAGCTGGTGGTGCCCATCAGCACTCCGCGTTTCTGGTCTTGCAGGGCGCCGGCGACGATTTCCGAGGCCGAGGCGCTGCCGCCGTTGATCAGCACCGCCAGCGGGACGTTTTCGCTGAGGTCCTTGCCGGTGGCCGAGAAGCGCAACTCGGAGTTGGCGATGCGGCCCTTGGTGTAGACGATCAGGCCCTTGGTAATGAAATGGTCGACCACTTCCACCGCCGATTGCAGCACGCCGCCTGGGTTGTTGCGCAGGTCCAGCACGATACCGTTGAGCTTCTTGCCGTTGTCCTTGCGCAGCTTGGCCAGGGCCTTGGCCACTTCGTCGCCGGTCTTGACCTGGAACTGGGTGATGCGGATATAACCGTAGCCCGACTCCAGCAACTGGCTCTTCACGCTCTTGACCACGATGGTGGCGCGGGTCAGCGTCACGTCAAACGGGCTGCCGCCGTCGCGTACCAGGGTCAGGGTGATTTTCTGGCCGACCTTGCCGCGCATCTTGTCGACGGCTTCGGTCATGGTCTGGCCGCGGGTCGGCTGGCCATTGATCTTGACGATCAGGTCGCCAGCCTGGATACCGGCCTTGGACGCCGGGGTGTCGTCGATTGGCGACACCACCTTGATGATGCCGTCCTCGGCACCGACTTCGATGCCCAGACCGCCAAATTCGCCGCTGGTGCTTTCCTGCAACTCGGCGAAATCTTCCGGGCCCAGGTAGGCAGAGTGCGGGTCGAGGTTGCTGAGCATGCCTTTGATGGCGTTTTCCAGCAGGGTCTTGTCGTCCACGGGTTCGACATAGGCTGCCTTGATCCGGTCCATGACCTCGGCAAAGGTGCGCAATTCGTCCAGCGGCAGCGGCGCCTTGGTGGTCGCGGCCGTGGCTGACGGGGCGGTCTGGTCGGCGAATGCCATAGGCGCGCCGATCACGAGGGCGATCGTCAGGGCCAGCGAAGTGAGGCGGGACAAATGCAGCATGTCGAACGAACTCCTAATGTAGATGCGGCCCTATCCTTGGGCGCGACACCATTGTGCAGGGTCGCTTGGGCGGCCCTGCTGACGAATAGCGAAGTACAGCGCCGGGGTGTCCTGGCCGCCACTGTTACCGACAGTGGAGATGGATTCACCGGCTTTTACAACATCACCTGCGGCCTTGAGCAATGTTTGATTGTGGCCGTAAAGGCTCAAATAGCCATTGCCGTGGTCGAGAATCACCAGCAAACCGGCGCCGCGCAGCCAATCGGCGAACACCACGCGCCCACCGTGGACGGCGTGTACCTGGCTGCCCGCAGAGGCGCTGATCATCACGCCGTCCCACTTGGTGCGGGTGTCATCGCCACGGGTTTCACCAAAGCGTGCCAGTAATCGACCATCAACAGGCCATGGAAGTTTGCCTCGGGCAGTAGCAAAAGGCCCGCCAAACGATTGGCCGGCACTGGAAACCAATGGGCCAGGGGCTGCACGCGCCGGTTTGCGCGGGGCGTCGGTGGCGAGCGCCTCGGCTTCACGCTGGCGCTTTTTTTCCGCTTCCTGCTGGGCGATCAGCGCTTTTTGTCGCGCTTGCTCCGCCTCGCGGGCCTGGCGCGCCAGGGTTTCCTCGATGGTTTTCAGCACCTTGGCCAGGTCGGCCTGGTCCTGTTGCCGTGCTTGCAGCTTGGCATCACGGGCTTTTACGTCACTGTTGAGCTTGGCGAGTGCCTGCTGGCGTTCCTTGCGCACCTTGTCCAGCTCGTCGCGCTGGCTGTCCAGGCTGCTTTTCTGGTCCAGAAGCTGGTTTTGCTGGTCGGCGATTTCCTGCTCGACGTTGGCCAACTGGCGCAGGGTCTCGTTGAAGCTCTTGAGTTGCTCCAGGCGCGCGGTGCTCAGGTAGTCGTAGTAGGTCAGGGTGCGGGCGAATTTTTCCGGGTTCTGCTGGTTGAGCAGCAGCTTGAGGTATTCCTGGCGGCCGTTCTGGTAGGCGGCACGGGCCTGGATTGCGATCAGGCGTTGCTGTTCAACGCGCGCGCTCTGGAGTTTTTTTTTCTCACCGTCGAGCCGCTCCAGTTCCGACTCGCTCTTCTTTAGTTCTTTTTGCAGCTCCTGGACCTGCTTCTCCAGCTTGCCCATTTCGGTTTCCGTGCCGCGCAGGTCTTTCTGCACCCCGGATTTTTCTTCCTGGAGCTTGCCGAGCAGTTTCTTCAGCTCGGTAATGTCCTGACGCGTAGCGTCCAACTGTTGTTGGGTTTGCGCACGCTCGTCGGCCATAGCCGGTTGGAGCACGCAGACAAGAGCAAGGGTAATCAAGGCGCGAAGCATAGAGGCGGGCGACACCAGGGAAAGGGACGGCCTAGTATGCCCGGCCCACGCTGCAAAAAAAACGTCCAATGGGTAAGTTAACTGCCGTGTGGCGGGGTATGGCTAAACGCCATGCTCAAAAACGCCACAAAACAATGTGGGAGCGGGCTTGCTCGCGATGGCGGTGGATCAGTTAGAAATGTATCAACTGACACTCCGCTATCGCGAGCAAGCCCGCTCCCACATGGGGTTTGTGGTGGGTTTGAAAATCAGACCAGGATTGAGGTACCGGTCATCTCGGCAGGCTTCTCCAACCCCATCAGCATCAGCATGGTCGGCGCTACGTCTGCCAGCACGCCGCCTTCGCGCACCTTGAAGTCGCGCTTGCCGACATAAATGAACGGCACCGGCTCGGTAGTGTGGGCGGTATGGGCCTGGCCGGTGGATTCGTCGGACATCTGCTCGCAGTTGCCGTGGTCAGCGGTGATCAGCGCTTCGCCGCCGACCTTTTCCAGGGCCTCGACGATCCGGCCTACGCACAAGTCCAGGCATTCCACGGCCTTGATCGCCGCTTGCAGGTTGCCGCTGTGGCCGACCATGTCGCCGTTGGCGTAGTTGACCACGATCACGTCATAGCGCTGGTGTTCGATGGCGTCGACGATCTTGTCGGTGACTTCCGGTGCGCTCATTTCCGGCTGCAGGTCGTAGGTGGCGACTTTTGGCGACGGGATCAGGATGCGCTCTTCGCCGGGGAACGGTTCTTCGCGCCCGCCGGAGAAGAAGAAGGTGACGTGGGCGTATTTCTCGGTCTCGGCAATGCGCAGCTGGGTCTTGCCGTTTTTGGCGAGGTAATCACCCAGCACGTTTTCCAGGCTACCTGGTGCGAAGGCTGACGGGGCCGGGATGCTGGCGGCGTATTGGGTCAGCATCACGAACTCGACTTTCGGCTGGCGCGCACGCTCGAAGTCCTTGAAACCCTCATCGACGAACACATGGCTCAGTTCGCGGGCACGGTCAGCACGGAAGTTCATGAACACCACGGCGTCGCCATCTTCGACTGTCACCGGCTCGCCGATGGTGGTGGCCTTGACGAACTCATCGCTCTCGCCTCGGGCGTAGGCCGCTTCCAGGCCTTGCTGGGCGGTGGCCGCGTTGAATTCGCCGTTGCCGTCGACGATCAGGTTGTAGGCCTGGGACACGCGGTCCCAGCGGTTGTCGCGGTCCATGGCGAAATAGCGGCCGACCAGGCTGGCGATACGGCCCTTGCCGAGGGCGGCGAAGGTGGCGTCCAGCAGTTCGATGGACGATTGCGCGCTTTTGGGCGGGGTGTCGCGGCCATCGAGGAAGGCGTGCAGGTAGATCTTCTCGGCGCCGCGTTTGTAGGCCAGTTCGGCCATGGCCACCAGATGATCTTGGTGACTGTGTACGCCACCGTCGGACAGCAGGCCCATGAAATGCACGGCTTTACCGGCGGCGACGGCTTTATCCACCGCGGCGCAGATGGTCGGGTTCTCGAAGAACTCGCCATCGCGGATGGCTTTGGTCACGCGGGTGAAGTCCTGATATACCACTCGTCCGGCGCCAAGGTTCATATGGCCGACTTCAGAGTTGCCCATCTGGCCGTCCGGCAGGCCGACGTCCATGCCCGATCCTGAGATCAGGCCATTGGGTACGCTGGCGCAGAGGCGGTCCAGTACGGGCTTGTTCGCCGCGAATACGGCGTTGTCGTGGGGGTTTTCACTGTGACCGAAGCCATCGAGAATCATCAGGACCAAAGGTTTAGGCGTGGTAGTCATAGATCCTCTCGCGGCGGTATTAAAGGAAGGCGATTGAAAAGGGAGTGGCAGTTTAAAGCGAAGTTCCGATGCCGTCACCGCTTTACGGGGGTTGGCCCCCCATGGCGGCTGTGTATACTTACCGCCATTTTAACGCCCTGGAACCTCCTTGATGGTTGATCACCTGATTGCATTTGCTACCTCTCACTATCTGCTGGTCGGTGCCTTCGTCGTACTGCTGGCGCTGCTGATTGCTCATGAAGTGAGCCGTGGCGGCCGTAGCCTCAGCACCGCCGAGCTGACCGCGCTGGTCAACAAGGACCAGGCCGTTGTCGTCGACATTCGTCCGGCCAAGGACTTTGCCGCCGGTCATATCGTTGGCGCGCTGAATATTCCCCAGGACAAGTTGATCGCCCGCATCGCCGAGCTGGAAAAGCACAAGGCCAAGACCATTATCCTGGTCGACGCCCAAGGCCAGCACTCCGGTGGCCATGCCCGCGAAATGTTGAAAAGCGGTTTCACCGCCGCCAAGCTGTCGGGTGGTATCTCCAGCTGGCGCGCCGATAACCTGCCGTTGGTGAAGTGATATGAGCCAGGTTGTCGTTTATTCCAGCGATTATTGCCCCTATTGCACGCGAGCCAAGCATTTGCTCCAGAGCAAAAAGGTTGCCTTCGACGAGATCAAGGTCGATGGCAAGCCCCAGGTACGTGCCGAGATGGCCCAGAAGGCGGGGCGCACCTCTGTGCCGCAAATCTGGATCGGTACCCAGCATATCGGTGGATGCGACGACCTGTTCGCCCTGGAGCGCGCCGGTAAACTGGATGCGCTGCTTCACGTCTGACTCCAAAACCCTAAAAGACCCCAAGATCAAGAAGGATCTGCGAGATGACTGACCAACCGAACACCGAAGCGGCAGCAGAAGAGGCTCAAGGCCCACAATTTTCCCTGCAGCGTATCTACGTGCGTGACCTGTCGTTCGAAGCGCCGAAAAGCCCGGCGATCTTCCGTCAGGAGTGGACTCCAAGCGTCGGCCTGGACCTCAACACCCGTCAGAAGCAGCTGGAAGGCGACTTCCACGAAGTCGTGCTGACCTTGTCGGTCACCGTGAAGAACGGTGAAGAAGTGGCCTTCATCGCTGAAGTGCAACAGGCCGGTATCTTCCTGATCCAGGGCCTGGACGATGCGTCCATGAGCCACACTCTGGGCGCGTTCTGCCCGAACATCCTGTTCCCGTATGCCCGCGAGACCCTGGACAGCCTGGTCACCCGTGGCTCGTTCCCGGCCCTGATGCTGGCCCCGGTGAACTTCGATGCCCTGTATGCGCAAGAGCTGCAGCGCATGCAACAGGAAGGCGCGCCGACGGTTCAGTAAGTCGACGATGCATAAAAAGCGCCATCACTGGCGCTTTTTTTATGCACGGCTAACGCTTGTAGGAGCGAGCTTGCTCGCGAAAAGCGTCAACGATGACGCAGCGCTATTAGGTAGCCCACGTCGCCTGTTGGTTTTTCGCGAGCAAGCTCGCTCCTACAGGGAAAAGGGGATTATTTGAACCCGAGCTGGCGCCAGCCTTCGTAGACCGCGACGGCCACGGTGTTGGACAGGTTCAGGCTGCGGCAGCCTTCACGCATCGGCAGGCGCAGGCGCTGGCCGTCGGGCAGGGCGTCGAGTACGTCTGCCGGCAGGCCACGGCTCTCAGGGCCGAACAGGAAGGCGTCCCCCTCGGCGAAGCTGGCATCATGAAACGGCCGCGAGCCCTTGGTGGTGAACGCAAACAGGCGCGGGTGGCCCAGGCTCTCCAGGCAACTGGCGAGGTCGGCGTGACGCTGCAGGGTGGCGTATTCGTGATAGTCCAGGCCGGCGCGGCGCAGGCGCTTGTCGTCCATCTCGAAGCCCAGCGGCTCGATCAAATGCAGGTGGCAGCCACTGTTGGCGCACAGCCTGATAACGTTGCCGGTGTTCGGCGGAATTTCTGGTTGAAAAAGGATGACGTGAAACATGCACGGCTCCGAAGATAAAGATGCAGCGCATTCTACCCCTGAAGACGACCCCAGGCCGCAGCTATTGCCCAGAGTCCTGGGTTCGCTGGCGATTGTCGGCCTGATGGTGGGCTTGATGATCGGTCGCCTGACCACCCCGGACCCGACTGCCCTGCTGCAGGTCGAGCCTGCCACCGATGGCCTGGTGGTGTGGTTCAACAACGAACCGAAGTTGCACGGCGAGCATATCGACGGCACCGTGGCGCTGCTGTTCGACGCCCAGGGCCATGCGCAGGCGGGGCAATTGAAGGTCAATGACAAGGATGTGAACTGGCGGGTGCGCAAGACCGATGGCGGCTTGCTGTTGAACCTGGTGGCGGCACGGCCGCTGCGCGGGGAATGGTCGGGCAAGGCGGTCGATGACCGCTGGCGACTGGAGATCCATCTCCTGGAGCAATAAAAGAGGGAGTTCCCGGCCTGCCTGTACCAGGGCTCCCAAAACGGTTTGAAGCTCGAATTAAAGAGGGGATTCTCGGCCTGCCTGTACCAAGGTCCCCGAAACTGGGTAGTACCAGGGGTATTGCAGGGGGCGTGCCAGAGTTGTGAGGGCTTGCGAATTTTTTTGTTCTAGAAGACAAAAGCCCCGGTTTACGGGGCTTTTTTGTTTTCGGCGCTCAGGATTTTTTGAAAGCGGCCTGGGTTTTGTGCGCGATGCCGGTTCGTGGTGCATTGAAGCAGTGCACGATCCCGGGACTGGATGCAGATCCAAATGTGGGAGCGGGCTTGCTCGCGATGGCGGTGGATCAGTTAGAAATGTATCAACTGACACTCCGCTATCGCGAGCAAGCCCGCTCCCACAGGTGATCTTCAGTGGCCTGGAGGGCCGTGCTCAGCCCTCTTCACCCTCGTCATCATCCCCGCCATCGACCTTCATCCCCAATTCCTTGATCTTGCGGGTCAAGGTGTTACGACCCCAGCCCAGCAGCACGGCGGCGTCACGCCGGCGGCCAGCGGTGTGCTTGAGGGCCGTCTCGATCATGATCCGCTCGAAGGTCGGCACGGCGCTGTCCAGCAGGCTCGACTGGCCACGGGCCAAAGCCTGGTCGGCCCATTGGCGCAGGGCTTGTTCCCAGTTGGTCACGGGGGCCGAATCCTGCGGCAGGCTCAACAGCTCGGGCGGCAGATCGCTGATATGCACTTCGCGCCCGGACGCCATCACCGTGATCCAGCGGCAGGTATTCTCCAGCTGGCGCACGTTGCCCGGCCACGGCAGGTTCTTCAGGTATTCCTCGGTTTCCGTCTTCAGCAGCTTGGGCTCTACCGCCAGCTCCTGGGCGGCGCGGCTGAGGAAGTGGCGGGCCAGGGTCGGGATGTCTTCGCGGCGGTCCGACATCCGTGGAATATGGATGCGGATCACGTTGAGGCGGTGGAACAAGTCCTCACGAAACTTCCCGGCGTGGACCAGGGTTTCCAGGTTCTGGTGGGTCGCGGCGATGATCCGCACATCGACCTTGACCGGCGTATGGCCGCCGACACGGTAGAACTCACCGTCGGCCAGCACCCGCAACAGCCGGGTCTGGGTGTCGGCCGGCATATCGCCGATTTCATCGAGAAACAGCGTGCCGCCGTCCGCCTGTTCAAAACGCCCGCGACGCAGGTTGGCCGCGCCGGTAAACGCGCCTTTTTCATGGCCGAACAGCTCGGACTCCATCAAGTCCTTGGGGATCGCCGCCATGTTCAACGCGATGAACGGCGAGGCCGCCCGTGGGCTGTGGCGGTGCAGGGCATGGGCGACCAGCTCTTTACCGGTGCCGGACTCACCGTTGATCAGCACGGTGATGTTGGAGTGGCTCAGGCGCCCGATGGCGCGAAACACTTCCTGCATCGCCGGTGCTTCACCGATGATTTCCGGGGTGCGCGTCAGGGTCGGTACCACGGCCTGGCCTTGCTGCTCCTGGGCGTGCTGGTTGGCGCGCTTGACCAGCGCCACCGCCTCATCGACGTCGAACGGCTTGGGCAGGTACTCAAAGGCGCCACCCTGATAGGACGCGACAGCGCTATCCAGGTCCGAGTGCGCGGTCATGATGATCACCGGCAAGCGCGGATGCTGCTCGCGGATCCGCGCCAGCAAGTCCAGGCCACTGGCGCCGGGCATGCGGATATCGGAGATGATCACATCGGGCTGCTGACGCGCCAGGCGGCTCATCACCCCATCGGCGCTGTCGAAGCTCTGGGTGGTCATGCCTTCCTGCTGCAAGGCTTTCTCCAGGACCCAGCGGATGGAACGGTCGTCATCGACGATCCAGACAGTTTCACTACGGCTCATGTCGATGGGGCTCCTTGTTCCAGTGGCAGAAAGATCGAAAAGGTCGTGTGGCCGGGATGGCTTTCACATTCGATCAGGCCCTGGTGCTGGCTGATGATGTTCTGGGTAATGGCCAGGCCCAGCCCGGTACCGTCCGGGCGGCCGCTGACCATCGGGAAGAAAATGGTTTCCTGCAATTCGGCCGGGATCCCCGGGCCGTTGTCGATGATCTCGACCTTGGTCACCAGGCGATGGCGTACATGGCCAATGGTGAACTGGCGCAAGGCGCGGGTGCGCAGGCTGATGCGCCCCAGGCGCAACTCGTTCTGGCTGCTGATGGCCTGCATGGCGTTGCGCACGATATTGAGCACCGCCTGAATCATCTGCTCGCGGTCGATCAACACGTCGGGAATGCTCGGGTCATAGTCGCGCACCAGGGTGATGCAGCCCTGGCTTTCGGCCTCCACCAACTGGCAGACGCGCTCCAGCACTTCATGCACATTGGTCATCGCCAGCGACGGCAGCTTGTTGGAGCCCAGCATGCGGTCCACCAGGTTCCGCAGGCGGTCGGCTTCCTCGATGATGACGTTGGTGTAGTCCTTGAGGTGCTCATCCGGCAGCTCGCGGGCCAACAACTGTGCGGCGCCGCGAATCCCGCCCAGGGGGTTCTTGATTTCATGGGCCAGGCCGCGTACCAGCATCTTGCTGGTTTCCTGCTTGGACAACTGCGCCTCTTCCTTGGTGATGCGCAACAGGCGATCGCGGGGATGCACCTCCAGCAGCAGCAAGGTGGCGCCGTGGCTCAGGATTGGGGTTACCGCGTAGTCGACGGTCAGGGTCTGCCCGGTGAGGGCGGTGAGCATCGCTTCGCGCTTGGTGAACGGGTGGGCCTGCTCCACGGCCTGGCGCAAGGAACTCAAGGCCTCGGCAGACTCGGTGAACAGCTCGCTGATAAATTGCCCATGGCTGCGCTGACCGCTGATGGCCAGGAGCATCTCCGCCGCGGGGTTCATGTACTCAAGGCGCAGTTCGGCATTGAGCAGGATGGTCGCGGTGGTCAGGTTGTCGAGTAGCAAGCGGTGCAGTGCGTCGCTGATGGTCATTAGGACCTCTTTTGGAGCAAGGCGTGGGCTTGAGGCTCACGCTGATACCAGGAAAATGCAAAAACCAAACCAAGGCTCCGAAAAGAAGCGTAAAAGCCCTGAAATGGGGGCTTGGGGCACGAAACTATGGCGCTCTGCCAGCTCACTCGGGACATTTCGACCCAAAATGGGTTGGTCGGTGGGCAGGGGTGCAACCTATTGCACCAATATAGTGCGAATCCCCACATTCTGTTCAGCGATCAACTATTTCCTGAAAGCACCCAATCAAACTGTAGGCGCAGGCAAGCCAGCTCCCACAGTTTTGATGGGGTTTGCAAAGGTGGATAGTCATTGTTTCAGGCAAAAAAAAGACCTCCCGAAGGAGGCCTTTTTGTCACGCCGCGTTGAGCAGCGCTACCGGATCAGCAGCTGTAGTACAGCTCGTATTCCAGTGGGTGTACGAAGGTGCGGACCTTGATTTCTTCTTCGCTTTTCAGGGCGATGTAGGCGTCGATAAAGTCGTCGCTGAACACGCCGCCTTTGGTCAGGAACGCACGGCCCTTGTCCAGCTCTTCCAGGGCTTCTTTCAGGCTGCCACACACTTGTGGGATTTCCTTGGCCTCTTCAGGCGGCAGGTCGTACAAGTTCTTGTCGGCGGCGTCGCCTGGGTGGATCTTGTTCTGGATGCCGTCCAGGCCAGCCATCAGCAGTGCAGCAAAGCCCAGGTACGGGTTGGCTGCTGGATCCGGGAAGCGCGCTTCGATACGGCGAGCACGAGGGCTGGACACGTAAGGAATACGGATCGAAGCGGAACGGTTGCGTGCCGAGTAGGCCAGCATCACTGGCGCTTCGAAACCTGGGACCAGACGCTTGTAGGAGTTGGTCGACGGGTTGGTGAAGCCGTTCAGGGCCTTACCGTGCTTGATGATACCGCCGATGAAGTACAGGGCAGTGTCGGACAGGCCGGCATAACCTTCGCCAGCGAAGGTGTTCTTGCCATCTTTGGCGATGGACAGGTGAACGTGCATACCCGAACCGTTATCGCCGTACAGTGGCTTAGGCATGAAGGTCGCGGTACGGCCGTAGGCCACAGCCACGTTGTGTACGCAGTACTTGAGAGTCTGTACTTCGTCAGCCTTGGCGACCAGGGTGTTGAACTTCACACCGATTTCGTTCTGGCCGGCAGTCGCCACTTCGTGGTGGTGAACTTCGATGACCAGGCCCATGTCTTCCATGGCGTTGCACATGGAGGTACGGATTTCGTGGTCGTGGTCGAACGGTGGTACTGGGAAGTAGCCGCCTTTGACGCCTGGACGGTGGCCATGGTTGCCGCCTTCCACGTCCTGGTCGGACATCCACGAACCCTGGTCGGAGAAGATCTTGAACATGGAACCGGAGATGTCGGACTTGAACTTCACTTGGTCAAAGATGAAGAACTCAGGCTCCGGGCCCACGAATACGGTGTCACCGATACCGGTGGACTTCAGGTATTCCTCGGCACGCTTGGCGATCGCACGTGGGTCACGGTCGTAGCCCTGCATGGTCGAAGGCTCGATCACGTCGCAGACGATGATCAGGGTTGGCTCTTCGGTGAACGGGTCGAGTACGGCGGTGGAGTCGTCCGGCATCAGGATCATGTCGGAGGCTTCGATGCCTTTCCAGCCAGCGATGGAGGAACCGTCGAACATTTTGCCTTCTTCGAAGAAGGCGTCATCCAGCGCGTCGCGAGCCGGCATGGTCACGTGGTGCTGAGTGCCTTTGGTGTCCGTGAAGCGCAGATCAATCCATTTAACGTCATGATCTTTGATGAGTTGAACCGACTTCGACATAGTGTCCTCCGGGTGGCTTCGGGCTTGGGTAGTGGAGTAGCCCTTAGAATGTGGGTGATGCCGGCGCGGATAGTCCGCCATGGCAACCTGCCTCACAAGAGAGCAAATTGCATGCCAGTGCCCCGACATGGGTTTTTTGCCTCAAAATGGCCCCTATAAAGGTGCAAATCGTCAAAATGGCAAAATTCGCGCACTGCAATGTAGCGTAATCGCCCGTAAATGCACCTCTTTGGTGCGGCGCGTGCCGTTTGTATATTAACTGGTCAAACCTTGAGCGATTTCCGCTATAATCCGCGCCCCCCTTTTTCGGCTGGCCCTGCGCGCGCTGTTTCCATGAAATTAATCGTTAAAGTCTTCCCCGAGATCACCATCAAGAGCCGACCGGTACGGATGCGTTTCATCCGTCAATTGGCCAAGAATATCCGCGCCGTGCTCCGTGACCTGGACCCGGCCGTGGTGGTGAACGGTGTGTGGGACAATCTCGAGCTGGAAACCCGCATCAGCGACCCTAAAGCCTTGAAAGATATGACCGAGCGCCTGAGCTGCATGCCGGGCATCGCGCATTTCCTGCAGGTCGACGAGTACCCGCTGGGCGACTTCGACGACATCACGCAAAAATGCAAACTGCACTTTGGCACCAGCCTTGAAGGCAAGATTTTTTCGGTGCGCTGCAAGCGTGCGGGCAAGCACCCGTTCAGCTCCATGGACGTCGAGAAATACGTCGGCAGCAAGCTGCGCCGCGAGTGTGGGGCCGCTGGAATCTCGCTTAAAGAGCCGCAAATCGAAGTGCGCATCGAAATTCGCGACCAACGGTTGTTTGTGATCCACAGCCAGCACAACAGCATCGGTGGCTACCCGCTAGGTGCGCTGGAGCAGACCCTGGTGCTGATGTCCGGCGGTTTCGACTCTACCGTGGCGGCCTACCAGATCATGCGCCGCGGCCTGATGAGCCACTTCTGCTTCTTTAACCTGGGCGGGCGTGCACACGAATTGGGCGTGATGGAAGTCGCGCACTATATCTGGAAGAAGTACGGCAGCTCCCAGCGCGTGCTGTTTGTCAGCGTACCGTTCGAGGAAGTCCTGGGAGAAATTCTCGGAAAAGTCGATAACGGTCATATGGGCGTCGTATTGAAGCGTATGATGTTGCGCGCAGCGTCGAAAATCGCCGACCGCCTGCAAATCGAAGCGCTGGTGACCGGCGAGGCGATTTCCCAGGTCTCCAGCCAGACCCTGCCGAACCTGTCCGTGATCGACTGCGTGACCGACAAGCTGGTATTGCGCCCGCTGATCGCCAGCCACAAGCAAGACATCATCGACCTGGCCAACGAAATCGGCACCGCTGATTTCGCCAAGCACATGCCAGAGTACTGCGGGGTCATCTCGGTGAACCCCAAGACCCATGCCAAGCGCTATCGCGTGGAGCATGAAGAGAAAGAATTCGACATGGCGATTCTGGAGCGAGCGCTCGAGAACGCCAAACTGGTGCCGATCGATCGAGTCATCGACGAATTGGGCCAGGACGTACAGATCGAAGAAGTCAGCGAAGCCCTGGCCGGTCAGATTGTCATCGATATCCGTCACCCGGATGCCGCTGAAGACGAGCCACTGGAAATCGCTGGCATCGACGTGCAAACGCTGCCGTTCTATGCACTGAACGCGCGTTTCAAGGAACTGGATAACAGCCGTCAGTACCTGCTGTATTGCGACAAAGGCGTGATGAGTCGCCTGCATGCCCACCATTTGCTCAGTGAGGGATATGCCAATGTGCGCGTTTATCGACCGAGCTAAGAGCCCGGGGCTGTTTGCCTGTGGCCTGCGTCACCGGCCCCCCGACTCTGCCGTCAAGCTGTAACGGCAAGGCCTGACTCTACTGTTAATCGCTGCCACGACCTGTCAGCACACCGAATCCTCTGATCGAGATACACAAGTGATCGAAAATCTACGTAACATCGCCATCATTGCCCACGTTGACCATGGTAAAACCACCCTGGTAGACAAACTCCTGCGTCAATCCGGCACCCTGGAGCGCAACGAGCTCAACGACGAGCGCGTGATGGACTCCAACGACCAGGAAAAAGAGCGCGGTATTACCATCCTGGCAAAAAACACTGCCATCAACTGGAACGGCTACCACATCAACATCGTGGACACCCCGGGCCACGCCGACTTCGGCGGCGAAGTAGAACGTGTAATGTCGATGGTTGACTCCGTTCTGCTGCTGGTTGATGCCCAAGACGGCCCTATGCCGCAAACCCGTTTCGTGACCAAGAAGGCTTTCGAAGCCGGCCTGCGTCCAATTGTGGTGATCAACAAGGTTGACCGTCCAGGCGCGCGTCCGGACTGGGTTCTGGACCAGATCTTCGACCTGTTCGACAACCTGGGTGCCACCGAAGAACAGCTGGACTTCAAAGTCGTCTACGCCTCGGCCCTGAACGGCATTGCCGGTCTGGAACACACCGACATGGCTGAAGACATGACCCCGCTGTACCAGTCGATCGTCGACAACGTACCTGCGCCGAAAGTCGACCGTGACGGTCCGTTCCAGATGCAGATCTCTGCACTGGACTACAACAGCTTCCTCGGTGTTATCGGCGTTGGCCGTATCGCTCGTGGCCGCGTCAAGCCGAACACTCCAGTCGTGGCTATCGATGCCACCGGCAAGAAGCGTAACGGTCGTATCCTGAAGCTGATGGGTCACCACGGTCTGCACCGTATTGACGTTGAAGAAGCTGCTGCAGGCGACATCGTGTGCATCAGCG
Organism: Pseudomonas sp. WS 5027; assembly: GCF_012985695.1. NCBI lineage: Bacteria > Pseudomonadati > Pseudomonadota > Gammaproteobacteria > Pseudomonadales > Pseudomonadaceae > Pseudomonas > Pseudomonas sp. WS 5027. The sequence continues at coordinate 253,362 of NZ_JAAQWU010000002.1, read as the reverse complement.
GTATGGACTCGCTGTTCATCTCCGACACCCTGTGCCACCCGGACATGGTTGAAGCAATGGTGCCGTTGACCGTTGACGAGCCAACCGTTTCCATGACCTTCCAGGTAAACGACTCGCCTTTCTGCGGTAAAGAAGGCAAGTTCGTGACTTCCCGTAACATCAAGGAACGTCTGGACAAAGAGCTGCTGTACAACGTTGCACTGCGCGTTGAAGAAGGCGACTCGGCTGACAAGTTCAAGGTTTCCGGCCGTGGTGAGCTGCACCTCTCGGTACTGATCGAAACCATGCGTCGCGAAGGCTTCGAAATGGGCGTTGGCCGTCCGGAAGTGATCATCCGCACCGTTGACGGCGTGAAGCAGGAACCGTTTGAAAACGTGACCATCGACACCCCTGAAGAATCCCAGGGCAAGGTCATGGAAGAGATGGGTCTGCGTAAGGGCGACCTGACCAACATGGTGCCGGATGGCAAAGGCCGTGTACGTCTGGAATACAACATCCCTGCTCGTGGTCTGATCGGTTTCCGTAACCAGTTCCTGACCCTGACCAACGGTGCTGGCATCCTGACCTCGATCTTCGATCGCTACGACACCATGAAGTCCGGCGACATGTCCGGCCGTCAGAACGGTGTTCTGGTATCGGTAGAAACCGGCAAGGCACTGACCTACTCCCTGGAAACCCTCCAGGCGCGTGGCAAGCTGTTTGTTGAACACGGTCAAGAGATCTACAACGGTCAGATCGTTGGTCTGAACAGCCGTGACAACGACATGGGCGTCAACCCAACCAAAGGCAAGAAGCTCGACAACATGCGTGCTTCGGGTAAAGACGAAACCATCGCCCTGGTTCCACCTGTTCGCTTCACCCTGGAACAGGCTCTGGAATTCATCCAGGACGACGAGCTGTGCGAAGTGACGCCGAAGTCCATCCGTCTTCGTAAGAAGATCCTGGACGAAGGCGAGCGTACCCGCGCTGCCAAAAAGGCCAAGAACTGATACTTAGTTCCGGCTGAATAAAAACGCCCCCGGTCGAAAGGCCGGGGGCGTTTTTTTATGCCTGCAGATTTTGTGGTGGTTTGCTGGCCCCATCGCAGCATCGGTATCTACACAACTTTGCCGCAACACCTAAATCCAGGCAGATAGCGCAGTTGTGGCGAGCGGGCTTGCCCCGCGCTGGGCTGCGAAGCAGCCCTAAACCCGGACATCGCGGTTTATCTGAAGAAACGCGGGGGGCTTTTTGGGGCTGCTTCGCAGCCCAGCGCGGGGCAAGCCCGCTCGCCACGGGGGAGTTCGTCAGTTTCTGAAAGTTGTGTAGATACCTATGCCCATCGCAGGCAAGCCAGCTCCCACATTTGATGGCGTTCACAAATCAAACTGTGGGAGCTGGCTTGCCTGCGATGGGGCTCTCAAGAGCCCTGCAAAATCCGGATCAGAACTTGTCGAGGGTCTTGAACTTGGTCTCGCGCACCACTTCCTTGGGCTTGTACGCGCAGTAACCCGGCCGTGGCCCGATCTTCGGGTGATTGCGGCAGGTATCCGGGCGCTTGTCATAAATAGTGCAGAAGCGCGTCTTACGATCCAGGTACAGGCAATCGTTGTTGCTCATGCGCTGCAGGGTAAAGATCTCGGACTTGGAGTTGAAACGCTCGACGATACCTTCCTTCTGCAAGCGCTTGGCGATGTTCTTCGGCGGGTCGCCACGCTCGAATTCGTCGACGATGCCAATGCGGATCAAATCCTTGATCTTCACCTCAACCGGCAGGGTGCAGCAGTTGGACGTGCAGCCGCCGCACATGTGGCTGGAGTATTTCTGCCACGTTTCGAGACGGTCGAGTTCCGCGGCGGCGATCAGTTGAGGCTTCATCAGGTTTCCAAGAGGGGCTTTGTCCGGGCGCGCGATCATACCGGGATTGGTGGTTTTTTGAACAATATTTTGCGGGTTTCGGCTCAAAGGCTGCTGCGCGGCGTAAATGGGCACGGCCCCTGCATCTAAAACCTACATGCGTGAATGAGTGAAAAAACTGCCGAACCGTCAGCCATGCCATAGGTCAGACCGTCTAGGCTCTAGGATTTCCCTTCTTCTATCTCGCCCGAGGTCGCACCGATGTCTCAGGAACCGCTTGTACGAGAAGCAGAGGTAGCCGCGTTTCGCGATGCTGTCTTGACCAAACTCACTTATGCGGTGGGCAAGGATCCCGATCACGCCTTTGACCACGACTGGTTCGAAGCCATTGCCCTGGCGGCGCGCGACCATATGGTCGACCACTGGATGGACCACACCCGGCGGATCTACCGGCGTGGGCAGAAGCGGGTGTATTACCTGTCCCTGGAATTCTTGATCGGTCGTTTGCTGTTTGACAGCCTGAGCAACCTCGGTTTGCTGGAGGTGGCGCGCGAGGCCCTCGGCGAGTTGGGTGTGGACCTGGAGCGCATTCGCCTGCTGGAGCCCGATGCGGCCCTAGGCAACGGTGGCCTGGGGCGCCTGGCCGCGTGCTTTATGGAAAGCATGTCGACCCTGGGCATTGCCGGCCATGGCTATGGCATTCGTTACGAACACGGGCTGTTTCGCCAGGCGATTGTCGATGGCTGGCAGCAGGAGCAGACCGAACGCTGGCTGGATTTCGGCAACCCCTGGGAGTTCGAGCGCGCCGAGGTGATCTACCCGATCGGCTTTGGCGGCAGCGTCGAGACCGTGCTGGATGCGTCCGGCAAGTCAATCCAGGTCTGGTCGCCCAACGAGACCGTGCGCGCCGTGGCCTACGACACCCCGGTGGTCGGCTGGCGTGGCGCCAGTGTCAACACCTTGCGCCTATGGCGTGCGCGGGCAGTCGAAGACCTGCATCTGGAGCGCTTCAACGCCGGTGACCATTTGGGCGCCGTCGCCGAAGTGGCCCGTGCCGAAAGCATCTCAAGGGTGCTTTACCCGGCCGACAGCACCGAAGCAGGGCAGGAATTGCGCCTGCGCCAGGAATACTTCTTCGTCTCGGCCTCCTTGCAAGACTTGCTGCGCCGCCACAAAAACATGCACGGCTCGGTCTTGAGCCTGGGCGAGCACGCGGCCATCCAGCTCAATGACACCCACCCGTCGATCGCCGTGGCCGAGTTGATGCGCCAGTTGGTCGACTTGCACGATATTGCCTGGGATGCGGCCTGGCAGGTCACGGTCGAAACGCTGTCCTACACCAACCACACCTTGCTCCCCGAAGCCCTGGAAACCTGGCCGGTGGGCCTGATGGAACGCATGCTGCCCCGGCACATGCAGATCATTTACCTGATCAACGCCCAGCACATTGATTCGCTGCGGGCCAAGGGCATTCACGACTTCGACGTACTGCGCGCGGTCTCGCTGATCGAAGAAGACAACGGGCGCCGCGTGCGCATGGGCAACCTGGCGTTCCTGGGCTCCCACAGCGTCAACGGCGTGTCCGGGCTGCACACGCAGTTGATGCGCAGCACGGTGTTTTCCGAACTGCACAAGCTCTACCCCGAGCGTATCAACAACAAGACCAACGGCATTACCTTCCGCCGCTGGCTGTTCCAGGCCAACCCCAAGCTCACCGCGATGCTGGTGGAGGCCTTGGGGCCGGACATTCTCGACAATATGGAACAGCGCCTGGTGGAGCTGGAAACCTTCGCCGAGAAAGACGCGTTTCGCAAAGCCTTCGCCGAGCAGCGCCTGCACAGCAAGCGCGTGCTGGCCGATATCATCCATGAGCGCCTGGGGATCGCGGTCAACCCGGCGGCGATGTTCGATGTGCAGGTCAAACGCATCCACGAATACAAGCGCCAATTGCTGAACCTGCTGCACACAGTCGCCCTGTACCAGGCCATTCGTGCCGAGCCGGAGGTGGATTGGGTACCACGGGTGAAGATCTTCGCCGGCAAGGCGGCGGCCAGCTACCACCAGGCCAAGCTGATCATCAAACTGACCAACGACATCGCCCGTACGGTGAATAACGACCCAACCGTGCGCGGCTTGCTCAAGGTCGTGTTCCTGCCCAACTACAACGTCAGCCTGGCGGAAAACATCATCCCGGCGGCGGACCTGTCGGAGCAGATCTCCACCGCCGGGTTCGAGGCCTCGGGCACCAGCAACATGAAGTTCGGCCTCAATGGCGCGCTGACCATCGGCACTATGGATGGTGCCAATGTCGAGATGCACGAGCTTATCGGCGGCGAGCACATGTTTATCTTCGGCCTCAGCGCCGAGCAGGTGGAGGCGCGTAAACAGGCGGGTGAGTTCAATGCCGGCCCTGATATCGCCGCATCCCACCGCTTGAACGACGTGTTGCAGGCGATTCGTGGCGGGGTGTTCTCGCCGGACGATCCGGGGCGCTATGTAGGGTTGATCGACTCGTTGATCGCCTATGACCGGTTCCTGGTGTGCGCCGATTTTGATGCCTACTGGGACGCCCAGGCGCGGGTCGAAGCCCATTGGCACGACTCCAAGGAGTGGTGGCGTTCGGCGGTGCTCAATACCGCGCGCACGGGCTGGTTCTCGTCCGACCGCACCATCCGCGAATATGCCACCGAGATCTGGAAAGCCTTGGACTAGACCCCGCGAAATCCCGTGTAGGAGCTGGCTTGCCTGCGATGCAGACGCCTCGGTGTTTCAGTGACACTGAGGGGATGCTATCGCAGGCAAGCCAGCTCCCACACAAGCCACCTCCCACATTGGGTTTGTGTCGATATACTGAGCGTTGGTTACGCCCGCTTCGGGCTGCTTAGGGATCTCGACCATGCAATGGATGTTCATGCTCATTGGCCTGGTGCTCGGCTGGGCGCTCGACGAGTCGTTCAGCGATGCGGGCTTCGGCGCGCTCCTGGGTTTGGGGATTGGCCAAGCCATTCGTCTGTCGAACCTTAGCAGCGCCTTGAAGGCTGTGGAGCAACGCCTGGCGATGCTGGAAAAGCCGCCGCAAGTCGAACCGCCCATGGCCGAACCCGCGCCCGCCCCAGAGCTGGTCTGGGAACTGCCCGCCGAACTGCAATCCACCTCTACTCCCGAACCTGGCCAGCCGCTGCCGGACGACCTGTGGAAACCGGCCGCTGTTGCACGGGAAGCTGAACCCCAAGTCCCCCGTAGCCCTAACCTGATCGAGCGGGCCATCCAGGGTGCGCGCAACTGGCTGCTGGGTGGCAACACCGTGCTGCGGGTCGGTGTGGTGCTGCTGTTCCTCGGTCTGGCATTTTTGCTGCGTTATGCCACCGAAGGCATGGTGGTGCCCATCGAGTTGCGCTACGCCGGTGTCGCCGCCTGCGCCCTGGGCTTGCTCGGCCTGGGTTGGTGGCTGCGCCAGCGTCGGGGTAATTACGCGCTGATCTTGCAAGGCGCGGGCATCGCCGTGCTGTACCTGACGGTGTTCGCCGCCATGCGTCTGCACCCGTTGCTCGATCCGGGTGCGGCGCTGGGCCTGCTGGTGGCGGTGACTGTGTTCTCGGCGATCCTCGCAATTACCCAGGACGCGATCGGCCTGGCCTGTGCCGCCGCCCTCGGCGGTTTTGCCGCGCCGATCCTGGCGTCCACCGGCGAGGGCAACCATGTGGCGTTGTTCAGCTACTTCGCCCTGCTTAACGCCGGCATCTTCGCCATCGCCTGGTTCAAGGCCTGGCGCTTGCTCAATGTGATTGGCTTTACTGGCACCTTCGGTATCGGCTTCGCCTGGGGCATTGGTTCCTACACACCGGAACTGCTGTGGAGTACCGAGCCGTTCCTGATCCTGTTTTTCCTGATGTACCTGGCCATCGGCCTGTTGTTTGCGCGGCGCAAACTCCTGGAAATGCCCGATGCCCCGGCCGATGACAGCCGTGGCGCGCTGCTGCGCTGGTCGGCGGCCAAGGGTGATTATGTCGATGGCGGCCTGCTGTTCGGCCCACCGCTCGTGGCGTTTGGCTTGCAGTTCACCCTGGTGCAACACCTGGAGTTCGCACCGGCATTCAGCGCGTTGGCGTTGGGCATCATTTATATGCTCCTGGCGCGTGTGCTCAGTGGCGGGCGCACCGTATTGCTAGCCGAAACCTGCCTGGCCCTGGGCGTGATCTTCGCCAGTCTGGCGATCCCCCTGGGCCTGGATGCACGCTGGACCGCCGCGGCGTGGGCGGTGGAGGGCGCGGGGATCTTCTGGCTGGGGTTGCGTCAGCAGCGCTTGCTGGCTCGCGGGTTTGGCCTGCTGCTGCAACTGGGTTCGGCACTGGCGTTTCTCAGTGAGTTGCAGGCGGGCGAACACACGCTGCTTGAGGGGGCACCGTTGGGCGCGTTGCTGCTTGGCGTGGCGTTGCTGTTTAGCTTCTGGCAACTGCGCAAAGCGGGCGATGAGCAGGTGTCTGCCTGGGAGCGCCACGGTTTGCCGGTGTTGGCCGGCTTGGGGCTGGGCTGCTTGTACTTGCTGGCACCGTTGCTGCTGTCGATCAACGGTACGGCGATCAGTTGGGCGCTGGCGGGTGCGGTGACACTGTTTGCCGGCCTGCGTATCGCTTCGCGCACCTTCCTGTTCGCGGGGCTTGCTGTGCAAGTGCTGGGCGGCACATTGCTGTTGTGGTGGGCGCCGTGGATCGACGAAGAGTGGCCTGCGTTCCGGCACCTAGGATTCTGGGCGCCGATGCTCGTGGGGCTGGCAGCATTCGTGGGCGCCTGGCGTTTACGGGACGCAGGTCAATCGTCGGTGTTTGACGGGCTTAAGTTGCCGCGTATCGCGGATGGGCTGTTGGCCTGGGGCGTAATCTGGTGGGCGGCAGCGCTGAACAGCGAAGTGCTGCGCTTTACGCCTCCTGAACTGCAAGCCACGTTCCTGCTAGCGGCCGCGGCGGTCAGTGTGGCGCTCTGGACTGTGTTGGCGGTGCGTCTGCGCTGGGCATCGCTGGGCGCCATGAGCCTGTTGCTGATGCCGGCAGCGGCGATGGTGCTGCTGGTTTCGGCGCATCGCTATTATCACCCGGCGGCCGAATTTGGCTGGCTGGCCTGGAGCAGCGTGTTCGCCGTACATTTCATCTCGTTGCGCCTGTTGAGTCTCGTTGCGCCGGCCAAGGCACTGAGCATCGCCCATGTACTGGGTTGCTGGATGCTGATCGGCATGCTGGCCCTGGAATTGCGCTACGGCCTGCTGGTGCTTTCGGTGCAATACAACGCCTGGCGCTGGCTGGGCTGGGCGATTTTCCCCAGCCTGTACCTGATAGCTATCGCTGCGCCGCGCCAATGGCCGTGGCCGGTATCTGCTTATCCGCGCGAATACCGCCTGCTGGCCGCGCTGCCGTTGGCGGCGCTGATGCTGGTGTGGTTCTGGCTGGCCAATATCTTCAGCGACGGTACTGCCAAACCGTTGCCTTATGTGCCGTTGCTCAATCCCTTGGACCTTGGCCTGCTGTTCGCGCTGCTGGGCGTGTACCTGTGGGCACGCAGCGCGGCGCCGCAACTGGGCGGCCGCACCCCATGGATTGCCCAGGGCGTTGCCGGGGTTTCGCTGTTCGCCTTCTTCACCGCATTGGTGATGCGTGCGGCGCACCATTGGGGCGGCGTGCCGTTTCATCTGGATGCCTTGCTTGACTCAATGCTGGTGCAGGCCGGACTGTCGATTGTCTGGACCCTGATTGCCCTGGGCCTGATGATCGGTGGTCATCTGCGTGATCGTCGGGAAGTGTGGCTGGTCGGCGCGGTGCTGATTGGCGTGGTGGTCGCCAAGTTGTTCCTCGTCGAGCTGAGCAACCGTGGCGGGCTGGAGCGGATCGTGTCGTTTATCGGGGTAGGCGGGCTGTTGCTGGTGGTGGGCTATTTTGCCCCGCTGCCGCCCAAACGTATCGAACCCGAGGTTCAAACCCAAGGAGCTTCCTCTTGATCGGCAAACTGAGTATTGCCCTAGTGGGCCTGTGCACCGCGCTACCGGCGTGGGCCGTGGAGGCCCCCGCTGACTTCAGCGCCCAAGTGCCACTGGCGATCAGCGGCGAAGGCCCGTGGTATCGCCTGGAGTTGCCGCTGGCGGTGCAACTGAGCGCCCGCCAGGCCGATCTCAGTGACCTGCGGGTGTTCAACGCCGCTGGCGAGCCTCAGGCGTATGCGTTGGTGCGTCAGTCGGCCGAAAGCGCAAAAAATGTGGCCCGGCTCAAGGGCTTCCCGCTGTATGCCGCCGACACCACCAGTGACAGCGTGCGCGTGCAATCCAGCGCCACGGGCACTCTGGTGCAGGTGCAGCCGTCCAGCGAGGCACCGTCCGGCGTGCAGGTGCGACGCGGCTGGTTGCTTGATGCCAGTGCAATCAAGGCGCCGTTGCAAAAATTGATCCTCGACTGGTCCGCCGAGCACGACGGCTTCCAGCGTTTCAGCATCGAAGCCAGTGACGATTTGCAGCACTGGCGCTCCTGGGGCGAAGGGCAGGTGGCACGCCTGGCGTTTGCCGACGAGCGGGTCGAGCTGCGTGAAGTGGCCTTGCCAGGGCAGCCGGCGCGTTACCTGCGCCTGTTATGGCAAGGCCAGGCCGCACCCGAGTTGACCTCCATTGAAGTGCAGAGCACCAGCAGCCTGCCGTTGCCCCTGGTGTGGTCCGAGCCTTTGGCCGGCAGCCCCCTTGAATCGGGGCAGTACAGCTGGCAACTGCCTGGGGCTTTAAGCATTGAGCGGGTGCGCGTTGAGCTGCGTCAGCCCAACAGCCTGGCGCCGGTGGGTCTGCAAGGGCGCCAGGACAGCAAGCAGGCATGGCAGCCGTTGAGCCGTGGTTTGCTCTACCGGTTGACGCAAAACGGGCAAGAAATCACCCAGGATCAATTGCAGTTGCCGGGTTACCCGGTCCGACAACTCAAGCTGGACGTAGACGAGCGGGGCGGCGGCCTGGGCGCGCAGGCGCCGGGGTTGAGTTTTGCCGTGCGGGCCACGCAAGTGGTGTTCCTGGCGCGGGGCGAACCGCCGTTTACCCTGGCGCTGGGCAACCCGTCGGCCAAGTCCGCGAACCTACCGTTGACGACCCTGATTCCCGGTTATCAACCGCAGCGCCTCGCGGCGTTGGGCCAGGCCAGGGTCGATGGCGAGTGGCACGCCAACCCAGTGGCCGCGCCAAATGTCGCAGGTATCCGTTGGCAGACAATCGGCCTGTGGGCCGTATTGCTGCTGGGCGTAGCGGCACTCGGGGCGATGGCCTACAGCCTGTTGCGCAAGCCGCCGGCCAAGCCCTGAGCCGGGGCCTACATGAACTCTGTCAGGGTTATCTCGTCTGATAGGAGGAAATGCGCCCCGACTCGCGCTAAACTGCGCGGGTTTTTAGCCCCCCCCATTCTCCGGAGCCGTCCATGTCCCGCGTTACCCTGAGTCGCTATTTGATTGAGCAGACCCGCAGCAACAACACCCCTGCCGATCTGCGCTTCCTGATCGAAGTGGTGGCGCGTGCTTGCAAGGAAATCAGCCACGCCGTGTCCAAGGGCGCGCTGGGCGGTGTCCTGGGCAGCATGGGCACTGAAAACGTGCAAGGCGAAGTGCAGAAGAAACTCGACGTGATTTCCAACGAAATCCTGCTCGAAGCCAACGAATGGGGCGGTCACCTGGCCGGCATGGCGTCCGAAGAAATGGACAATGCCTACCAGATCCCGGGCAAATACCCCAAAGGCGCGTACCTGCTGGTATTCGACCCGCTGGACGGCTCGTCGAACATCGACATCAACGCGCCAGTCGGCACCATCTTCTCCGTACTGCGCTGCCCGAACGAATACCTGAGCCAGAACGAAGCCTTGAACGAAAAGGCCTTCCTGCAGCCAGGCACCGAGCAGGTCGCCGCCGGTTATGCGATCTACGGCCCGCAAACCATGCTGGTGTTGACCCTGGGTGATGGCGTCAAGGGCTTTACCCTGGACCGTGAAATGGGCAGCTTCGTGCTGACCCACGAAGACATCTCCATTCCTGCCTCGACCCAGGAATTTGCGATCAACATGTCCAACCAGCGCCACTGGGAAGAACCGGTCAAGCGCTACGTCAACGAGTTGATGGAAGGCGAAGAAGGCCCGCTGAAGAAAAACTTCAACATGCGTTGGGTGGCCGCGATGGTTGCCGACGTACACCGCATCCTGACCCGTGGTGGCCTGTTCATGTACCCACGCGACAGCCGCGAGCCGTCCAAGCCGGGCAAACTGCGCCTGATGTACGAAGCCAACCCGATGTCGTTCCTGGTTGAGCAAGCGGGCGGTGCGTCGACAGACGGTCACCAGCGTATCCTCGACATCCAGCCTGAAGGTCTGCACCAGCGTGTGGCGGTGTTCCTGGGTTCCAAGGAAGAAGTGGCGCGCGTGACCGGCTACCACAAAGGTTAATGCTACCCCCTGTGGCGAGGGGGCTTGTCCCCCGCTGGGCTGCGAAGCAGCCCCCAAACCAGCCCACTCGGTTTACCTGAAAGTACTCTGTGGCTTTATTGGGCTGCTTCGCAGCCCAGCGGGGGACAAGCCCCCTCGCCACAGGGGGCTTTTTTTGTTTTTGCCTTCCGGGAACCAGACCCCCCTTTTCCCTTCTAAGCTTCTGGCAGACCCCCACTGCTGCGTGTCCCTCCAGGAGCTCTACCATGTCGTTACGCCGTCTCGCACTCTTGTGCTTTTGCGTCCTATTGGCCGCTTGCAGCAAGGTCACCCAGGAAAACTACCAAAAGCTCTCGGCTGGCATGGCCAAGGCTGAAGTGGAGTCGTTGCTGGGTAAGCCCACCGATTGTTCCGGCGCGCTGGGCATGTCCAGTTGTACCTGGGGCGATAAAACCAGCTTTATCAGCGTGCAGTACGCCGGTGACAAAGTTCTGATGTTTTCCGGGCAAGGCCTGAAGTAAACCGGGGCGCAAGCCTGCGGGAGAAGAAGAATGATGCGTTTCGTTTTATACCTTTGCGCCAGCCTGTTTTTGGCAGGCTGCGCCAGCCATTCTGGCGATGATCTGCAACCCAAGACGGTCGGCAGCGTCAACCTCAAGCGTTACCAGGGCACCTGGTACGAGTTGGCCCGTCTGCCCATGTACTTCCAGCGCAACTGCGCGCAATCCGAGGCCCGTTACTCCCTGCTGCCCGATGGCGACATGTCAGTGTTCAACCGCTGCCTGACCACCGAGTGGAAGTGGGAAGAAGCCAAGGGCACGGCCACGCCGCAAGTACCGGGCCAGACCGACAAGTTGTGGGTCGAATTCAACAACTGGTTCACTGCGCTGTTGCCGGGCGTGGCCAAGGGCGATTACTGGGTGTTGTATGTCAGCGACGACTACAAGACCGCCATCGTCGGCAGCCCGAGCCGGCGCTATATGTGGCTGTTGTCACGCACGCCGACCGTCAGCGCCGACACACGCGAAGACCTGCTGAGCAGGGCGCGGCAGCAGGGTTACGACACCACACGGTTGATCTGGCGTACGTCGGACAAGCAGATGGCCAAGACCTCGCAGTAATGCGAAATAGAAAGGGCGGGTTTTTCAATAAACCCGCCCTTTTTTTGCCCTCAGTTTTTGCTGTAGCGGGCGCAGGCATTCACCTTTTCCCGTTCGGGGCTCTGTAGCTTCTATCCACTGTAGGAGCGGGCTTGCCCGCGATAGCGCTGGGTCCGTCGACATCATCATTGGCTGATCCGCCGCCATCGCGGGCAAGCCCGCTCCCACAGGGATTTTCCGGCGTCGGTGGTGGCGATGCATGATGGATTTTGATGGCTGTGCTGATGAGGATTCGCTTCTGGTCAGCGCACGAGGCTGAGTTAAATACCCGCCTTTTCCTCTGAACAGCCGACTCCATGGACAACTCCGATATTGCGATCACCCTGGTCCTGATCTCCGCCTTTATGCACGCCACCTGGAATGCCGTTGTCCGGGCCGGCAGCAGTCGCTTCATGACCCTGGCCCTGGTCGATGGCACGGCATTGCTGATCTGTCTCGCGGCGTTGCCACTGGTCAATGTGCCGAGCTTGCAGGTCTGGGGTTATGTGCTGCTCTCGGTGGTGCTTAATACGATCTATCGCCTGTTTCTGATCAAGGCCTATGAAACGGGCGACTTCGGCCAGGTCTATCCGGTAATGCGTGGCGTACCGCCGGTATTGGTGGCGCTGTTTTCCTACTTTCTGCTGCACGAACAACTGTCTTTCCAGGCGCTGGTAGGTGTGTTGTTGATTTGCCTGGGGATCATCAGTCTGACGTTTGTGCGCAGGATGACGACGCGCATGCTCCGGCCGATCCTGATGGCGGTGGGAGCAGGAGTGTTTATTGCGTCATACACGGTGGTGGACGCCAAGGGTGTAAGAGCCAGTGAGACGGTGCTGCAATACATCATCTACCTGACGGTGTTCCAGAGTATCCCGATCCCGCTGCTGGCGTTTCTCAAGGCGCGTACGGATTTCGCCCAGGTGATTCGCCGTCAGTGGCGGGTGGGTATGCTGGGCGGTGTTTTTTACTTGGCGTCCTACGGCCTGGTGTTGTTCGCGCTGTCCTTGGACGCGGTGGCCAAGGTCTCAGCACTGCGGGAAACCAGTGTTATCATCGGCGCCATTATTGCCGCGCTGTTCTTTCATGAGCGGTTCGGCTGGCGGCGGATGCTTTCGGCGCTGGTCATTGTTTGCGGGATCATCCTGATCAAAGTGAGCACCTGATGGCCCAGCGCCCGCCACCGACCCCCATGCTTCAAGCCTTTGTCAGCGCCGCGCAATGCGGCAGCTTTGCGCGTGCGGCGTCTGAGCTCAACCTCACTGCCAGTGCCATCAGCCATCAGATTGCAGGCCTGGAAGAGTGGTGGGACGTGCAACTGTTCGAGCGCCATTCGCGGGGCGTCAAGTTGACTGAAGCGGGGCAGGCCTTGCTGCCGGTGGCCGCTGGATTTTTCCGCGAACTTGATGCGGTCCTGCATTCCCTGCATCCGAACAAACCTCAACCGCTGCACCTTTCGTGTACCTCGTCCCTCTGCTCGACATGGCTGATCCCCAGGCTGCATGGCTCGCATACCGAGGCTTCGTTCAACCTGGATCTGGAGTTGACCAGTACGGATAACCTGGACGCCCATCAATACGACGTAGCCGTGGTGATGGGGTACGGTGACTATCCGGAGCATCACGTCGAACTGCTGATGCGTGATGCGGTATTCCCCGTTTGCTCCCCAGAGTTTGTGCGGGTCAATGGCGATATTGCGCTGGCGGATATCGCCCGGCACCCGCTGATCCACCGGGTCGACGATCAAGTGTGCCCGGGATGGGAAAGCTGGTTTGCGTTCCAGGCGCTGGCGGCTCCACCGTATCACCGTGGCCCGCGATTTCCGGATTCCAGCCAGGCCATCAGCCTGGCGGCAAAAGGCGGTGGGATTGCCCTGGGCAGGACGGCGCTGGTGTATGACGCGCTGAAAGAGGGGAGCCTGCTGGCGTTGAACGGTCCGGTGATGATGTCGCCGGCGGCGTACTACATCATTTGTCGAAACGGGCGACAGTCTGAGCCGGATATCGCCCGGCTATTTGCTTGGCTCAAGGCGACTGCCGATGAGTTTGTGGGAGAAGTCCGCGAGCAGTGTCCGCAAATCTGTAGCTAAAAATGCGCTCCCACATGGGTTGGGTGGTGTTCTTAAGACAGTAGGTCTCTCAGGACCTGGGTAAACGCCCGGCTGCTTTCTTCCTCGCCAGCATGCCGCCCATCGCGCACCACCCACTGGCCATTGACCAGTACATCGCGCACTTGCCGATCTCCCCCGGCGAACAGCCAGCGGTTGAGAATCCCGTCTTCACTGGCCGTCGCCAGGTACGGATCGTTGCCATCGAGCACCAGCCAGTCTGCGCGCTTGCCCACTTCCAGGCGGCCAATCGGCTGGCCCAGGGCCTGGGCGCCGCCGTCGAGGGCTGCGTCGAACAACGTACGCCCGACCATCGGTTGATCGCTGCGGTACAGCCGGTTACGCCGCTGGTCGCGCAGGCGCTGGCCGTATTCCAGCCAACGCAGTTCCTCGACCACGCTCAATGACACATGGCTGTCCGAGCCGATCCCCATGCGCCCGCCCTGCGCCAGGAAGTCCACCGCCGGGAAAATCCCGTCGCCCAGGTTGGCTTCAGTGGTCAGGCACAGCCCGGCAATCGCTCGGCTCTGGGCCATCAACGTCACTTCATCGGGATTGGCGTGGGTGGCGTGCACCAGGCACCAACGCTGGTCGACTTCGACATTGTCATACAGCCATTGCAGCGGGCGCTTGCCGCTCCAGGCCAGGCAGTCATCGACTTCCTTTTGCTGCTCGGCGATGTGGATATGCACCGGGCAGGCCTGGTCGCTGGCGGCCAGAACCTTGCTGATCTGTTGCGGCGTTACCGCGCGCAATGAGTGGAAACACAGGCCCAGTTGCTGCGCCGGTTGTGCGGCCAGTATCGGCTGCAGGCGCGCTTGCAGGTCCAGGTAGTTGTCGGTGCTGTTGATAAAACGGCGCTGACCGTCGTTCGGCGCCTGGCCGCCAAACCCCGAGTGGCTGTACAGCACCGGCAGCAACGTCAGGCCTATCCCGCTGCTGGCCGCCGCCAGGCTGATCTGGCGTGACAGTTCGGTGGGGTCGGCGTACGGCTGGCCGCTGACATCGTGGTGTACATAGTGAAACTCGGCGACCGAGGTGTAGCCAGCCTTGAGCATCTCGATATACAGCTGCCGGGCGATGATCTGCAGTTGCTCCGGGCTGATCTGGCCGACCATGCGGTACATCAGGTCGCGCCAGGTCCAAAAGCTGTCATTGGGATTGCCGGCGACTTCCGCCAGCCCCGCCATGGCCCGCTGGAATGCATGGGAATGCAGGTTCGGCATGCCCGGCAACAAAGGGCCTCTTAGCCGCTCGGCGTCGTCTGCGCTGGCATTGGCCGTTACGTTGGTCAGCAGGCCATCGGCGCTGACTTCAAGACGTACATCAGTGGCCCATCCACTAGGCAGCAGCGCGCGTTCGGCAAAGAAAGCGGACATGATCAAGGCACCCCGGTCGTGTGTTTATTTGTATATACATATACAGACGTTTGCCTGCTCGGTAAACTCCGGCAATCTATGCATCTTTTCCCCCTGCAAGGATTCCCCGTGCCGACTCCGCCCGCCAAGTCCCCGCTGGCTGCCCACATGGACGAAAGTCCGGCGCCCTTGTATGCCCGCGTCAAGCAGATGATCAGCCAGCAGATTCTCAACGGCAACTGGCCGCCGCACTATCGCGTGCCTTCTGAAAGCGAGTTGGTCAACCAACTGGGCTTTAGCCGCATGACCATCAACCGGGCACTGCGGGAACTGACCGCCGAAGGTCTGCTGGTGCGCATGCAAGGTGTTGGTACCTTTGTCGCCGAGCCCAAGAGCCAGTCGGCGCTGTTCGAGGTGCATAACATCGCCGATGAGATTGGCTCCCGAGGCCATCGCCACACCTGTAAGGTCATTACCCTGGGCGAAGAGGCCGCCGGTTCCGAGCGTGCCGTGGCCCTGGAAATGCGTGAAGGCGGGCGGGTGTTCCACTCGCTGATCGTGCACTACGAAAACGATATCCCGGTGCAAATCGAAGACCGCTTCGTCAACGCCCTGGTCGCCCCCGAGTACCTGCAACAGGATTTCACTCAGCAAACCCCCTACGCCTATCTCAACCAGGTCGCACCGCTGACCGAGGGTGAGCATGTGGTGGAGGCGATTCTGGCCGACCCGCAGGAATGCAAGCTGTTGCAGATCGAGGCCGGCGAGCCGTGCCTCTTGATTCGCCGGCGCACTTGGTCCGGGCGCCAGCCGGTGACTGCTGCGCGTCTGATCCACCCTGGTTCCCGGCATAGCCTCGAAGGACGTTTCAGCAAATGAATGCAGTAAAGGTCTGGCGCGCTGCCGATTACGTTCGTATGCCGTGGAAGAACGGCGGCGGCAGCACCGAAGAAATCACCCGTGACGCAGGCCATGGTCTCGACGGTTTTGGCTGGCGCCTGTCGATTGCCGATATCGGCGAATCGGGCGGCTTTTCCACGTTTGCCGGGTATCAGCGGATCATCACCGTGATCCAGGGGGCGGGCATGGTGCTGACGGTGGATGGCGAGGAGCAGCGCGGATTGTTACCGCTGCAACCGTTTGCCTTCAGCGGTGAAAGCCAAGTGGCGTGCCGCCTGATCACCGGGCCGATCCGCGATTTCAACCTGATCTATTCGCCCCAGCGTTACCACGCACGTTTGCAGTGGGTGGACGGGGTGCAGCAGTTTTTCAGCACCGCGCACACCGTGCTGGTGTTCAGTGTGGCGGATGAGGTGAAGGTGCTAGGCCAAGTGCTGGGGCATCATGATTGTTTGCAGGTGGACGGTAACACTGGGTTGCTGGATATCAGCGCGACAGGCCGCTGCTGCCTTATCGAACTGACTGCACGCAATTAAAAATGTGGGAGCGGGCTTGCTCGCGAATGCGCTGTATCAGTCACCGCAAGCGTTAGCTGACACACCGCATTCGCGAGCAAGCCCGCTCCCACATTTGGATCTTCATAGGCTACAAAATCTGTTTCCAGTCCCGCACCAAGTTGTTACCGAATGCCCCAGCATGGCGCAATGCCTTGCCTTTGTAACAACTCTCCGTCTATGCCATTCACCTCTGTAAGAAATTTCATCAAGCCTAGAGGCCTTTGTTTCCAAGGCTTACACGCACCCACCAAGAAAATCTTAAGCACATGTCACTGAAGTTGGCCGCTTGATTGCATATGCTTGTATGTACAAGTAAAGGTGTGTGCATAAGAGTCGCTAAACATCCTCTTCGCACCATCGTGTTCGCGCATCGATTGCTGAGGAGTTTTTTGTGACTGACTTTTCCCAGAACAAGCCTACCAAGTACCGCGACGTTGAAATCCGCGCCGCCCGTGGCAACACGCTTACCGCCAAAAGCTGGCTGACTGAAGCACCGCTGCGCATGCTGATGAACAACCTCGACCCGCAAGTGGCCGAGAACCCCAAAGAGCTGGTGGTGTACGGCGGTATCGGCCGCGCGGCGCGTAACTGGGAGTGCTACGACCAGATCGTCGAAAGCCTGACCCATCTGAATGACGACGAAACCCTGCTGGTGCAATCCGGCAAGCCGGTGGGCGTGTTCAAGACCCACAGCAACGCGCCCCGCGTACTGATCGCCAACTCCAACCTGGTGCCGCACTGGGCCAGTTGGGAACACTTCAACGAACTGGATGCCAAGGGCCTGGCCATGTACGGCCAGATGACCGCCGGCAGCTGGATCTACATCGGCAGCCAGGGCATCGTCCAGGGCACCTACGAAACCTTCGTCGAGGCTGGTCGCCAGCATTACGACAGCAACCTCAAAGGCCGTTGGGTCCTCACCGCCGGCCTTGGCGGCATGGGCGGCGCCCAGCCCCTGGCCGCGACCCTGGCCGGCGCGTGCTCGCTGAACATTGAATGCCAGCAGGTCAGTATCGACTTCCGCTTGAACAGCCGTTATGTCGACGAACAAGCCACCGACCTCGACGACGCCCTGGCGCGCATCGCCAAGTACACCAAGGAAGGCAAGGCCATCTCCATCGCCTTGCTGGGCAACGCAGCCGAAATCCTCCCGGAGCTGGTCAAGCGCGGCGTGCGCCCGGACATGGTCACCGACCAGACCAGCGCCCACGACCCGCTCAATGGCTACCTGCCAGTTGGCTGGACCTGGGACGAATACCGCGCCCGCGCCAAGACCGAGCCTGCCGCCGTGATCAAGGCGGCCAAACAGTCGATGGCCGTGCACGTCAAAGCGATGCTCGAGTTCCAGAAACAAGGCATTCCGACCTTCGACTACGGCAACAACATCCGCCAGATGGCGCAAGAAGAAGGCGTGGAAAATGCCTTTGATTTCCCGGGGTTTGTGCCGGCTTACATCCGCCCGTTGTTCTGCCGTGGCATCGGCCCGTTCCGTTGGGCTGCTCTGTCGGGCGACCCGCAAGATATCTACAAGACCGACGCCAAGGTCAAAGAACTGATCCCCGACGACGCCCACCTGCACAACTGGCTGGACATGGCCCGCGAGCGCATCAGCTTCCAGGGCCTGCCGGCGCGCATCTGCTGGGTCGGCCTGGGCCAGCGCGCCAAACTTGGCCTGGCATTCAACGAGATGGTGCGCAGCGGCGAGCTGTCGGCGCCGGTGGTGATTGGCCGTGACCATCTGGACTCCGGCTCGGTGGCCAGCCCCAACCGCGAAACCGAATCCATGCAGGACGGTTCCGATGCCGTGTCCGATTGGCCGCTGCTCAACGCACTGCTCAACACCGCCAGCGGCGCGACCTGGGTTTCGCTGCACCACGGTGGCGGTGTAGGCATGGGCTTCTCCCAGCATTCGGGGATGGTGATTGTCTGCGACGGTACCGATGAAGCCGCCGAGCGGATTGCTCGCGTGCTGCACAACGACCCGGCCACTGGGGTGATGCGTCACGCCGATGCGGGTTACCAGATCGCGATCGACTGCGCCAAGGAACAGGGCCTCAACCTCCCGATGATCAAGTAGCGCCTGGCTCGGTTCCTGTGGGAGCCGGGCTTGCCCGCGATGGCAGCACTGTGGTCTGCCTGACAGACCGCGTCGTGCGTATCGCAGGCAAGCCAGCTCCCACATTTGATCGGCTGTGTACACAAGACCTGTTTTATCTGCACTACCGAAAAACAATCCATTAGAGGTTGAACCCCCATGGCTGCAAAAGACGCACGTGCAAGCTCCACCCCGTTGATCGAAAGGCGTTCGATCGACTACATCCCGGAAGCGGAAAGACACGGTCGTCTATTTAGCCAGTTCACCCTCTGGATGGGTGCCAACCTGCAAATCACCGCGATCGTCACCGGGGCCCTGGCCGTGGTGCTGGGCGGCGATGTGTTCTGGTCGTTGATTGGTCTGTTGATCGGTCAAGTGCTGGGCGGCGCGGTGATGGCATTGCATGCGGCGCAAGGACCCAGGCTTGGCCTACCGCAGATGATCTCCAGCCGGGTGCAGTTCGGGGTGTATGGCGCGGCCATTCCGATCGTGCTGGTGTGCCTGATGTACCTGGGGTTCACCGCCACCGGCACCGTGCTTTCCGGCCAGGCGCTGGGCCAGTTGTTCGGGGTCAGCGACAGCGTCGGCATCCTTATCTTTGCCAGTGTCATCGTGCTGGTTACGGTGCTCGGTTACCGGGTGATCCACTTCATCGGTCGTGTCGCCAGCGTCATTGGGGTGATTGCCTTTGTCTACCTGTTCAGCCGCCTGATGAGCCAGACCGATGTTGGCGCACTCCTGCAAATCCGCCACTTCAGTTGGAGCAGTTTCCTGCTGGCGGTGTCGCTCGCGGCATCCTGGCAAATCGCCTTCGGGCCTTACGTGGCCGACTATTCCCGTTACCTGCCGCGCAATACGTCCTCGGTGAAAACCTTTCTGGCCGCAGGCGCAGGTTCGGTCATCGGTGCCCAGGTGGCGATGATCCTCGGGGTGTTCGCCGCGGCCATGTCCAACGGGCAATTTGCCGGTAACGAAGTGGCCTACATCGTTGGCCTGGGGGGCACCGGTGCTACGGCCGCGCTGCTGTACTTCAGCATCGCGTTCGGCAAGGTCACCATCTCCACGCTCAATTCCTACGGCAGCTTCATGTGCATTGCGACCATCGTCAGCGGTTTTCGTGGGCGCATGGAGGTGACGCGCTTGCAGCGCCTGGTTTTCGTGCTGCTGATCGTCGGCGCGGCGACCCTGATCGCGTTGCTCGGCCAGCACTCGTTCCTCAGTGCGTTCAAGTCCTTCATCCTGTTTTTGCTGGCGTTCTTTACGCCATGGAGCGCGATCAACCTGGTGGACTACTACTGCATCACCCGCGATCGCTATGACGTGCCGGCGCTGGCCGATCCGAACGGTCGCTATGGCCGGTGGAACCCGCTAGGTATCAGCGTCTATGTGTTCGGGGTGCTGGTGCAGTTGCCGTTCATCGCCACCAAGTTCTACACCGGCCCCCTGGTGGACACCCTGGGCGGGGTGGATATTTCCTGGATCATCGGCCTGGTACTGCCCGCCGCCCTGTATTACGTGTGTGCGAAAAAATGGCACGGCGCGATTCCAGAACGACTGATCCTGCCGGTAGAGCAGGGCGCTACACCAACAACAACCGGGCAGCTTGCACAAGCCTGATGGGACGTGGACGAGGCAGGATGCCTTTTGACTGCCGTAATCCATTTCATGATTGGGAGCGTCACACAATGAAAATGCATAAGACCCTGCTGACCCCATTGCTCGCCGCAGGCCTGCTGGCCGTTGCTGGCGCCTCTCAGGCGGCCGGCTGGTGCGAGTCGGGCAAACCGGTGAAATTCGCCGGCCTGAACTGGGAAAGCGGCATGCTGCTGACCGACGTCCTGCAAGTGGTCCTGGAAAAAGGCTACGACTGCAAAACCGATAGCCTGCCGGGCAATTCCATCACCATGGAAAACGCCCTGGGCAGCAACGATATCCAGGTCTTCGCCGAAGAGTGGGTCGGCCGCAGCGAAGTGTGGAACAAGGCTGAGAAAGCCGGCAAGGTCGTGGGCGTCGGCGCCCCCGTGGTTGGTGCGGTTGAAGGCTGGTATGTGCCGCGCTACGTGATCGAAGGCGACGCCAAGCGCAAGCTCGAAGCCAAGGCGCCGGACCTGAAAAACATTGCCGACCTGGCCAAGTATTCCGCGGTATTCAAGGACCAGGAAGAGCCCGGCAAGGGCCGCTTCTACAACTGCCCGGCCGGCTGGACCTGCGAGCTGGACAACAGCGAAATGCTCAAGAGCTACGGCCTGGAAAATTCCTACACCAACTTCCGCCCAGGCACCGGCCCGGCGCTGGATGCTGCGGTGCTATCGAGCTACAAGCGTGGCGAGCCGATCCTGTTCTACTACTGGTCGCCGACGCCGCTGATGGGCCAGGTAGACCTGGTCAAACTCGACGAAAAGCCCGGCGTGGACAAGAGCGTGACCATCAAGGTCGGCCTGTCCAAGACGTTCCACGAGCAGGCCCCGGAACTGGTGGCGGTGCTGGAGAAGGTCAACCTGCCGATCGACCTGCTCAACCAGAACCTGGCGCGCATGAGCAAAGAGCGCATTGACTCAGCGAAGCTGGCGAAGATCTTCCTCAAGGAACACCCGGAAGTCTGGCACGCCTGGGTCAGTGAAGACGCAGCCAAGAAAATCGACGCGGCCTTGTAGGCACAGTGCTCCCGGCTACCCTGAAAAGGCAGCCGGGTACCCGGCCACACTCCACTGGATCGAGAGCACGTTATGTTTCCTGAGAGTTTTACGTTTTCCATCGCCGACTGGGTCAACGGTTGGGTCGATGCATTGGTGACCAACTACGGTGATGTGTTCCGGCAGATTTCCGACACCTTGCTGTGGGCCATCGTCAACCTGGAAGGCCTGCTGCGCGCAGCACCCTGGTGGCTGATGTTGGCGATAGTCGGCGGCATTGCCTGGCACGCGACCCGTAAGGTAGTGACCACGGCGGTGATCGTCGGCCTGTTGTTCCTGGTCGGCGCGGTCGGCCTGTGGGACAAACTGATGCAGACCCTGGCGCTGATGATGGTGGCCACGGTGATTTCGGTGCTGATCGGTATTCCCCTGGGCATCCTCTCGGCGCGCAGCAATCGTCTGCGCTCGGTGCTGATGCCGCTGCTGGACATCATGCAGACCATGCCCAGCTTCGTGTACCTGATCCCGGTATTGATGCTGTTTGGCCTGGGCAAGGTGCCGGCGATTTTCGCCACGGTGATCTACGCCGCGCCGCCGCTGATTCGTCTGACCGACCTGGGCATTCGCCAGGTGGACCGTGAAGTGATGGAAGCCATCAATGCCTTCGGTGCCAACCGCTGGCAGCAACTGTTCGGCGTGCAACTGCCGCTGGCCCTGCCGAGCATCATGGCCGGGATCAACCAGACCACCATGATGGCCCTGTCGATGGTGGTGATCGCCTCGATGATCGGCGCCCGTGGCCTGGGGGAAGACGTACTGGTCGGCATCCAGACCCTCAACGTCGGGCGTGGCCTGGAGGCTGGCCTGGCAATTGTGATTCTCGCAGTGGTCATCGACCGCATTACCCAGGCCTATGGTCGTCCACGGCATGAGGCGAGCAAATGACTACTGTCAGCAAAATCGAAGTTAAAAACGTGTTCAAGATTTTCGGCGCGCGGGACAAAGAAGCCCTGGCGCTTATTGGCCAAGGCCAGACCAAAGACCAGGTGCTGGCGCAGACCGGTTGCGTGGTTGGCGTCAATGACCTGTCCCTGAGCATCGGCACCGGCGAGATCTTCGTGATCATGGGCCTGTCGGGCTCTGGCAAGTCGACCCTGGTGCGCCACTTCAATCGTCTGATCGACCCCACCAGCGGCGCGATCCTGGTGGACGGCGAAGACATTCTGCAACTGGATATGGACGCGTTGCGCCAGTTCCGTCGGCACAAGATCAGCATGGTGTTCCAGAGCTTCGGCCTGTTGCCCCACAAGAGCGTGCTGGACAACGTGGCCTACGGCCTGAAAGTGCGCGGCGAAAGCAAGCAAGTGTGCGCCGAGCGTGCGTTGCACTGGATCCAGACCGTGGGCCTTAAGGGCTACGAAAACAAATACCCGCACCAGCTGTCGGGTGGCATGCGCCAACGGGTGGGCCTGGCCCGTGCGTTGGCGGCCGACACCGACATCATCCTGATGGACGAGGCGTTCAGCGCCCTCGACCCGCTGATCCGTGCCGAGATGCAGGACCAGTTGCTGGAGCTGCAAAAGACCCTGCACAAGACCATCGTGTTTATCACCCACGATCTGGACGAGGCCGTGCGTATTGGCAACCGCATCGCGATCCTCAAGGACGGCAAGCTGATCCAGGTCGGCACGCCGCGGGAGATCTTGCATTCGCCGGCGGATGAGTACGTGGACCGGTTTGTTCAGCGGCGGGCGGCGGTGGTCTGAGCCGGGTTTTGTGGTGAGTTGGCTGGCCTCTTCGCGAGCAAGCCCGCTCCCACATTTGGAGTGCGTTCCCCTGTGGGAGCGGGCTTGCCCGCGAAGAGGCCGGCAAGGCTGCAAAAGAATTGAAGAAGGTATGAAGATGTCCCAGGCTAAAAAAATCATCATCGCCGACACCCCCCTGCACTGGCAGGACGTGGTCGCCGTCGCCCGCTTCGGCGCCGAGCTTGCGCTGTCGGGCCAGGCCTGGGCGCGCATCGATAATGCCCAGGCCATCGTGCAACGCATCGTCAGCAGCGGCGAGCGCGCCTATGGTGTGAACACCGGCCTGGGCGCCCTGTGCAATGTATCGCTCAAGGGCGAGCAACTGAGCCAGCTGTCGCGTAACACCTTGCTCAGCCACGCCTGCGGTGTCGGTGCGCCGCTGAGCGATGAACAGACCCGCGCCATTATTTGCGCCGCCATCATCAATTACTGCCAGGGCAAATCCGGTCTGCATCCGCAGGTGGTGCATTCGCTGCTGGCGCTGCTCAACCATGGCATCACCCCGCAAGTGCCGTCCCAGGGTTCGGTGGGCTACCTGACCCATATGGCCCATATCGGTATTGCCTTGCTGGGTGTAGGAAATGTCAGCTATCGCGGGCAGATCGTTACCGCCCAGGCCGCCTTGGCCGCCGAAGGCCTGCAGCCCGTGGTGCTCGGCGCCAAGGACGGCTTGAGCCTGGTCAACGGTACGCCGTGCATGAGCGGCCTGAGTTGCCTGGCCCTGGCCGATGCCCACCATTTGCTGCAATGGGCCGATGTGGTCGGTGCCATGAGCTTTGAAGCGCAACGCGGCCAGATCGACGCATTCGATCGGCAGATCATCGCCCTCAAACCCCACCCGGGCATGCAGCAGGTCGCCAGCAACCTGCGGGCCTTGCTCGATGGCAGCCAGGTAATTGCCGCCAGCCGTGGCATTCGTACCCAGGACGCGCTCAGCATCCGCTCGATCCCCCAGGTCCACGGTGCCGCCCGCGATCAGTTGGAGCACGCCACCCGGCAGATCGAAACCGAACTCAATGGCGCCACCGACAACCCGTTGCTGCTGGGCACGCCGGACAACTACCGCGTGGTGTCCCAGGCCAACCCCCACGGCCAATCCGTGGCACTGGCTGCGGATATGCTGGCCATTGCCATGGCCGAGATCGGCTCCATCGCCGAGCGTCGCCTGGACCGCCTGATCAACCCCCACGTCAGCGGCTTGCCGGCTTTCCTGGTGAGCAACCCCGGGGTTAACTCGGGGATGATGATCGTGCAGTACGTTGCCGCGTCCCTCTGTGGGCAGAATCGCCAACTGGCGCAGCCGGCGGTGCTCGACAACTTCGTCACCTCGGGCCTGCAGGAAGACCACCTGAGCATGGGCACCAATGCCGCGCTCAAGCTGCACGCGGTGCTAGACAACGTCACCCAGATCCTCGCCATCGAATACCTGCTGGCGGCCCAAGCCTTTGAGTTCCTCAAGGAACAAAGCTTCGGCGCCGGCACCCACACCGCTTGGCGCCTGCTGCGCGAGCACGTCCCGGCCTATGAAGAGGACCGCTGGTTGGCGCCGGATATCGCGACCACCGCCCAGCTGCTCAAGAACACCGATTTGCTGAACCACGCTCTACCGAATTTGCACTGAACCCTATTTCAAAAAGGAGTATGAATGTGACTGCGCTAAATCTGATTCCAGGCCAACTGAGCCTTGCCCAACTGCGTGCCATCTACCAGCAGCCGGTAACCCTCAGCCTGGATGACAGCGCCACGGCGCAGATCGAAGCCAGTGTTGCCTGTGTCGAGCAGATTCTTGCCGAGAACCGCACTGCCTATGGCATCAACACCGGCTTTGGCCTGCTGGCCTCGACCCGTATCGCCAGCGAAGACCTGGAAAACCTCCAGCGCTCTTTGGTGTTGTCCCACGCTGCCGGGGTGGGCGAGCCGATCAGCGATGCGCTGGTGCGCTTGGTCATGGTGCTCAAGGTCAACAGCCTGAGCCGGGGTTTCTCCGGGATTCGCCGCAAGGTGATCGACGCGCTTATCGCCCTGATCAACGCCGAGGTCTATCCGCATATCCCGCTCAAGGGTTCGGTGGGTGCTTCCGGTGACCTGGCGCCGCTGGCCCATATGTCCCTGGTGCTGCTGGGCGAAGGCAAGGCCCGCTACAAAGGGCAATGGCTGGAGGCTACCGAAGCGCTGAAAATCGCCGGCCTCACGCCCCTGACCTTGGCCGCCAAGGAAGGCCTGGCGCTGCTCAACGGCACCCAGGTCTCCACCGCCTACGCCCTGCGCGGTCTGTTTGAAGGTGAAGACCTGTTCGCCGCCGCCATCGCCTGTGGTGGCCTGACCGTGGAAGCCGTGCTGGGCTCGCGCTCGCCGTTCGACGCGCGGATTCATGCGGCCCGTGGCCAGCGTGGGCAGATTGACTCGGCGGCCGCTTATCGCGACCTGCTTGGTGACAGCAGCCAGGTGTCCCAGTCCCACCAGAACTGCGACAAGGTCCAAGACCCGTACTCCCTGCGCTGCCAGCCACAAGTCATGGGCGCCTGCCTGACCCAGTTGCGCCAGGCGGCCGAGGTGTTGGTGGTCGAAGCCAACGCGGTGTCGGATAACCCGCTGGTATTTGCCGCCGAGGGTGATGTGATATCCGGCGGTAACTTCCACGCCGAACCGGTGGCGATGGCCGCCGACAACATGGCCCTGGCCATCGCCGAAATCGGCTCCCTCAGCGAGCGCCGTATTTCGTTGATGATGGACAAGCACATGTCGCAACTGCCGCCATTTTTGGTGGGCAACGGCGGGGTGAACTCCGGGTTCATGATCGCCCAGGTGACCGCTGCGGCCTTGGCCAGTGAGAACAAGGCGTTGTCCCATCCCCATAGCGTCGACAGCCTGCCGACCTCGGCCAACCAGGAAGACCACGTTTCGATGGCGCCGGCTGCCGGTAAGCGCCTGTGGGAAATGGCTGAAAACACCCGTGGCATTCTCGCGGTGGAATGGCTGGCCGCGTGCCAGGGCCTGGACCTGCGCGATGGCCTGAAAACCTCGCCGAAGCTGGAACAGGCCCGTGGGATCCTGCGCGCCAAAGTGGGGTTCTATGACAAGGACCGCTTCTTCGCCCCGGACATCAATGCCGCCAGTGAGCTGTTGGCCAGCCGCTGCCTGAACGAGCTGGTACCCGCCAAGCTGCTACCAAGCCTCTAAGCACAAGGCCCCCTGTAGGAGCGAGCTTGCTCGCGAAAATCGTTAACGATGATGCGGAAAACCTGACGCCCCGTGGCGTTCTCAGGTTTTTCGCGAGCAAGCTCGCTCCTACAAAGGGGAGCGTTTTTCCCTGCATAACAATAATTAGGGACGAGAAATGCACCAGCAAGCACAAGGTCTCAAACGCGGATTGACCGCCCGCCATATTCGCTTCATGGCACTGGGGTCGGCGATCGGCACCGGGCTGTTCTACGGCTCCGCCTCGGCCATCCAGATGGCCGGCCCGGCGGTGTTGCTGGCCTACCTGATTGGTGGCGCTGCCGTATTCATGGTGATGCGCGCCCTCGGTGAAATGGCCGTGCACAACCCGGTGTCCGGCTCCTTCGGCCAGTACGCCAGTACCTACCTGGGCCCGATGGCCGGCTTTATCCTCGGCTGGACCTACGCTTTCGAGATGATCATTGTCTGCCTGGCGGACGTCACGGCCTTCGGCATCTACATGGGCTTCTGGTTTCCCGAAGTCGCACGCTGGGTCTGGGTGCTCGACATTGTCCTGCTGATCGGCGGGCTGAACCTGTGCAACGTCAAGGTGTTTGGCGAGATGGAATTCTGGCTGTCGCTGCTCAAGGTCGGCGCGATTGTCGCGATGATCCTCGGTGGCTTCGGCATCATGCTGTTCGGCGTGCATTCGGCCGGTGACGCGCCAGCCAGTGGACTGAGCAATCTGTGGGCCCATGGCGGCTTCATGCCCAATGGCGTGGGCGGCCTGATCGCTTCGTTTGCGGTGGTGATGTTTGCCTTTGGCGGCATCGAAATCATTGGCATCACTGCCGGTGAAGCCAAGGACCCGCAACGGGTGATCCCCAAGGCGATCAATGCGGTACCGCTGCGTATCCTGCTGTTCTACGTGCTGACCCTGTTTGTGCTGATGGCCATCTACCCATGGCCGCAGATCGGCAGCCAGGGCAGCCCGTTCGTGCAGATCTTCAGCAATCTGGGGATTGGCTCGGCGGCGACCATCCTCAACATCGTGGTTATCTCAGCGGCGGTCTCGGCCATCAACAGTGACATCTTCGGCGCAGGCCGCATGATGTACGGCCTGGCCCAGCAAGGGCAGGCCCCCAAGGGCTTTGCGCAACTGTCGCGCCACGGTGTGCCGTGGATGACCGTGGTGGTGATGGGCGCCGCGCTGTTGGGCGGCGTGGTATTGAACTATCTGATCCCGGAAAACGTGTTCCTAGTGATTGCCTCGATTGCCACTTTCGCCACCGTCTGGGTATGGCTGATGATCCTGGTCACGCAGGTGGCCATGCGCCGCTCGATGAGCAAGGAACAGATCGCCGAGCTGAAATTCCCGGTACCGTTCTGGCCCTATGCACCGGCGGCGGCCATTGTGTTCATGCTGTTTATTTTTGGCGTACTGGGCTACTTCCCGGACACCCAGGCCGCGCTGATGGTGGGCGCCGTGTGGATCGTGTTGCTGGTCCTCGCCTACCTGCTGTGGGTCAAGCCCGCAGCCGGGCAAGCAGCCAAGGTCCATTACGACCCGGCTTTGTCTCACCGATAACTTAGGGAGGCGTTGATGAAAACGCTTTGGCAACACTGCCACATCGCAACCATGGCCCAGGGCGAGTACTCGATCATCGAGGATGGCGCGATAGTCACGGCTGGCACGCTGATCGAGTGGATCGGCCCCCGGGCCGAGCTGCCGCGTGGTGACTACACGCACACCCATGACTTGCAGGGCGCGTGGGTCACTCCAGGGCTGATCGACTGCCATACCCACACGGTATTTGGCGGCAACCGCAGCGGTGAATTCGAGCAGCGGTTGCAGGGCGTGAGTTACGCCGAGATCGCCGCCGCCGGTGGCGGCATTGCCAGCACCGTACGCGCGACCCGTGCGGCGACCGAAGATGAACTGTTCGACAGCAGCCGCAAGCGCCTGCGCAGTTTGCTGCGCGATGGCGTGACCACCGTGGAGATCAAGTCCGGCTACGGCCTGGACCTGGCCAACGAGCGCAAGATGCTGCGGGTGGCACGGCGCCTGGGCCAGGAACTGCCGGTCAGCGTGCGCGCCACGTGCCTGGCGGCCCATGCGTTGCCGCCGGAGTACAAGGATCGCGCCGACGACTACATCGAGCATATCTGCAACGAAATGCTGCCGGCCCTGGCCGCTGAAGGGTTGGTGGATGCGGTGGATGCGTTCTGCGAATACCTGGCGTTCTCCACCGAGCAGGTCGAGCGCGTATTCAAAGTCGCGCAACGCTTGGGCTTGCCGGTCAAGCTGCACGCCGAGCAACTGTCGTCGTTGCACGGTTCGAGCCTGGCGGCGCGGTATCAGGCGTTGTCGGCGGACCACCTGGAATTCATGACCGAAGAGGATGCCATCGCCATGGCCGCCTCCGGCACTGTCGCCGTGCTATTGCCGGGGGCGTTCTATTTCCTGCGTGAAACCCAGTTGCCTCCGATGGACGCCTTGCGCAAGCACGGAGTGAAGATCGCGATTGCCAGCGACCTCAACCCTGGCACTTCGCCGGCCTTATCCGTGCGCCTGATGCTGAACATGGCCTGCACCTTGTTCCGCATGACCCCGGAAGAAGCCCTGGCCGGCGCCACCCGGCATGCCGCTACGGCGCTGGGTATGGGCGACACCCATGGGTCGCTGGAAGTGGGGAAGGTCGCGGACTTTGTCGCCTGGCAGATCGATCGTCCCGCCGACCTGGCCTACTGGCTGGGCGGCGAGCTGGATAAACGCGTTGTACGCCACGGCGTCGACGTCACTGTGTAAGGAGTAGCGTTGTGGATAAGGTTCTGAACTTCAAACAAGGCAGCACCCCGCTGCTGATCAGCATGCCCCACGCCGGGTTGCGCCTGACGCCTGCGGTGGAGGCGGGCTTGATTCCCGAGGCACAAAGCCTGCCGGATACCGACTGGCATATCCCCACGCTGTACGATTTTGCTGCGGAACTGGGGGCCAGCACCCTGGCGGCCGAGTATTCGCGGTTTGTCATCGACCTGAACCGGCCATCTGACGATAAGCCGCTGTATGCCGGCGCGACAACGGGCCTGTTTCCGTCGACGTTGTTTGATGGTGTGCCGTTGTTTATCGAAGGCAAGGAGCCGTCGAAGGCGGAGCGGGCGACCTACCTGGAGCAGATCTGGATGCCTTATCACCAGACCCTGCAGCGCGAACTGGCACGGCTCAAGGCCGAGTTCGGCTATGCGCTGCTGTTCGACGCGCATTCTATTCGCTCGGTCATCCCCCACCTGTTCGACGGCAAGCTGCCGGACTTCAACCTCGGCACCTTCAATGGCGCCGCCTGCGATCCTGGATTGGCCAGCCAGTTGGAAGCCATCTGCGCGGCGCACCCGCAGTACAGCCATGTGCTGAACGGGCGCTTCAAGGGCGGGCACATCACCCGGCACTACGGCAACCCGGCGCAGGATATTCATGCGGTGCAACTGGAGTTGGGGCAGTGCACGTATATGGAGGAGTTTGAGCCGTTTCGCTATCGGGCGGATTTGGCCGAGCCGACGCGGGTGGTGTTGAAGCAGTTGTTGCAAGGATTTCTGGCCTGGGGCCAGAAGCACTACACCTGAGTCAACGAGAATCAAACTGTGGGAGCGGGCTTGCTCGCGAAAGCAGAGGAACAGTCAGATATTTATCAACTGACCCACCGCTTTCGCGAGCAAGCCCGCTCCCACATTGGGTTCCGTGAATCTTCCTGGCGGATCGCTGACACAGGTCTAAGTCCTCAAGGACATGCTCATTGCACAATTCGGGTTTATGATGCCAGACGGCAAAATAATAGACGTCCCCCCAGGGATGGAACCGACCCCTTACGGAGCGCGCAATGCAGACTTTGTTCCCGCAGATCAAACCCTACGCCCGGCACGATCTGGCCGTCGATGAAACCCACACGCTGTATGTCGACGAAAGTGGTTCCCCGCAAGGTTTGCCCGTTGTCTTCATCCACGGCGGCCCCGGTGCCGGCTGCGATGCCAACAGCCGTTGCTATTTCGATCCCAACCTGTACCGCATCGTCACCTTTGACCAGCGTGGCTGCGGGCGCTCCACGCCACGGGCCAACCTGGAAAACAACACCACTTGGGATCTGGTCGCCGACCTTGAGCGCATTCGCGAGCACCTGGGTATTGAAAAATGGGTGCTGTTCGGTGGCTCCTGGGGCTCGACCCTGGCGCTGGCCTATGCGCAAACCCACCCAGAGCGTGTGCTTGGTCTGATCGTGCGCGGCATCTTCCTGGCCCGCCCCCAGGATATCCAATGGTTCTACCAGGCTGGCGCGAGCCGTCTGTTCCCCGATTACTGGCAGGACTACATTGCGCCAATCCCTGTGGAAGAACGCCACGACATGATCAGCGCCTATCACAAGCGCCTGACCGGTAACGATCAGATTGCCCAGATGCATGCCGCCAAGGCCTGGTCTACTTGGGAAGGCCGTATGCTGGGCCTGTGCCCCAACCCGCAGTTGATCGAGCGTTTCTCCGAGCCCCAGCGCGCCTTGTCGATTGCGCGTATCGAGTGCCACTACTTCACCAATAATTCCTTCCTCGAGCCCGACCAGTTGATTCGCGATATGCACAAGATCGCTCATCTGCCTGGCGTCATCGTGCATGGCCGCTACGATATGATCTGCCCGCTGGACAACGCCTGGGAATTGCATCAAGCCTGGCCGAACAGCGAATTGCAGGTGATCCGCGAGGCTGGTCATTCTGCCGCCGAGCCTGGAATCACGGATGCGCTGGTGCGAGCAACGAACGAGATGGCACGGCGCCTGCTTGATCTGCCGCCAGAAGAAGCATGAAAGGGCTTTTACAACGGGTGCGCGGCGCCCGGGTCGAGGTGGCAGGCGAAGTGGTGGGGGCGATAGACCAGGGTTTGCTGGTGCTGGTGGCCGTCGAGCCTTCAGATACAGCGGCCAGTGCCGACAAGTTGTTACATAAGCTGCTTAACTATCGGGTGTTCAGTGACGACGAGGGCAAGATGAACTTGTCGTTGAAGGATATTGGCGGTGGTTTGCTGCTGGTGTCTCAGTTCACCCTGGCGGCCGATACCAAGAGCGGCTTGCGTCCCAGCTTCTCCACGGCTGCACCTCCGGCGTTGGGCGAAGCGCTTTTCGAGCACTTGTTGCTACAAGCGCAACAATTGCATGGCACTGTGGCGTCGGGGCGTTTTGGCGCGGATATGCAGGTGCATTTGGTCAATGACGGGCCTGTCACCTTCCTTTTGCAGACCTGATTGTATGAAAAACGACTTTTAATGCGTAAAAACCCCAGTTTTCGCTACAAATACTTCGCTGCCCCTGCTGCGTTATCTCACGGGCTACTAGATAATCGCGCGCTACGGGGATCAGCGTAAATTGATCCATTTTTGACTTAGGTAGAGACTTGTCCGCTTGCCGATGGGGAATCATTTAGCCCGGTCGGAGTCGGAACAATGCTCGCCAACCTGGCATATAGATAGCTGGCCGTTGGTTTTTTGATCTGTTTTCGGCGAGGGTTGCTCGTGATTGTTAGTCCCTGTAATGCACCAAAATTGTCTGCCAAACGGTTACGAAACGCACTGGTGACGGGCTCCGCCCTGTTTTGCCTGTTCGGCGCGGGTCAACTGTGGGCTTTCAGTCTGGACGATGTATCGGCCAAGGCAAAAGAGCTGGCCGGGCAGAAATACGAAGCCCCGCGCAGCAATCTGCCGAACGAATTCCGCGAAATGAAATTCGCTGACTACCAGAAAATTCGTTTCCGCAATGAAAAAGCCGAGTGGGCCGAGCAGAAAACCCCGTTCAAACTGTCGTTCTATCACCAGGGCATGCACTTCGATACGCCGGTGAAGATCAACGAAATCACCGCGACCGACGTCCAGGAAATCAAGTACGACCCGACGCGTTTCGATTTCGGCGACGTCAAGTTTGATCCTAAAGCCACCGATCAGCTGGGTTATGCCGGCTTTCGTGTGCTGTACCCGATCAACAAGGACGACAAGCAAGACGAAATCATGACCATGCTTGGCGCCAGCTATTTCCGCGTCGTGGGCAAGGACCAGGTCTATGGCCTGTCCGCCCGTGGCATGGCGATCGATACCGCGCTGCCGTCCGGCGAAGAGTTCCCGCGTTTCACCGAGTTCTGGATCGAGCGTCCAAAACCGGGTGACAAGCACCTGGTGATCTTTGCCCTGCTGGATTCACCACGGGCCACCGGTGCCTATCGCCTGATCCTGCGCCCGGGCACCGACACCATTGTTGACGTCAAGTCGCAGATGTTCCTGCGCGACAAGGTCAGCAAACTGGGGGTTGCCCCGCTGACCAGCATGTTCCTGTTCGGCGCCAACCAGCCGTCCAAGGTCCTCAACTACCGTCGTGAACTGCACGATTCCAGCGGTCTGTCGATCCATGCCGGCAACGGCGAGTGGATCTGGCGCCCGCTGAACAACCCAAAACACCTGTCGGTCAGCAACTTCTCGGTAGAAAACCCGCGTGGTTTCGGCCTGTTGCAGCGTGGTCGCAACTTCAGCCATTACGAAGACCTCGACGACAACTACGACAAGCGCCCAAGCGCCTGGATCGAGCCTGAAGGTGACTGGGGCAAGGGTTCCGTCGACCTGGTAGAGATTCCGACTGCCGATGAGACCAACGACAACATCGTTGCGTTCTGGAGCCCGGCCGAGCTGCCCAAGCCTGGTGAGCCGCTGGATATCGCCTACCGCCTGCACTGGACGCTCAACGATGCACCGTTCCACTCGCCGGACAGTGCCTGGGTCAAGCAGACCCTGCGTTCTACCGGTGATGTGAAACAGTCCAACCTGATCCGCCAACCAGACGGCAGCGTGGCCTACCTGGTGGACTTCGAGGGCCCGTCCCTCAAGGCCTTGAAGCCCGATGCGGCAGTACGCAGCCAGGTCAGCGTCGGTGAAAACGGCGAAGTCGTGGAAAACAGCGTGCGCTACAACCCGCACACCAAAGGCTGGCGCCTGACCCTGCGCTTGAAGATCAAGGACGCAGGCAAACCGACCGAAATGCGTGCGGCCCTGGTCCAGGACATCGTCAAGCCTGAGCCTGAGCAGGTTTCCACCCAAGTTCTGAAGGCTGACAAAGCCCTGGCCAAGCAACACGAGAAACAGGCCAAGAAAGACGCCAAGGACAAGCAAGACAAGCAGCCAGAAGCTGCCCCAGCCACCCCGGAACCGGTCAAGACAGAACAAGTCCTGACTGAAACCTGGAGCAATCAGTTGCCTGCCGATGAGTAACTCCCAAGTCCAGCCAGAGACTCTTGCCGAGTATCTGGCGCATCTTCCGATGACCGACGAGCAGCGCGCCGAACTGGCGGGCTGCAAGTCCTTCTCCGAACTGCACGAGCGCCTGTCGTCGTCGACCTTTGACGCACCGGTGGACGCCGCGCAGGCGTCGGTTGGCCGCCGCTTGACCCTCAACACGGCCGAAGAGCTCGAAGACGCCGAAATGCTGGTGCTCGACTCCGCTGGCCGGGTTTGCCTCAAGGCCACTCCGCCGATCCGGCGTACCAAGGTGGTGCCCGAGCCTTGGCGTACCAATATCCTGGTACGCGGCTGGCGCCGGCTGACCGGCCGCAGCAACCCACCTGCGCCGCCCAAGGACGAACGCGTGCTGCCGGCTGCGCGCTGGCGCACCGTCGGTTCGATCCGCCGCTATATTCTGCTGGTGCTGATGCTAGGCCAGACGATTGTGGCCGGCTGGTACATGAAAGGCATCATGCCGTACCAGGGCTGGTCCTTCGTCGACTTTGACGAGGTGCGCAACCAGACCCTGCTGCAAACGGCCACCCAGGTACTGCCATACGCCTTGCAAACCAGCATCCTGATCATGTTCGGGATCTTGTTCTGCTGGGTTTCGGCAGGTTTCTGGACTGCGCTGATGGGTTTCCTCGAGCTGCTCACCGGTCACGACAAGTACCGCATCTCCGGCAAAAGCGCCGGCGACGAGCCGATCCCGAAAGAGGCGCGTACCGCGCTGGTCATGCCGATCTGCAACGAAGACGTGCCCCGGGTATTTGCCGGCCTGCGTGCGACCTTTGAGTCGGTGGCCGCTACCGGTGACCTGGATCGTTTCGACTTCTTCGTGCTCAGCGACAGTAACGACGCCGATATCTGCATCGCCGAACAGCAAGCCTGGCTCGACGTCTGCCGCGAGGCCGGCGGTTTTGGCAAGATCTTCTATCGCCGCCGTCGCCGTCGCGTCAAACGCAAGAGCGGTAACCTCGACGACTTCTGCCGTCGCTGGGGCGGTGACTACAAGTACATGGTGGTCCTCGACGCCGACAGCGTGATGAGCGGCGAATGCCTGACCAGCCTGGTGCGCCTGATGGAAGCCACGCCGGACGCCGGGATCATCCAGACCGCGCCACGGGCCTCGGGCATGGACACCCTGTATGCGCGCATGCAGCAGTTCGCTACCCGCGTCTACGGCCCGCTGTTCACCGCCGGCCTGCACTTCTGGCAGTTGGGCGAATCCCACTACTGGGGCCATAACGCGATCATCCGCATGAAGCCGTTTATCGAGCACTGCGCCCTGGCGCCATTGCCGGGTAAAGGTGCGTTCGCCGGTTCCATCCTGTCCCACGACTTTGTTGAAGCCGCGCTGATGCGCCGTGCCGGCTGGGGCGTGTGGATTGCCTACGACTTGCCGGGCAGCTACGAAGAACTGCCGCCCAACCTGCTGGACGAACTCAAGCGTGACCGTCGCTGGTGCCACGGTAACCTGATGAACTTCCGCCTGTTCCTGGTCAAGGGCATGCACCCGGTACACCGCGCGGTGTTCCTCACCGGCGTGATGTCCTACCTGTCGGCGCCGTTGTGGTTCCTGTTCCTGGTACTGTCCACGGCGCTGCTGGCGGTCAACACCCTGATGGAGCCGCAGTACTTCATGGCGCCACGCCAGTTGTACCCGCTGTGGCCGCAGTGGCATCCGGACAAGGCGGTGGCGCTGTTCTCCACCACTATCGTGCTGCTGTTCCTGCCTAAATTGCTGAGCATCATCCTGATCTGGGCCAAGGGCGCGAAAGAGTTCGGTGGCAAGTTCAAGGTGACCTTGTCGATGCTCCTGGAGATGTTGTTCTCCATGCTGCTGGCGCCGGTGCGGATGATTTTCCACACCCGCTTTGTACTCGCCGCGTTCCTCGGCTGGGCCGCGACCTGGAACTCGCCGCAACGTGACGACGACTCCACGCCATGGAGCGAGGCGGTCAAGCGCCACGGCCCGCAGACCTTGCTGGGCTTCTTCTGGGCGCTGCTGGTGGTGTGGTTGAACCCAAGCTTCCTGTGGTGGCTGGTGCCGATTGTCGGTTCGCTGATGCTGTCGATCCCGGTCTCGGTGATCTCCAGCCGGGTCAAACTGGGCCTCAAGTCCCGCGACGAAAGCCTGTTCCTGATCCCCGAGGAATACAATCCGCCGCAGGCGCTGCTGTCGACCGACCTCTACACCCACGAAAACCGTTGGCATGCACTCAATGACGGTTTTGTACGGGCAGTGGTCGATCCGCAGCAGAACGCCCTGGCCTGCGCCCTGGCAACCTCTCGCCATGGTCAGGCGGAGCCGATTGAGTGGCTGCGTACCGATCGCGTACGGCATGCGTTGAAAGTCGGCCCCGCGGGGCTGAACAACAACGAGCGCGTGGCCTTGCTCAGCGACCCGGTGGCCCTGGCCCGCCTGCATGAGCAGGTCTGGAGCGAAGGGCACGCCGAATGGCTTGGTGCTTGGCGCGAGTCGGTCAAGGCCGATCCCCATGCGCCGTTGCTGCCGCTCAAGCCGCTGTCATCCCAGGCTCAACTTGCCTGATTCAGACGCCCCCGAGACCTGTCTCGGGGGCGCTTGATACCCCCGTCCTACAGCGCCTGTCGCTTCCGTCTCAACCTTCTAACTTCGATACAAAAGACCCTGGTTCAAGGCGTATTGCCGTGCCTGCCAGTGGGTTAGGATCGCCCCCCAAATCTGCATCGACCGCCTCTGGTTTGCGCTAAACCCGCAACGCCCGGTGCGCGTCTGCTTAATGAAAAAGGGGCTTTTCATGATCAAGGGTTACTGGTCGACACTGCTGCTGGGCATTGTCGTGTTGCTACAAGTGCAAATGGCACAGGCAGGCGCCATCGATGACGCCGTGCGACGCGGCGTACTGAAGGTGGGGACCGACCCCAACTACGTGCCCTTTGAAATGACTGACAAGCACGGGCGCGTGATTGGCTTTGAAGTCGACCTGCTCGAAGAGATGAGCAATGCCCTGGGGGTGACGCTCGAATGGGTCCCGGTGGCCTATACCGAGCTGATCCCGGGCCTGCTGGCCGGCCGCTTCGACATGATCGGTAGCGGCATGACCGTGACCCAGGAGCGCAACCTGCAACTCAACTTCAGTGATTCATTCATCATTGTCGGCCAGACCGTCCTGCTCCACCCGCGTCTGGCCGGCAAGGTCAGCAGCATTGAAGACTTGAACGAAGCCGACTACCGGATTGCTGCGGCAGACGGCACCACGGGCGAAGCAGCGGCGCGTCGCTTCCTGGGAGCTGCCCAGCTGCGCAGCTTTACCACGGCGGAGGAAGGCGTACGTGAGGTGGTCAGCGGTGAGGTTGATGCGTTTGTCCATGATGCGCCCTATAACCTGATCGCCCTGGCCAAGCCGCAGAACCGCGGGTTGCTGGCCCTGGAACAGCCTTTTACCTATGAGCCCCTGGCGTTTGGGGTGAAGAAGGGCGATTACGACAGCCTGAACTGGATCAATCACTTCCTTAATCAGATTGCCCAGGACGGCACCTACGATCGGCTGCATGACAAGTGGTTCCGGGACACGGATTGGTTGTCGGAGATCGAGTGACGGTCACAACTGCTTACATAAGTCCTGGAGCCGCACCCTCTGTGGCAAGCCGTCTAACTACGCTTTTCTCCGGCGTTTTGTAGGGTTTTTCTGTCATATCCGCCAACAAATCCCGGCTAGACCTTTGTGCCAGTGGGCGAGTGGGTTAGCATCGCTCCCCGAAGAAATAGTGCAGCCGTTCTAAGGCCTGCATCAAAATAAAATGAGTCAGGGGACTTGGTGATGAAAAAGTATCTTTCGATGCTGATGCTCGGTGTTACAGCCTTGCTGGCAGTCAATACGGCCCAGGCCGGGGCGATTGACGACGCGGTCAAGCGCGGCACCTTGAAAGTCGGCATGGATCCGACCTACATGCCGTTCGAAATGACCAACAAGCGCGGCGAAATCATTGGTTTCGAAGTCGACCTGCTCAAAGCGATGGCCAAGTCCATGGGGGTCAAGCTGGAGCTGGTCTCCACCGGTTACGACGGCATCATCCCGGCCTTCCTGACCGGCAAGTTCGACATGATCGGCAGCGGCATGACCCTGACCCAGGAACGCAACCTGCGCCTGAACTTTAGCGATCCGTTCATCGTGGTTGGCCAGACCCTGCTGATCCGCAAGGACCTGGAAGGCACCATCAAGTCCTATAAAGACCTGAATGACGAGAAATATCGCCTGACCTCCAAGCTCGGCACCACCGGCGAGATGGTGGCCAAGAAGCTGATCTCCAAGGCCAAGTACCACGGCTACGACAACGAGCAGGAAGGTGTGCTTGACGTGGTCAACGGCAAGGCCGACGCCTTTGTCTACGACGCGCCGTACAACGTGGTTGCCGAGAAAAAAGTCGGCAATGGCAAGCTGGTGTACCTCGAAGAACCCTTCACCTACGAGCCTCTGGCATTTGGTCTGAAGAAGGGTGATTACGACAGCATCAACTTCATCAACAACTTCCTGCACCAGATCAAGCACGACGGCACCTACGATCGCATCCATGACAAGTGGTTCAAGAGCTCCGAGTGGCTCAAGGACATGGAATAAGCCAGTTGTGGCGAGGGGGGCTGTTGTGGCGAGGGGGCTTGTCCCCCGCTGGGTGGCGAAGCCGCCCCAAAACCAACCCCTGCGGTCTATCTGATACAGCTGGGTAAGCCTTGCAGGGGCGGCTTCGCCACCCAGCGGGGGACAAGCCCCCTCGCCACAACAAGCTCCCTCGCCACAGAGGGGCTTGCCCCGACCTTGATGGATGTTGAGCAATGAAACAGAAAAAAGCCCAATGGCCCTGGCACCTGCTGACCGTGCTGGTGCTGGTCGGTATGGCCGGCGCGTTGTACTACGCCACCTCGCTGATGTCCTACGAATGGCGCTGGAACCGCGTGCCGCAATACTTCGCCTACCAGGCTGAAGAGTCCAAGCGGGCGGCGGATATTTCCACCGTGGTTGAGTTGGTGCGCAAGGGCGATGTCGCTGAAGTCACCCTGCGCAATGACGCAGGCGCCGAGCAGCACCTGACGGTAGCCGAAAACAGCCTGCAAGTGGCCCGTGGCGACGATGTGGCCGAAGGCGATGTAATCGGTGTGACCCGGCATTGGGCGCTTGGCCCGTTGATGTGGGGTTTGTGGACCACCCTGTGGCTGTCGCTGGTCTCGGGGGTATTGGGCCTGTTCATCGGCCTGGCGACGGGCCTGTGTCGTTTGTCGAATAACCCGACCTTGCGCGATCTGTCGACGATCTACGTAGAACTGGTGCGCGGCACGCCGCTACTGGTACAAATCTTCATTTTCTACTTCTTTATCGGCACGGTACTGAACCTGTCCCGTGAGTTCGCCGGCATCGCCGCGCTGTCGCTGTTTACCGGCGCCTACGTGGCAGAAATCGTGCGTGCGGGCGTGCAGTCGATTGCCCGTGGCCAAGGCGAAGCGGCCCGCTCACTGGGCTTGAGCGCCAGCCAGTCGATGCGCCACGTGGTGTTGCCGCAGGCCTTCAAACGCGTGTTGCCGCCGTTGGCCGGGCAGTTTATCAGCCTGGTCAAGGACACCTCGCTGGTCTCGGTGATCGCCATTACCGAGCTGCTCAAAAGTGGTCGCGAGGTCATCACCACCTCGTTTTCGCCGTTTGAAATCCTGTTCTGTGTCGCAGGTCTGTACCTGCTGATCAACCTGCCGCTGTCGAAAATGGCCAGCCGGCTTGAGCGGAGGCTCGCCCAAAGTGATTGAAGTCCGCGATCTGGTAAAAGTCTTCGACACCCGTGGGCACGTGGTCCGCGCCGTGGATCACGTCACCACCCAGGTGGCCAAGGGCGAAGTGCTGGTGGTGATCGGCCCGTCCGGCTCTGGTAAGTCGACGTTCCTGCGTTGCCTCAATGGCCTGGAGGAGTTCGATTCAGGCTCGGTGAGCATTGACGGCTTGCAACTGGCCGACCCCAAGACCGATGTGAACGCCTATCGTCGCGAAGTCGGCATGGTGTTCCAGCACTTCAACCTGTTCCCGCATATGACCGTGCTGGAAAACCTGTGCCTGGCGCAGAAAGTCGTGCGCAAGCGCGGCAAGAAAGAGCGTGAGGCCAAGGCCCTGGCGTTGCTGGAGAAGGTCGGCATTGCACAGAAAGCCAACGAGTTTCCCTCGCGGCTTTCCGGTGGCCAGCAACAGCGCGTGGCGATTGCCCGGGCGTTGGCCATGGAGCCCAAGGTCATGTTGTTTGACGAGCCTACTTCGGCGCTGGACCCGGAGATGGTCGGCGAAGTGCTGGATGTCATGAAAACCTTGGCCCTGGAAGGCATGACCATGGTCTGCGTCACCCACGAAATGGGTTTTGCCCGGGAAGTGGCGGATCGGGTGTTGTTCTTCGATCACGGCAAACTACTGGAAGACGCAGCGCCCGCGCAGTTCTTCGATTCGCCGAAGGATCCACGGGCACAGGCGTTCTTGCGTCAGGTTCTGTAAGTCCCATGGGCAGGTTCAAACCTTGAACTTGCCCACGCACTGCTGAAGATTCGTTCCCAAGCGTGCCAATTCAATACTTGCTGCCGCCGTCTGTTCGCTGGCAGCAGCGGTTTGCTCCGACACGTCCCGCACTTTCAACACGCTGCGATTGATCTCTTCGGCCACCGCACTTTGCTGTTCGGCGGCGGCGGCGATCTGTGGATTCATTTCCTGGATGACCAGTACGGTGCGCGCGATTTCCGTCAGGGCGTCCCCAGCGTTGCGGGTCAGGCCGACACTGCGATCGGTCAGGGTGCGGCTGTTGTCCATGATATCGGCGACCTGTTGCGTGCCACTGTGCAGCCCGTCAATCAGTTCTTCGATTTCCTCGGCGGACTGCTGGGTGCGCTGGGCAAGGCTGCGTACTTCATCGGCGACCACCGCAAATCCTTGGCCAGCTTCACCGGCGCGGGCGGCCTCGATCGCCGCGTTGAGCGCCAGCAGGTTGGTCTGCTGGGACACCGACTTGATCACCTCCAGCACACTGCCGATCTTCTGGCTTTCCCGTTGCAGGCCCAGCATTGCCTGGCTCGAACGCGCCATCTCGTGGGCGAGGTGTTCAATGTGCGCCACCGCATCCGTCACCACCTGATCCCCCAGTTCGGTTTGTTGATTGGCCTGGCTGGCGGCAATCGAGGCCTGTTCGGCATGCCGGGCGACTTCCTGGGCGGTGGCGAGCATTTGGTTCATGGCGGTCGCCACCTGCTCGGTTTCGTCACGCTGATTGTTCACGCCCGCCCGGGTTTGCTCGGTGACGGCCGAAAGCTCTTCGGCGGCGCTGGCGATCTGCCGGGCATTGTCGCTGATGCCGCCAATCAGCCCCCGCAGGTTAAGGGTCATTTGCGCCATGCTGCATTGCAGTTGACCCAATTCATCCCGGCGCCGGGTCTGCACATCGTGGCTCAGATCGCCATCGGCGATGCGGTTGGCCACGGCCAGCGCCCGACGTAGGGGGGTTACGATCTGCCCGGAGATTACCCAGGCCGCCAGGGCGCCGAACAGCAAGGCTGCAGCGGTGATGGCAAGGGTTTGGGTACGAGCGTTTTCGGCCTCCTGGTCGCGACGCTCGGTCTGGTCCTGACTGAGCAGGTCACTTTGCGCCAACAGTTGATCCAACTGCTGCTCCAGCAGGTTTTGCGCCTTTTCGGTGTTGAGTTGGGTGTCCCGCAGGCGTATCAGATGTGTGCGGATACTCAGTACGATATTTTTCAATGCGCCGCTGTCCACCGGTAACTTCTCTACGGCGGCCTGGGCCTGTTCGAGGTTGCGTTCAGCGTCGCTGACGGTCTGGGCAAAGGCATCCAGGGAACTGGCGGCCCAGGCCGGGCTCGTGGCGCGGTCTTCGGCCTGTTCGATGGCCAGGCGCAAATCTTCGACGGTATCGAGGGCCTTCTGGTCTTCTTGATCGGGTAGGTCGCTGGCCAGTTGGGACAGGGCGTCACCGCTGTCGATGGTGCTTTGCTTCAATTGTTCACGGGCGGTTTCCCGCTGTTTGACCAGCGCCGGTACATCCTTGAGCGTGGTTTTGAATTGACCGGAAATACTCACCATGCTTTGCAGATATTGGAGCGGCTTGGCTGCCTTGACCCGTATTGAAACCTCGGCCAGATACCCGTCGACCCGCTCCATGGAGAGACTCAGTTTTTTCAGGCTGGCCTCAGCGTCAAGGGTGCGGTAGACGATGCGATCAGCCCGCAGTTCTTCGCCGGTTACTGCCAGTTGCGCGAGTACGCTCAGGGTTTGTGAACGGTAAAGCGACGCCGCCAGGGCCTGCCAGCCGGTGAGGGCAATCACCAGGCTCAGGGCCAATACCAAGGCAAAGCCCAGAACCAGTTTGAGGGTGACGCTGGCGTTACCCAGCAGTTGAGTCATTCGAGCAAGCATGGTCAACCTCCGGCAAGTGAACAAAGGAGTTCGCTGTACCGGGGCGCCGACGGGCGTGGACACAGTGAACCCACTTGAACGCTAGTTCCGTTGGACGCCGGGCGTGTGGATCAGGGCCTGAAAAGCATGTAGGAAATTTCACAATCTTTAAGCGGCGACCCGAACGGATCGCCGCAAAGGGCAGGTATCAAACCCGGAAGCGGCCGACCAGAGCCTGCAGATGGGTGCCCAGGCGTGCCAGTTCGGTACTGGAGGCGGCGGTCTCTTCACTGGCCGCTGCGGTTTGCTCGGATACGTCACGCACATTCAGCACGCTACGGTTGATCTCTTCGGCCACCGCGCTCTGTTGCTCGGCGGCGGTCGCGATCTGCTGGTTCATGGCCTGGATGGCGGAGACGGTACGGGTGATGTTTTCCAGGGCACTGCCGGCACGACGGGTCAGATCGACGCTGCTGTCGGTGAGGCTGCGGCTGTTGTCCATGATGGTCGCCACCTGCTGGGTGCCACTTTGCAGGCCGACGATCAGCTCTTCAATTTCTTCGGTGGATTTCTGCGTGCGTTGCGCCAGGCTGCGCACTTCATCGGCCACCACCGCGAAGCCACGACCGGCTTCCCCGGCGCGTGCGGCTTCAATAGCGGCGTTGAGCGCCAACAGGTTGGTTTGTTGGGCTACGGACTTGATCACGTCCAGCACGCTGCCGATCTTGTCGCTTTCGCGCTTGAGATGGCCCATGGCCTCGCTGGAGTTGCCGACTTCGCCGGCCAGGCGCTCGATCTGGGCGATGGCTTCGCCGACCACTCTGTCACCTTCGCGGGCCTGTTGGTCGGCGGCGACGGCGGCCTCCGATGCCTCTTCGGCATTGCGCGCCACTTCCTGCACGGTGGCGGCCATTTCGTTCATGGCGGTGGCGACCTGGTCTGTCTCGATCTTCTGGTTGTTGACCCCGGCGTTGGTCTGCTCGGTAACCGCCGACAATTGTTCGGCGGCGCTGGCGATTTGCGTCACGCCGTCGCTGATCCCACCGATCAAGTCGCGCAGGCCCATGGTCATGCTTTGCATGGCACGTTGCAGTTGGCCCAGTTCGTCCTGGCGTT
This sequence comes from Pseudomonas sp. WS 5027, assembly GCF_012985695.1. Classification (NCBI taxonomy): domain Bacteria; kingdom Pseudomonadati; phylum Pseudomonadota; class Gammaproteobacteria; order Pseudomonadales; family Pseudomonadaceae; genus Pseudomonas; species Pseudomonas sp. WS 5027. The sequence goes on along the minus strand of NZ_JAAQWU010000002.1, from coordinate 210,541 downwards.
GCGAGACTAGGTCGTGGGTCAGGTCACCGGCAGCGACGCGCTCGGCGACCTTGAGGGTTTGGCTCAGTGGAATCACGATCTGCCGGGTAATCGCCCAGGCCGCCACGATGCCGAAGACCAGCGCCAGGGCGGTGGCGAGCATCAACAGGAACTTGGCCTGCGCGGCGTCAGCGTTGCGGATGATGGTTTGTGAAGCGGTGAGTTTTTTGCTGCGGTCGAACAGCAGGTCGCCTTGTTCAGCCATGGCCTTGAGGGCTGCGGCGCTGGCCACCTGGGAATCACGGAACTGGCTGACTGCCGCGAGATAGGCCTTGAGGGAGTCGCTGGCCTCTTGCAGGTTGGCGCTGTATTGCTCCGGCAATTGACTGCGCAGGCTGTCGGCGTTTTTCAGGGCATTGGCGATGGCGTCCAGGGCCGGCTGCTCGGCCTCGACCTTGGCGCTATAGGTGTAGCCACGTACCTGGAAGCGCGCCTGTTGGATCAACTTGCTCAAGTCGATCACGCTGTTGAATTGGCTGACGCTGTCGCCTTGCAGCAGGCTCTTTTCGATCTCCGACACGCGGGCGACGGCGTTGTCAGCGGTGGCGCCGAGTTTGCTGCGGGCGTCTTCGCGGCTGGCACCGGCCTGGACCATGGCGCTGAAGGATTGTTTGTACTTGGCGACGGCAGCCAGTTGCTCGTCGATCAAGGCAACATCGGCCGGCTGCTCGATCTGGCTACGTGCGGTCTTCAGGCCGCTGTCGAGCTTCTCCATCAGCTCGTTGACCAACCCGGGACCTTGTTCACCACGGCGCATTTCATAGTCCAGGCGGGCTTGGCGCAGGTCTTTGGTCAGTTCATTGAGGCTGGAAATAAAGCCCAGTTTATCGCCCCGGCTGATCACGCCGCTAAGGCCCGTCCAGCCGGTGAAGGTAATCAGGAGCGTGAGGACCAACACTAGGCCAAAGCCCACGCTCAGCTTGCGATTGACGCTCACATTCCCCAGTTTTTCAGCTAGCCAACGGTACATGCGGTGAACTCCCCTGAACAAGGCTTGGACTTATCCTGAGCGTATCGGCATGCGAGCGCGATTCTATAGGAGCGAGCTTGCTCGCGAAAATCGTCAGCGATAACCAGTGCTTGCTAAATGAGCGCGTCGTTCTCAAGTTTTTCGCGAGCAAGCTCGCTCCTACAGGAGATTTCAGTGGTCTATCAGAGGGGTTTAGAAGAGGCGGGCGAGCAGGGCGGTCACGGCGGTTTCCACACGCAGGATCCGCGCCCCCAGTTGCACCGGCTGCAACCCGGCCTTGGCCAGCAAATCCACCTCATAGGGGATCCAGCCACCCTCGGGGCCAATGGCCAGGGTTACCGGCTCATCCAGGCCGCGTGGGCAGGGTGGGTAAGCACCGGGATGCCCGACCAGGCCAAGGGTGCCTTGGGTCAGGGCCGGCAGGCGGTCTTCGACGAAGGGCTTGAAGCGCTTTTCGATGATGATCTCGGGCAACACGGTATCCCGCGCCTGTTCCAGGCCAAGGATCAGTTGTTCGCGAACCGCTTCGGGCTCCAGGAAGGGGGTCTGCCAGAAGCTTTTCTCGACCCGATAACTGTTGACCAGGACCACCCGTGGCACACCCATGGACGCCACGGTCTGCAACACCCGACGCAGCATTTTCGGGCGCGGCAGGGCCAGCAGTAAGGTCAGCGGCAGTTTGGCCGGTGGCGGCTGGTCGAGGCTGATTTGCAGCTCGGCTTCGCCCGCTTCCAGGCGCAGCAACTGCGCATTGCCCATCAAGCCGCCAATGCGCCCGACGCGCAGGCTATCGCCGACCGCCGCGCGATGCACTTCCTGCATGTGCACCAAGCGTCGGTCACGCAGGACCACCCGGTCGGCCGCGATAAAGTCAGCGTCTTCCAGCAGCAGCAGGTTCACGGTTGTGTCGCTGGCGGCTGGTCGTCATCGGCGGGTTGGTCATCCGGGTGTTCGCCACGCTTGCTCACCAGGCTGCCAAACAGGATGCCGACTTCAAACAGCATCCACATCGGCACGGCCAGCAAGGTTTGCGAGAAGATATCCGGCGGGGTCAGGATCATGCCGACCACGAAGCAGCCGATGATCACGTACGGGCGGATCTTGCGCAGGTACTTGACGTCGACCACGCCGATCCACACCAGCAGTACCACCGCCACCGGGATCTCGAAGGCCACGCCAAAGGCGAAGAACAGCGTCATCACGAAGTCGAGGTAGCTGGTGATGTCGGTCATCATTTCCACGCCGGCCGGAGTGGCGGCGGCGAAGAACTTGAAGATCAGCGGGAACACCAGAAAGTAGGCGAACGCCATGCCGGTGTAGAACAGCATGATGCTCGACACCAGCAACGGCACGGCGATGCGTTTTTCATGCTTGTACAGGCCCGGTGCGATAAAGCCCCAGATCTGGTGCAGGATCACCGGGATCGCCAAAAACAGCGAAACCATCATCGTCAGCTTGAGCGGCGTGAGGAACGGCGAGGACACGTCGGTGGCGATCATCGTCGCGCCCACCGGCAGGTACTCGCGCAGCGGCGTGGAGACAAAGGTGTAGATCTGCTGGGTAAAGGCAAACAGCCCGGCAAAGATCACGAAGATCGCCGCGACACACCGCAGCAGGCGGGTACGCAACTCGGTGAGGTGCGAGACCAGCGGCATATGCTGGTCGTTTTCCGGTTTATCAGCGCTCATGGGGCTCGCGGCGGCAATGTAGGGTCGTGGGGAGCGGGCGACGCGGCGGGCGTCGGCGCAGGCTCTGTTGGGGGCACGGGCGTTGCGGTCGGGGTGGTTTCGGGCACTGGCGCAATGCTCTGCTCGGCCACCGGTTCAACCGGTGTCGGCGCCTGTTGCTGGGGCGCGAGAATTTTCCGCGCTTCCTGCTCCAGGGACAGAATGTGTTCGTTGTGCAGTTGCCGACGAATCTCGTCGGCGCCGATTTCCCGTTCAACTTCCTGTTTGATGGCGTTGAAACTGCGTTTCAGGCGCCCGACCCACAGGCCAGCCGTGCGCGCGGCGCCGGGCAGGCGTTCAGGCCCCAGCACCAACAGGGCAACAAGGCCGACGAGCAGCAGTTCAGAGAAGCTGATACCAAACATTAGTCAGTGCTCACGAGTCTTTGCGGGACGGCTCTTCGACTTTCTCGGCCTGCACGTCGAAGGTGCGGCGCTCGGTGATCGGCTGCGCGGCCTGGGGGTGTACAGGCTGCGCCGGCGGGACTGGGTTGGCGCCGGAATCGGCCGGTTTTTCGTCGTCGTTCATGGCTTTGCGAAAGCCCTTGATGGACTCGCCGACGTCGGTGCCAAGGTTCTTCAGTTTCTTGGTACCGAACACCAGGACGACCACCACGAGAATAACAACCCAGTGTTTCCAGTCAAAAATGCCCATGCTGCAATTCCTCAGTCAGAAAGTTATTCAGGCGGACGGGCGCGAGGCCTTTTCGGCGTGCCCGGACAAGCCGAAGCGACGGTCCAGTTCATCGAGCACGGCCTGTGGGTGCTGCCCCAGTTGGGCGAGCATCACCAGGCTATGGAACCACAAGTCAGCGGTCTCATAGATGACATCGCTGCAGTCGCCGCTGATCTCGGCATCCTTGGCGGCGATGATCGTCTCGACGGATTCTTCGCCGAGTTTTTCCAGAATCTTGTTCAGACCCTTGTGGTACAGGCTGGCGACATAAGAGCTGTCGGCGTCCGCACCTTTGCGGTCCTCCAGCACCTGGGCCACACGGTTCAGGGTATCGCTCATGTTCAATGTCCTGCCGAGTAAATGGCGTGCGGGTCTTTGAGTACGGGCTCGACGGTTTTCCACTCGCCGTTTTCGAACACCCGATAGAAGCAGCTGTGGCGGCCGGTATGACAGGCGATGTCGCCGATCTGCTCGACCATCAGCACGATCACGTCGGCGTCGCAGTCCAGGCGCATTTCGTGGAGTTTTTGCACATGCCCGGACTCTTCGCCCTTGCGCCACAGTTTGCCACGGGAACGTGACCAGTAGATGGCACGCTGCTCGGCGGCAGTCAGGCTCAGGGCCTCGCGGTTCATCCAGGCCATCATCAGGATGCGCCCGGTCTTGTGGTCCTGGGCAATGGCTGGCACCAGGCCGTCACTGTCCCACTTGATCTCGTCCAGCCAGTCTTTCATCTTCGACTCCGACAGCCGTGCGCGACCCGCCCCGGCAATGTGCAACAGTGTATAACCGGTCGGCCTATCGACGCACGACCAGATAAACGCCCACGGCGACCATGATCCCTGCCGGCCAATGGCCCAGCCCATTCAACGGCCCACCGGCTGCGAGCACCGCGCCACCGGCCAGGTGCGCCGCGCCCAGCAGGCGCAGGAACCAGTCGTCCTTGCGCCGGTGCCACGGCGGTGCCGGGTCTTTGGCGTGGGGCTGGGACATGCGCTCGAGCAGGTCGCGGGTCATGTTGGCCAGGTGCGGCAGTTGCTCGACCTGGCTTTGCAGGTTGCCCAGCAGGGTTTTCGGGCTGACGCGCTCGCGCATCCAGCGTTCAAGGAACGGTTGCGCGGTGTTCCACAGGTCCAGGTCCGGGTACAGCTGGCGGCCCAGGCCTTCGATATTGAGCAGGGTCTTTTGCAGCAGTACCAGTTGCGGCTGCACTTCCATATTGAAGCGCCGGGCCGTCTGGAACAGGCGCATCAGTACCTGGCCGAAGGAAATATCTTTTAACGGTTTTTCGAAGATTGGCTCGCACACGGTGCGGATCGCCGCTTCGAATTCATTGAGCTTGGTTTCGGCCGGTACCCAGCCCGAATCGATGTGCAATTGCGCCACGCGGCGGTAGTCACGCTTGAAGAAGGCAAACAGGTTGCGCGCCAGGTAGTCCTGGTCCTCGGGGGTAAGACTGCCGACGATGCCACAGTCGATCGCAATGTACTGCGGGCTCCACGGGTTCACCGTGCTGACGAAGATATTGCCGGGGTGCATGTCGGCGTGGAAGAAACTGTCGCGAAACACCTGGGTGAAGAAAATCTCCACACCGCGCTCGGCGAGCATCTTCATATCGGTGCGCTGGTCGGCCAGGGTCGCCAGGTCAGTGACCTGCACCCCGTAGATACGCTCCATCACCAGCACTTTCGGCCGGCACCAGTCCCAATAAACCTGCGGCACATACAGCAGTGGCGAACCTTCGAAGTTACGCTTGAGTTGGCTGGCGTTGGCCGCCTCACGTAGCAGGTCGAGTTCGTCGTAGATGGTTTTTTCGTAGTCGGCGACCACGTCCACCGGGTGCAGCAGGCGCGCATCGGCAGAGAACCGCTCGGCGGCGCGGGCAAGAATGAACAGCCATGCCAGGTCCTGGCCGATGATCGGCTTGAGGCCGGGGCGGATCACCTTGACCACCACTTCTTCGCCGGTTTTCAACTGCGCGGCATGCACCTGGGCGACGGAGGCCGAGGCCAGGGGCGCGACGTCGAAACGGCTGAACACGTCGCTGATCTTCTTGCCCAACTGTTCTTCGATCAGCTTCATCGACTGCTGTGAGTCGAACGGCGGCACGCGGTCCTGCAGCAACATCAGCTCGTCGGCGATATCTTCGGGCAGCAAGTCGCGGCGGGTGGACAGGATCTGCCCGAACTTGATGAAGATCGGCCCCAAGTCCTGCAAGGCCAGGCGCAGGCGTGCACCACGGCTCAGGTCCAGGGTCTTGCGCGGGAACCAGCGCCACGGCAGCACGTAGCGCACCGCCAGCAAAAACCACGGCAGCGGCAGGGCGAACAGCAGGTCATCGAGGCGGTAGCGAATGACGACGCGTTGGATTCGGAACAGACGGCGGACGGCGAGCAGCTTCATGCGTTATCGCTTGGATCAAGGGAGCGGCTCAGGCGCTCGAAGCGCGCCTCAAGCCGTTCCAGGTCGAGTTTGGCCTGGTCGAGTTCACGAAAGCGCGCTTCGGCCTCCCGTTGTCCGACGAGGGTGCGCGATTCTTCGCTCAGGTATTCGGCGAGGTTCTGATTGAGGCTGGCGAAACCCTGCTGGTACCAGCGTGAACGGCTGCGCAGGTGCCCGCTGATCAGTTGGGTGGCCACGGGGCCGAGCCAGCGCGACAGCTCGTATTCCCAGTCCAGCTCCAGGTCTTGCAGCACGGCGGCCAGGTCCATCAACACCGCGCTGTCGCCTTCAAGCTCCACGTCCGGGCCGTGCAGGATCGTGGTCTTGTCCCGGCTCATGGCCAGGCGCAGCAGGCTTGAGCCAGAAGCACGCAGGGTGCAGTCGGCATCGGCGGCCCAGTGCGCCGCCAGCAACAGGCCTTCATCGCTGGGCAGGATAAACAGTTGCAAGGCGGGGCTGGTGCAATCGACGGCAATGATCTTGCCATTGAGGTGCGCCAGCCGCGCCAGGGCGGTGCTGTCCAGGCGCAAGACACGGTTGAGGCCGTGTTCAACGCTGGCGAGAAGGCCCGTGAACAACATCAGGGTTTGATGCCGCGGTGCAGGGCAACGATGCCGGAGGTCATGTTGTGGTAGGTCACACGGTCGAAACCGGCCTCGACCATCATCGACTTCAGGGTTTCCTGGTTCGGGTGCATGCGGATCGATTCGGCCAGGTAGCGATAGCTTTCGGCGTCATTGGTGATCAGCTTGCCCATCAACGGCATGAAGGCGAACGAGTAGGTGTCGTAGACCTTGGACATCAGCGCGTTGGTCGGCTTGGAAAACTCCAGCACCAACAGGCGACCGCCGGGCTTGAGCACCCGCAGCATCGAGCGCAGGGCGTCTTCCTTGTGGGTCACGTTGCGCAGGCCGAAGGCGATGGTCACGCAGTCGAAATGGTTGTCGGGGAACGGCAGCTTTTCAGCGTCGGCCTGGACGAACTCGATATTGCCTGCCACGCCCTTGTCCAGCAGGCGGTCGCGACCGACCTTGAGCATCGAGCCGTTGATGTCGGCCAATACCACCTGGCCGGTAGGCCCGACGAGTTTGGAGAACTTGGCTGCCAGGTCGCCCGTGCCACCGGCGATGTCCAGCACCCGGTTGCCGGCGCGCACGCCTGACAATTCGATGGTGAAACGTTTCCACAGACGGTGCATGCCGCCCGACAGCACGTCGTTCATCAGGTCGTACTTGGCGGCCACGGAGTGGAACACTTCAGCGACTTTTTCCGCTTTCTGGCTTTCCGGGACGTTCTTGAAGCCGAAGTGAGTGGTGGGTTCGGCATCGCTGCCTTTGCGCTGATCAGTCATATCGCTGTCACCAAAAGAGAATGCGGGACATGATAATCCCCAGGGCCTGCTTTGTCTTGGCAAGGCTGAAGGTAAGATAGGTCGCCACCGAGACCTTTTGCCGCATGGCCGGGTAAACAAGGGGCTCAATAAGTCTTTGCAGCGAGGAGTCATTCATATGGCCCGGATACAGGTTGAACGTGCGCATACTCTCGGGAAAGAAGCCGCCAGGGCGAAGGCCGAGAAGTTGGCGCACAAACTCAAGGAACAATACGGCCTTGAGCCGTCGTGGTCCGGCGATACGCTGAACCTCAAGCGTTCCGGAGTTAAAGGCACGCTGAAAGTAGCCGAGGACTCTTTAAGGATCGAGGTGGAACTGGGTCTATTGATGTCGGCCATGAGTGGCACCATCAAGTCGGAAATCGAAAAGGCCCTGGATAAGGCACTGGCCTGATCTCTACTCCCAGGGCAAACACTTACCTGTGGCGAGGGGGCTGTTGTGGCGAGGGGGCTTGTCCCCCGATGGGCTGCGCAGCAGCCCCAATAAGGCACACCTCATTTTTATCAGATACACCGAGGTGCCAGGCTTTGGGGCTGCTGCGCAGCCCAGCGCGGGCGATACGGCGTCCGCAAGCCCGCTCGCCACACTTGCTAGGCACAAAGTGGTACTTGAGCGCCTTTCAAAGGGCTGCTTGTTAGGGTGCCGATTCTAATTTTTCTCCCTACTTTGTCCTCAGCCCTCAACTCCTGTGGGCAGTTCCTCCACCCTTTTATGCGTGAGGTGCACCATGGCCAAAGTTATTTTGAAGAAAAAAATCGACACCCAAAACAACGCCCTGAGTGAGGTTAAAACCTATGCTCGCAAGATCTGGCTGGCGGGTTTGGGGGCTTACGCGAAGGTCGGTAGCGAAGGCGGCGAGTACTTCAAGGAACTCGTTAAGTCCGGTCAACATGTTGAAAGCAAAGGCAAAAAAGTTGTGAATGAACAACTTGATGCGGCCAACAGTCAGATTGATTACGTCAAGAGCAATGTCTCCGGCGTCAAAGGTCGCGTGGAAGTGCAACTGGATAAAGTCGAGAAGGCTTTTGATGCGCGTGTCGCAAGTGCCTTGAATCGTATCGGCATTGCGTCTAAACATGACGTGGAGACACTCTCTGCTAAGCTCGATGAGCTAACGGCATTGCTCGAACGTGTCGCGCGTAAACACTAAGGAGACATCGGATGGCTGTTAAAAAGACTACTCAGAAAGAAGGCAGCTCTTGGGTCGGGAAAGTTGAGGAATACTCCCGCAAGATCTGGCTGGCTGGTTTAGGCGTGTACTCGAAGATCGACAGTGACGGCAGCAAACTCTTCGAGACTTTGGTTAAAGACGGCGAGAAGGCCGAGAAGTTGACCAAGAGCACAGTCGGTAAACAAGTCGATGCGGCCAAGGCGAGCGCCAGCTCTGCCAAGTCCCGTATCAGTGATGCCAAAAAACAGGTACTGGGTACCTGGGGCGAACTGGAAGGCGCACTCGACAAGCGTCTGAACAGTGCCATTTCGCGCCTGGGCGTGCCTAGCCGCAATGAAGTGAAGGCGCTGCACAGCAAGGTCGATACCCTGACCAAGCAAATCGAGAAACTGACCGGCGCCAAAGTGGCTCCAGTCAAAGCTGCGGCAAAACCTGCTGCCAAGCCGGCTGCGAAGACTGCTGCGGCCAAACCTGCGAGCAAAACCGTGGCCAAACCTTTGGTCAAGGCCGCTGCTAAACCTGCAGCGAAAGCAGCCGCCAAGCCTGCTGCCAAACCTGTTGCGAAGAAGCCAGTAGCGGCTAAAGCTGCTGCAAAACCAGCGGCCAAGCCGGCAGCAAAACCTGCCGCCAAACCAGCGGCCAAAACCGCTGCGGCCAAGCCGGCTGCCAAGCCAGTTGCCGCAAAACCGGCTGCCAAACCGGCCGCCGCCAAGCCAGCAGCCAAACCTGCTGCAAAGCCAGTGGCGAAAAAGCCGGCCGTAGCCAAGAAACCTGCAGCGCCCAAGCCTGCTGTTGCGGCCAAGCCTGCGACCCCGGTACCCGCGACCAACTCGGCTACCGCGCCGACGCCCGCCGCAGCTACCTCGACTGTAACGCCGGTAACCCCGACGTCATCCAGTCAGTCCTGATTCACACGGGACCTGTAAAAACGCCCGGCCTGCAAAGGTCGGGCGTTTTTGCTTGGCGCGTGCAACAACACATCCCTGATGTGGGAGCGAGCAAGCCCACCCCCATATTTCTAATCGGTGTCATCCAGGTATCTGAGTGCAAAGCGCTCCGTCGCCAACCTCGCGGGCATCAACAGGTGCGGCGCCACCAGCATCATCACTTGATAGACCACCACCCGCACCTCAGCCTCGCGATCAAGAATCCGCTGGTAATCCAGGGAAAACAGCAGGGTCATGGTGATCTGCTCCACCAGTTGCCCCAGCGCCTGGGTTTCGCTGACCAACTGCCCCTCGGCCTTGAGCCGTGCCAACAGTGAAGCCAGGGTGCGCTTGAGTGCGGTCAGCAGGTTGCGAATGCCCTTGGCCAGCTTCGGCAAGCGCCCGGCCAGGTTCGACAGATCCTGGAACAGGAACCGATAGTGCGCCATGCGCTCGACGATCAAGTGCAGGAACAGCCAGTAATCCTCCGGCGCCAACTGCACCTGCGCCGGTGGGTCTAGCAAAGGCGCCAGTTCGCCCTGGAAGCGCTCGAATAGCCCGATGACCAGGGGTTCCTTGCCATGGAAGTGGTAATAGAGGTTGCCGGGGCTGATCCCCATTTCATTGGCCACTTCCATGGTTGAAACATTCGGCTCGCCCTTTTGGTTGAACAACTGCAGGGCACATTCAAGGATTCGGTCGCGGGTTTTCATCCAGTCTTCTTAGTGTTCAAGGGGCCAGTGTGTCAGCGAACGCGCACATAGGTGCCGGGCGCCGCTTCCATCGGTGGGTAGTTCTGGTTGCCCTGGGCCGTCAGGGTCTCGCGCTGTACCCCGGAGCGTTGCTGGATCCACTCAAGCCACTGCGGCCACCAACTGCCCTCGATATGGCTGGCGTCGTAGTACCAGGCGCGTGGGTCGCTGCTCAGCTTGAGGTTTTCGACAAAGTTGGCCTTGGGGTTGCCCGGTGGGTTGAGGATGCTCTGGATATGCCCGCTGTTGGAGAGCACGAAGCGTTTGTCGCCGCCCAGCAGCAAGGTCGAGCGGTAGACCGCGTCCCACGGCGTGATGTGATCGTTGATCCCGGCCACGCTGAAACTGTCGACCGTGACTTTCTGCAAATCGATGGGCGTGCCACACACTTCCAGGCCGCCGGGATGGCTCAGCGGGTTGTGCTTGAAGAAGTCCAGCAGGTCGCCGTGCAAGGCTGCCGGCAAGCGGGTGTTGTCGTTGTTCCAGTACAGGATGTCGAACGCCGGTGGCTCCTTGCCCAGCAGGTAGTTGTTGATCCAGTAGTTCCAGATCAGGTCGTTGGGGCGCATCCAGGCGAAGACCTTGGCCATGTCGCGGCCATCCAGCACGCCCTGCTGATAGGAGCGGCGCTTGGCTGCTTCCAGGGTCTGTTCGTCGGCAAACAGCATGGCGGGGCTGTCGATCTGGCTGTCCAGCAGGCTGACCAGGTAGGTGGCGCTGGCGACCCGGCGCTGTTGGCGCTTGGCTTGCAGATGGCCTTGCAGGGCCGCGATGGTCAGGCCACCGGCGCAGGCGCCCATCAGGTTCACTTCACGGGCGCCGCTGATTGCCCGGCAGATATTCAGCGCTTCTTCCAGCGCGGCCACATAGGTGGACAGGCCCCACTCGCGATGGCGCACATCCGGGTTGCGCCAGCTGACCATAAACACTTGCAGGCCGTTCTTCAGGGCGTACTGCACGAAGCTGTTGGCCGGGCTTAAATCGAAAATGTAGTACTTGTTGATTTGCGGCGGCACCACCAGCAGCGGCTTGGCGTACTGTTTTTCGCTCATGGGCTTGTACTGGATCAGCTCCAGCAGTTCATTGCGAAACACCACCGAGCCGGGCGTGGTGGCCACCGTCTTGCCGACCTCAAACGCCTGCTTGGTAACCTGGCGCGGCAGGCCGTTGTTGTGCAGCACGTCATCGAACAGATTGCTTATGCCGCGCACCACGCTGTTACCGCCGGAGTTGAGCAGCTCCTTGATCGCCAGCGGGTTGAGCAGGGTATTGGACGGCGACACCGCATCGTTGAGCAGCGAGAAGACAAAGTGCGCCCGTGCGCGATCGTCGTCACTCAAGTGGCTGTCGTCGATCCAGTGCCGGGTCTGTTTCTGCCAGCTCAAATAGGCTTGCAGGCTGCGCCGGTACAGGGGGTTGAGTTTCCAGGTGGGGTCGGCAAAGCGGCTGTCGTGGGGGTTGGGCTCGTGTACGGTTTCACCCAATAGCACCCGACCCAGTTGCCCGCCCAGTGCCAGGGCATGGCGGGCGCTGTGCAGCGGGTTGCGCAAGCCATGGGCTGCGACACTGCGCAGGGTCGAGAGCAGATCCCGGCCGCGCAGGCCGGTGATTGCACTTTGTGCATTGATGAACGCGGCGGGTGTGGGCGCCGGGACATTTGCGGGTCTGTCACGCATGGGTCAACACTCCTTCGTCAATTCGCCAACAAGCACGCCAGTTCAGAACCATAGTCGGTTCTGGCCAAGTTGCGCGTAAAGGTCATCCTGACCCGGTATTGCTCAGGTATTGCTATAGGGCGCCGGCTGCGGATGGATCACCGCACGCAAGCGTTCTTCCTGGAGAAACTTCATGATGATCGGTGCCACCGCTTCGGCCCGGGTAATCAGGAACAGATGGCCGTCGTCGATGATGTGCAACTGCGCATTGGGAATGCGCCAGGCCAGCATGCGCATATTGACCAGCGGGATCAGCGGGTCGTCGTCGCCGGCCAGTACCAGAGTCGGCTGCTTGATCTTGTGCAGCCAGTGAATGCTGGTCCAGCCCAGGCCTGCGAACAGTTGCCAGTAGTAGCCAAGCTTGCCCGCCGAGCGCACTTTGCTCGCGTGCTCGGCGGCCAGTTTTGAATCCCGGCGGAACGAGCCGCCATAGATCATCGGCGCGATGCGTACCACATGGGACGGCTGGATATAGCGGCGGGGGCTGGCCATCAGCCACAGCACTTTTGGCTTACCCGGCACCATGAAGGCGCCGGCAGCGGTGGCGGCCAGGATCAGCTTTTTGCAGCGCTCCGGGTAGTCGTAGGCAAACTGCTGTGCCAGGGCGCCGCCCCAGGAAACCCCAACGGCATTGACCTGGCCATAGTCCAGGTAATCGAGCATGCGCGCAGTGAGTTTGGCCAGGCCGGGAAAGCGATAGGGGCGGCTGGGTGTCGACGATCCGCCGACACCGGGTACGTCGAAGGCAATCACTTCCAGGTCCGGGTCCAGGGCCTGGACGAACGGAAACACCAGCTCCAGGTTGGCGCCGATGCCGTTGAAAATCAGCAGTGGCGTCAAGTGAGACTTGCCCGGTCGTACCGCCGTGCGGATGGTCTGGCCATCCAGGTCGATGGTACGGAAGATGAACGGTTGCGGCATGCTCAAACCCTGTGAAGTGTTACTGCTGGAATGTGGCCAATGTAGGAGCTGGCTTGTGTGGGAGCGGGCTTGCCCGCGATCGCATCAACTCGGCCTGACAGATACACCGTGTTGCCTGCATCGCGAGCAAGCCCGCTCCCACCCTGACCGAGTTCCCACATTTGATCCCATTTCAATCGCGCAAAAGTGTTTGCCTTAGCGCTCGTGAACGTATGTCCCGGGTGCAGCCTCGGCGGCTGCGTAAGTCTTGTTGCCCAAACTCGTAGGTGCTTTCTTCAGCTTGCCCGCGCGTTCCCCTATCCAGCCCTGCCAGTGCAGCCACCACGAGTCGGTATGTTTGGTGGCGTTTTCCTGCCAGTCCAAGGCCTTCTCGCCCATGCTTTCGCTGGTCTGGTAGCGCGCCTTTGGGTTGCCCGGCGGGTTGAGGATGCTCTGGATATGCCCGCTACTGGACAACACGAACTCGACCTTGCCGCCAAACAACTGCGCTGACTTGTAGCAGGACTGCCACGGTGTGATGTGGTCGTTGGTGCCCGCCAGCGAGTAGATGTCGGCCGTCACCTGCTTGAGATCGATCGGTGTACCGCACACTTCCAGGGCATTGGCCCGTATCAGCGGGTTGTTCTTGAACAGCTCGATCAGGTCGCCATGGAAGGCTGCGGGCAGGCGCGTGGTGTCGTTGTTCCAGAACAGGATGTCGAACACTGGCGGCTCATTGCCCAGCAGGTAGTTGTTGACCCAGTAATTCCAGATCAGGTCATTGGGGCGCATCCAGGCGAAGACCTTGGCCATGTCCCGGCCTTCCAGGACGCCGGCCTGGTAGGAGTGGCGCTTGGCTGATTCCAGGGTCTGCTCGTCGACGAACAGCGCCACCTGGGTGTCAAGGGTGGTGTCCAGCACGCTCACCAGCAAGGTCAGGGCGTTGACCTTCTTCTCGCCCAGCGCCGCATAGTGGCCCAGCAGCGCGGTGCAGGTGATGCCGCCCGAGCAGGCGCCGAGCATATTGATGTCTTTGCTGCCGGTAATCGCGGTCACCACATCGACCGCCTCTTTCAGCGCCTCGATGTAGGTCGACAGGCCCCATTCGCGCTGGGCCTTGGTGGGGTTGCGCCAACTGACAATAAAGGTCTGCTGGTTATTGCGCAGGCAGAAGCGCGCCAGGCTCTTGTCCGGACTCAGGTCGAATACATAAAACTTGTTGATCTGCGGCGGTACCACCAGCAGCGGACGCTCGTGCACCTGCTCGGTGATCGGCTTGTACTGGATCAACTCCAGCACGTCATTGCGAAACACCACCGCGCCTTCACTGGTGCCCAGGCTCTTGCCCACTTCGAAGGCGCCCATGTTCACCTGGCTCGGCATGCCGCCGTTATGGACCAGGTCCTTGGCCAGGTGCGAGAGGCCATCGAGCAGGCTCTTGCCGCCGGTTTCAAAGAAGCGTTTGACGGCGGCCGGGTTGGCGGCGCTGTTGGTTGGCGCCATCGCCTCGGTCATCAGGTTGATGACGAAGTGCCCACGGCTGATGTCCTGTTCCGACAGGTTGCTGTCGCCGATCCAGTCATGCAATTCCTTGCGCCACGCCAGATAGGTTTGCAGGTAGCGCTTGTAGAGCGGGTTCTGGCTCCAGGCGGGGTCGTTGAAGCGACGGTCATCGCTTTCTGGGGCAAGCTCGGACTTGCCGAACACCACGTTCTTCAATTCGACGCCAAAGTGGGCGACGTGCTTGACGCTGTGCAACGGTTGCTTGATGGCCTGGGTCAGCACCATCCGCGCAGAAGCCCATAAATCCTTTTTGCGTAACGCGATGATCGGGTTCAGCCCCAGGGTGTTTTCCGAGGCCTGGCGTTTCAAGTCATCGTTATTCTTATTACTCATCTACGACGCTCCATTGTCCGAAAGACGAGTACCGGGTACCGCTGTGCCCTAACTATCGAGGCACAACACAAGCCTGGTACTGCTGCTCGGGTGACCGTTGATACCGCATCGTCAAATGCAGGGAACTTGCCAATTCCATTGGTTACCCGAGTTTTATTTAATGCGCAAGCGGGCCAATCGTTGGCCACACGACAGAGCATTCAAGCAGATGAAATTAGAAAATGCCCACTAATGAGCAAGAAGCTTGAGTTAGAGCATCAGCTTGACGACGGACTGGCTTGGGTCGCGGGTTTTTCCGGCCGCCTTGAGCTCGGCAAGATAATCGGCCCACAACGCGTCCTGACGTACGGCGAGTTGGTAGAGGTAGTCCCAGGTGAACAGTCCGCTGTCATGACCGTCATCGAAGGTCAATTTCAGTGCGTACTGACCGGCAGGTTCGATCTTGGTCAAGCCGACATTCAGCTTGCCGAATTGCAGGATCGGATTGCCGTGGCCCTGGACCTCGGCGGAAGGCGAGTGCACCCGCAGCAGTTCGGCGCTCAGGTGATAGACCTCGTCCGGCCCGTAGGTCAGCGACAGGGTCTTGGAGGCTTTGTGCAGGTTGATGGCGGTGGGCATTTTAGACATTGGGGGAACCGCTCATGGATGATCCTGAAGGAACCGGCTTTAAAATGTGGGAGCGGGCTTGCTCGCGAATGCGGTGGGTCAGTCACAGTTGCATAAACTGACCCACCGCATTCGCGAGCAAGCCCGCTCCCACATTAAAGCAGAGCGGTTCCTGCGTAAGGCCTACAGGATATAACGAGACAGGTCTTCGTTCAGCGCCAATTCGCCCAGGTGGCTGTTGACGTAGTCGGCGTCGATCTTGATCGCCACGCCATTCTGCGCGCCCGCCATGTCGCCGGCACTGAAGGAAACTTCCTCCAGCAAGCGCTCAAGCAAGGTATGCAGGCGACGGGCGCCAATGTTCTCGGTCTTCTCGTTGACCTGCCAGGCAATCTCCGCCAAGCGCTTGATACCGTCCGGCAGGAACTCGATGCCCAGGCCTTCGGTCTTCAGCAGCTCGCGGTATTGCTCGGTGAGCGAGGCGTGCGGTTCGCTGAGAATGCGCTCGAAATCGCCAGGGGTCAGCGCCTTGAGTTCCACGCGAATCGGCAGGCGGCCTTGCAGCTCCGGCACCAGGTCGCTTGGCTTGCTCAGGTGGAACGCACCAGATGCGATAAACAGGATGTGGTCAGTCTTGACCATGCCCAGCTTGGTATTCACCGTACAGCCTTCGATCAGCGGCAACAGGTCGCGCTGCACGCCTTCGCGGGACACATCGACGCCGCCGGAGTTGCCGCGCTTGGCCACCTTGTCGATCTCGTCGATAAACACGATGCCGTGCTGCTCGACCGCTTCCAGGGCCTTGGCCTTGAGCTCTTCCTCGTTGACCAGGCGCCCGGCTTCTTCGTCGCGCACCAGCTTGAGTGCGTCCTTGACCTTGAGCTTGCGGCTTTTCTTCTTGCCCTTGCCCATGTTGGCGAACAGGTTCTGCAACTGGCTGGTCATTTCTTCCATGCCAGGCGGGGCGGAGATATCGACGCCGGAGGCTTCGGCGACTTCGATCTCGATTTCCTTGTCGTCCAACTGGCCTTCACGCAGGCGCTTGCGGAACAGCTGGCGCGTGTTGGAGTCCTGGGCCGGTGCCGAGTCTTCATTGAAGCCTGCACGTGCCGGTGGCAGCAGAGCGTCGAGGATGCGCTCTTCAGCGGCGTCTTCGGCGCGATGGCTGACCTTGGTCATTTCCTGTTCGCGCAGCAGCTTCAGGGCAGCGTCGGCCAGATCACGGATGATCGACTCGACGTCACGACCCACATAGCCGACTTCAGTGAACTTGGTGGCTTCGACCTTGATGAACGGTGCGTTGGCCAGCTTGGCCAGGCGACGGGCGATCTCGGTCTTGCCGACACCGGTCGGGCCGATCATCAGGATGTTCTTGGGGGTTACTTCAACGCGCAACTCTTCGGGCAGTTGCATCCGGCGCCAGCGGTTACGCAGGGCGATGGCAACGGCGCGCTTGGCATCGTCCTGGCCGATGATATGGCGATTGAGTTCATGGACGATTTCGCGGGGAGTCATGGACATAGTGGTGTGTGGTCCTCAAGCAGGAAAAAGCCGACGGCTTATTCCGCGAGGTCCTGCTCCTCAATGGTCAGGTTGTGGTTGGTAAACACGCAGATATCGCCAGCGATACCCAAGGCGGTCTCGACGATTTCCCGGGCCGACAGGTCGGTTTTCTTCAGCAGTGCGCTGGCTGCGGCCTGGGCATAGCCACCGCCGGAACCCATGGCGATCAGGCCGTTCTCGGGCTCAACCACGTCACCGTTGCCGGTGATGATCAGGGATGCGTCTTTATTGGCGACGGCGAGCATGGCTTCCAGACGGCTGAGGGAGCGATCGGTGCGCCACTCCTTGGCCAGTTCGACGGCGGCGCGAACCAGATGGCCCTGGTGTTTTTCCAGTTGGCCTTCAAAGCGTTCGAACAGGGTAAAGGCGTCAGCGGTGGCACCTGCAAAACCGGCGAGGACCTGGCCGTGGTACAGGCGACGCACTTTTTTGGCGTTGCCTTTCATCACGGTATTGCCAAGGGAAACCTGGCCGTCGCCGCCCATGACGACTTTGCCGTGGCGACGAACTGAAACGATGGTGGTCAAGGGGAGAGTCTCCACGCTGCGGGGCGAAAATGCCCTGATGGAACTCATATGGGGGTGGCGGGGGAGATTTCAACCGTAGGAAGGATGTGCGGACGAGTGGTGTCTAGCGGGCTGGCACAGGCTTGAGCGCACTATAAAACCAGTGTGGGAGCTGGCTTGCCTGCGATAGCGGTGTACCAGTCACTGAAAATATTGACTGATACACCGCTATCGCAGGCAAGCCAGCTCCCACATTTGATTCGTGTTGGCTGTGGATCAGCGGCTCTGGCGTTGTTGTAACAACAGGTTGCTAAAGCCAGCGCCCGCCAGTTGTTTCTGCGCCACGGTCAACTGTTCACGGTTACTGAACGGCCCGACCAATACGCGATACCAGGTCGCCTCTTTCACCGTCCCGGATTCCACCGTCACCGTCTGCCCCAGCAGGATGATCTGCGCACGCACCCGATCGGCATCCGCCTGCTTGGGGAACGAGCCTGCCTGCAGGAAGAACTTGGTCACCGGCGCCGCCTTGGTCGTGGCGACCGGTGGTGCCGGCGGCGGGGTAATCCCGGCCAGCGCCGCCTGGGCTCGCGCGGTGTCGATCTTCGCCGCTTCCGCCGGGGTTACCGGGGTGGTGGGCACCTGCGGTGTCGGCAGGGTTTTCTCCGGCACGGCGTCTTGCGGCACGATCACTTCCGACTCCGGCAGCAGCGTGTAGAAGTCGTATTTCGGCTTCACAGGCGCGGTCGGGCTCGGTGGTGTCTTGTTCGCTTCGGCGATCTTGCTGGCTTTCTGCTGCTCCTGCTTGACCCGCTTGACGTCTTCACCCTGGCCCGGTTCCAGTTTCATCAGGAACACGATAAACGCACCGACCGACAGGCCGATGGCCAGCCACATCCAGCCCGGGATCGGTTGTTTGGCCGGTGCCTGGTAGCGGCTGGCGCCGCGCTTGGGTGCAGGTTTTTTCTTGGCTGCCAACTTACATACGCTCCAGAGTTTCCAGGCCCAACAGTTCCAGGCCTTGCTTGAGGGTCCGTCCAGCCAGTGCGGCGAGGCGCAGGCGGCTTTGCTTTTGCGTTTCGTCGTCGGCACTCAGGATCGGGCAGTTCTCGTAGAAGCTGGAGAACAACCCGGCGACTTCATACAGGTAGGTGCACAGAATATGCGGTGTGCCTTTCTCGCCCACGCTGTTGAGCACTTCGCCGAACTGCGCCAGCTTGGCAGCCAGGTCGTGCTCTTGCGGCGCTTGCAGGATGATCTGGCCATCGACTTCGCTGAAATCCTTGCCCAGCTTGCGGAATACGCCCGCCACACGGGTGTAGGCATAGAGCAGGTACGGCGCGGTGTTGCCTTCGAAGTTGAGCATCAGTTCGAAGTTGAAGCTGTAGTCGCTGGTGCGGTGCTTGGACAGGTCGGCATATTTCACCGCGCCAATCCCCACCACCCGGGCGATGTTGCGCAGGTCGGCTTCGGCCAGTTCCGGGTTCTTTTCCTTCACCAGGTTGTAGGCACGTTCCTGGGCTTCGTTCAGCAGGTCGATCAGCTTCACGGTGCCGCCGTCGCGGGTCTTGAACGGGCGGCCATCGGCGCCGTTCATGGTGCCGAAGCCCATGTGCTCCATGTGCATCGGGTGGGTGACGAAACCGGCGCGGCGTGCCACTTCGAACACTTGCTGGAAGTGCAGGGCCTGACGCTGGTCGACGAAATACAGCGCACGGTCGGCCTTGAGCACGCCGCTGCGGTAGCGCACGGCCGCAAGGTCAGTGGTGGCGTACAGATAGCCGCCGTCGGCCTTGACGATGATCACCGGCAGCGGCTCGCCGTCGGCCGTCTTGAATTCGTCGAGGAACACGCACTGGGCGCCATTGCTTTCAACCAGCAGGCCCTTGGCCTTGAGGTCGTTGACCACATTGATCAGGTCGTCGTTGTAGGCGCTTTCGCCCATGACGTCGGCCATGGTCAGCTTGACGTTCAGCAGTTCGTAGATTTTCTGGCAGTGGGACAGGGAAATATCGCGAAAGCGTGCCCACAGCTCCAGGCATTCCTGGTCGCCGGCCTGCAGCTTGACCACCAGGCCACGAGCGCGATTGGCGAACTCTTCGGACTCGTCAAAGCGCTTTTTGGCGGCGCGGTAGAAGTTTTCCAGGTCCGACAGTTCGTTGCTGGTGATGGGGTTCTCTTGCAGGTACGCCATCAGCATGCCGAACTGGGTGCCCCAGTCACCCACGTGGTTCTGGCGGATCACGGTGTCGCCGAGGAACTCCAGGACCCGCGCCACGCCGTCGCCAATGATGGTCGAGCGCAGGTGGCCGACGTGCATTTCCTTGGCCAGGTTGGGTGCCGACAGGTCGATGGCCACACGCTGTACAGGGCCGGCCTTGCGCACGCCGATCCGGGCGTCGGCCAGGGCTACATCCAGGCGTGAAGCCAGGGCCTGGGTGTTCTGGAAAATATTGATAAAGCCGGGGCCGGCGATTTCGGCCTTGCTCACCTGCGGGTCGGCCGGCAGTGCGGCAATGATTTTTTCCGCAAGGTCCCGCGGTTTCATGCCTGCAGGCTTGGCCAGCATCATTGCGATGTTGCTGGCGAAGTCACCGTGGGTCTTGTCTCGAGAGTTTTCCACCTGGATCGCCGGCGTCAGGCCTTCAGGCAACACACCTTCGTTGACGAGTTGGGTGAGGGCTTGTTGGATCAACTGGCGAATTGTGTCTTTCATGGTGTTCTCTTTCGACCGCATGCGGCGGCGCGCGATGCGCAGGTGGAAAAACTGGACATTATCCGGTGCGAGGGCGGGCTTGCCAACCATCAAGGTCCGTTACTGGACCTGCGGGCCTCATCGCGGGCCAGCCCGCTCCCACATTTGACGTCGTTCACAGTTCAAAATGTGGGAGCTGGCTTGCCTGCGATAGCGATGTATCTATCAGTACAAATCCACCGGATCGACATCCAACGACCATCGCACCTGTCGCCCGCTGGGCATTTGCTCCAGAGCAAGCAACCAGCTACTTAATAGGCGATGCAGCGGCGCGCGGGCGCTGGCTTGCAAGAGTAACTGCGCGCGATAACGCCCGGCGCGGCGTTCCATCGGTGCTGGCACAGGGCCCAGCAACTCAATGCCGCTCAGACCCAGCTCGCCGAGCAAACGTTCAGCCGCGCTGCATGCTTCATCCAGGAAACCTTCGGCCTGTCCCGGTTTATGGGCCTCGGCGCGCAACAGCGCAAGGTGCGCAAAGGGCGGTAGGCCGGCGGAGCGACGCTCGCTCAATGCCTGCTCGGCGAAGGCGAAGTAGCCTTGCTCTGTCAGTTGAATCAGCAGTGGGTGGTCGGCCAAGTGGGTCTGGATGATCACTTTGCCGGGTTCCTCGGCACGTCCGGCGCGGCCTGCGACCTGCACGATCAGTTGCGCCATGCGCTCACTGGCGCGAAAGTCCCCGGAGAACAACCCGCCATCGGCATCCAGAATCGAGACCAGGGTCACGCGGGGGAAGTGATGGCCTTTAGCAAGCATCTGCGTGCCTACCAAAATGCAGGGCTGGCCTTTCTGGATGGTGGCAAACAACTGGTTCATCGCGTCCTTGCGCGACGTACTGTCGCGGTCTACCCGCAGCACCGGGAAGTCCGGAAACAGAATCCCCAGGCGTTCCTCGGCGCGCTCGGTGCCTGCGCCTACTGGCCGCAGGTCGACTTTGCCGCATTGCGGGCAATGGCGCGGGACCCGTTCCACATGGCCGCAGTGATGGCAGCGCAACTCGCCGGAGCGCTGGTGTATGGTCATCCGTGCATCGCAACGGTTGCACTCGGACATCCAGCCGCAGTCGTGACACAGCAGAGTCGGCGCAAAGCCCCGGCGATTGAGGAACACCAGCACTTGCTGGCCGGCAGCCAGGGTCTGGCCGATGGCTTGTTGCATCGGCCCGGAAATCCCGCTGTCCAGTGGTCGGCTTTTCACATCCAGGCGCAGGAAGCGCGGTTGCTTGGCACCGCCTGCCCGCTCGTTGAGGCGCAGCAGGCCGTAGCGCCCGGTGTAGGCGTTGTGCAGGCTCTCGAGGGAGGGCGTGGCCGAGCCCAGCACAATCGGAATGTTTTCCTGGCGGGCGCGCACCAGTGCCAGGTCGCGAGCGTGGTAGCGCAGGCCTTCCTGCTGTTTGTAAGAACCGTCGTGTTCTTCGTCGATGATGATCAGGCCGGGGTTTTTCATCGGCGTGAACAGGGCCGAGCGGGTGCCGATAATAATGTCGGCCTCGCCGTCCCGGGCGGCAAGCCAGGACTCCAGGCGCTCGCGGTCGTTGACGGCCGAGTGCACCAGGGCAATCCGCGCATTGAAGCGTTGCTCGAAGCGCGCCAGGGTCTGGGGGCCGAGGTTGATCTCGGGGATCAGCACCAGTGCCTGCTTACCGGCTTCCAGGGTTTCGCGGATCAACTGCAAATAGACTTCGGTCTTGCCACTGCCGGTGACGCCGGCCAGCAGGAACGCGTGGAAGCTGTCGGCACCGGCGCTGATGGCTTCAAAGGCGGCGCGCTGTTCCGGGTTCAGCGGCAATTCCGGTTGGGCCAGCCAGTGTTCATGGCGCTCGCCGGGGGCATGGCGGCGGATTTCCACCTGCACCAGGTCCTTGGCCAGCAGCAGGTCCAGGCTGTCTTTGCTCAACATCAGTTTGCTCAGCAACTGATGGGCAACGCCGTGGGGATGCTGCGCCAGGGTGGCCAGGGCCTCACGCTGGCGCGGGGCGCGGGCGATGCGCGGGTCGTCCAGGCGCGCGCCGGGGGCCATCGACCAGAAGCGCTCCTGGCGGGCCTCGGCCAGCTCGCCCTGGCGCAACAGCACCGGCAACGCCCAGCTCAACGTGTCGCCCAGGCTGTGCTGGTAATACTGGGAGGTCCACAGGCATAGCTTGAACAGCGACGCCGGTAGCGGGGGCGTGGCATCGAGGATGGCCAGGGCCGGCTTGAGCTTTTCTGCCGGCACTTCGCTGTGGTCCGCCACTTCGATCAGGATCCCGATCATCTCCCGTCGGCCGAACGGCACGCGCACGCGCATCCCCGGCTGCAACTGCGCCCGCACCATACCGGCAGGCGCCCGATAATCGAACAAGCGGCGCAGGGGCGAGGGCAGGGCGAGGCGCAAAATGGCGTCGGGCACGCGGGAGGTTCTCATATGGCAGGCGGTGGAGAAGGGCGCGAGCCTAGCAGACCCGCAGGGGAGTGTCCTGCCACAGTTTCTGATGAAAGGGGGCATGGCGGCGCTTGCGCGTTTAAAAAGCTCTGGTAGAATCCGCGGCCTAATTACGTGCGGTATTCGACAATAGTGTCGAGTGGCGGCACGCTAGCCTGAGGAAGACACCATGAAAGCCGATATCCATCCAGCGTACGAAACCATCCAAGTTACTTGCAGCTGCGGCAACAAGTTCGAAACTCGTTCGAACCTGTGCAAGCCACTGGGTACTGACGTATGCAACGAGTGCCACCCGTTCTACACCGGTAAGCAGAAGACTCTGGATACTGGCGGCCGTGTTCAGCGCTTCGCCGACCGTTTCGGTGCTTTCGGCAAGAAAGCTCCAGCTGCAGAGTAAGGTTCAAGAGCCTGATGGGCTTTTACCTGCTAATGAAAAAGGCGTCCCTTGCGGGCGCCTTTTTTGTGCCTGCGATTTGGCTGTCGGCCGCCCAGGCCGAGGTGTTTTGCCCTACGCCCGCTGCACTCAGCACCTTCGAGGTGCAGCGCGTGGTCGATGGCGATACTGTCCGTCTCAAGGACGGCCGCAGTGTGCGGATGATCGGCGTCAATGCCCCGGAGACCGGCAAGAAAGGCCGCCCGGACGAGCCATTCGCCGTGGCGGCGCGCCAACGCCTGCAAGGGTTGGTGGATGCCAGTGGTGGTCGGGTCGGGGTGGTGTCGGGACGTGAGGGCAAGGACCGTTACGGGCGGACCCTGGCCCATCTTTATGGGGCCAACGGTGCGAATCTGGAGGCCCAACTGCTCGCCGAGGGCCTCGGATTCCTGGTGGCGGTGGCGCCGAATGTCGATCTGGTCGCCTGCCAGCAAGCGGCCGAGCGCAGTGCGCGCGCTGCCAGGTTGGGCCTGTGGCGCCAGTCGCCCGTGCAGAAAGCCGAGCAAATCAGGCAGTCGGGCTTTGCCGTGGTCAGTGGCCGGGTAAGCAAGGTCGAACGCAATCGTGGCGGGATCTGGATCGAATTGCAGGACTCTCTGGTATTACGGGTTGCACCCAATCTTGTCGGGCAATTCGATAACGCCCTGCTCAAGCGCTTGCAAGGCCAGGATATCGAGGCCCGTGGCTGGGTACTGGACCGCTCCCGGCGCGGCGGCCTGAAAAGTGGTCAGGCGCGCTGGCTGCTCCCGTTGACCGATCCCGGCATGCTGCAATTGGCACAATAGGAAAAATTGTAGACATTTTTTCCGTCGATTGTGAACAGTTGCAGGCCTTGTATCCCGTGGCTCTTGGCCGAAAGTCGTAGGGTAGGGCCCTTGACACCTGTGACTACTCAGTCTTGTGGGGACTTTGCGAGGCGAGTATCCTCGGCGATCCGTCGTCCAACAGTAAAAAGCGGAATGCCGATATGTCTGATTTGAAAACTGCCGCTCTCGAATATCATGCCCATCCTCGTCCAGGAAAGCTGAGTGTCGAGCTCACCAAAGCCACTGCTACCGCACGCGACCTGTCGCTGGCGTACAGCCCCGGTGTAGCCGAGCCCGTGCGTGAAATCGCCCGCGATCCCGAACTGGCCTACAAATACACCGGCAAGGGCAATCTGGTTGCAGTGATTTCTGATGGCACCGCGATTCTCGGCCTGGGTAACCTCGGCCCATTGGCCTCCAAGCCAGTGATGGAAGGCAAGGGCGTACTGTTCAAGCGCTTTGCCGGCATCGACGTCTTCGACATCGAAGTCGACTCCGAAAGCCCACAGGCCTTCATCGACACCGTCAAGCGCATCTCCATCACCTTCGGTGGCATCAACCTGGAAGACATCAAGGCACCTGAGTGCTTCGAGATCGAAAAGGCTCTGATCGAACAGTGCGACATCCCGGTATTCCACGATGACCAGCACGGCACCGCGATCGTTACCGCAGCCGGCATGATCAACGCCCTGGAAATCGCTGGCAAAACCCTGTCCGACGCGAAGATCGTCTGCCTGGGCGCCGGCGCTGCGGCCATCTCCTGCATGAAGCTGATCGTGAGCATGGGCGCCCGCCTTGAAAACATCTACATGGTCGACAGCAAGGGCGTGATCCAGTCCGAGCGTACCGACCTGAACCAGTACAAGGCGATGTTTGCCCACCCGTCCTCCAAGCGCACCCTGGCAGACGCTCTGGATGGTGCTGACGTGTTCGTCGGCCTGTCCGGTCCGAACCTGCTGAGCGCCGAAGGCCTGAAGTCCATGGCGGCCAACCCGATCGTGTTCGCCTGCTCGAACCCTGATCCGGAAATCGCCCCGGAACTGGCACACGCCACCCGTAACGACGTGATCATGGCCACTGGCCGCTCGGACTACCCGAACCAGGTCAACAACGTACTGGGCTTCCCGTTCATCTTCCGTGGCGCCCTGGACGTTCGCGCCAAGCGCATCAACGAAGAGATGAAAGTGGCTGCTGCCAACGCCCTGCGTGAACTGGCCAAGCTGCCGGTCCCTCAGGACGTGTGCGACGCCTACGGTGGCGGCAAACTGGAATTCGGTCGTGAGTACATCATTCCAAAACCAATGGATAAGCGCCTGATCACCGTGATCTCCGATGCCGTGGCCAAGGCCGCGATCGAGACCGGTGTGGCAACCCTGCCGTATCCGAAGAACTACCCGCTGCAAAGCGTGGATGATGTGTTCAACGGCTAAGCCGTTGTAGCGCACCAACAAAAAGCCCCGGCTCTTGCGAGTCGGGGCTTTTTTGTGGCTCTACATATAACCCCTTGTGGGAGCGGGCTTGCTCGCGAAGGCGGTGGATCAGTCGGCATTTTTGGTGACTGACCCACCGCCTTCGCGAGCAAGCCCGCTCCCACATTGGGGTCTGTGTAATCAGAACAAGTCGATCGGCGCCGACTCATCCGCCGGCAACGGGCTGCCCGGTGCCACGCCATTCCCCAGTTCATTCATCGACGGCGGTGTGTCTTCGCTCTTGAACAGTTCAAAGTACGCATTCGGCGTGCCGGGTGCTGCAGCGCGGCCGCTGATCGGGTCGATGCGCAGGCTGAGGATGCCTTCCGGCTCGGCCTGGGTGTGGGCCGGCTTGTCCTTGAGGGCGCCGCCCATGTAGCTCATCCAGATCGGTAGCGCGACGGTGCCGCCGTATTCGCGGCGGCCGAGGCTTTCCGGCTGGTCGTAACCCGTCCAGACGGTGGTGATGTAGTCGGCGTTGTAGCCGGAGAACCACGCATCCTTGGATTCATTGGTGGTACCGGTCTTGCCCGCCAGGTCCGTGCGGCCCAGGGCCAGCGCACGGCGGCCAGTGCCGCGCTTGATCACGTCCTGCAGCATGCTGGTGAGGATGTAGGTGGTACGTCCGTCAACCACGCGCTCAGCCACCGCCGGTGTTTGCGGGACGGCTGCGGCATCGGTGGGGACAGCGCCAGGCACAGGCTCGATAGTGATGCCGCCGTTGGCAGGGGCGGCCAGGCCATCGCTGGCGGCGACACCGTTGGGTACGCTTGGCGGGTTGGCGACAAACAGTGTGTCGCCGTTGCGGCTCTCGATCTTGTCGATCAGGTACGGTGTGATCTTGTAGCCGCCGTTGGCAAACGTGCTCCAGCCCGTCGCGATTTCCATCGGGGTGAGGGTGGCAGTGCCCAGGGCCAGGGACAGGTTGGGCGGCAGGTCCTGCTTGTTGAAGCCAAAGCGGGTCATGTAGTCGATGGTCTTGCCCACGCCCATCGCCTGCAGCAAGCGGATCGACACCAGGTTGCGCGACTTGTACAGCGCCTCGCGCACGCGGATCGGCCCGAGGAAGGTGTTGGTGTCGTTCTTCGGACGCCAGACCTTGTCCAGGTACTCATCGACAAAAACGATAGGCGCGTCGTTGACCAGACTGGCTGCGGTATAGCCGTTATCCAGCGCGGCGCTGTAGACAAATGGCTTGAAGCTCGAGCCCGGCTGGCGCTTGGCCTGGGTGGCGCGGTTGTAGTTGCTCTGCTCGAAGGCGAAGCCACCGACCAGGGCGCGGATCGCACCGTTCTGCGGGTCCAGGGAAACCAGGGCGCCCTGGGCGACCGGGACCTGGCTGAATTTCAGGCTGTCGTCCTTCTGGCGCTGCACGCGGATCAGGTCGCCGACCTGGGTCACGTCCGATGGCTGCTTGGGCATCGGCCCCATGCTGTTAGTGTTCAGGAATGGGCGCGCCCACTTCATGCTGTCCCAAGCCACATGTTCTTCGCCGCTGCGGGTCAGTACCTGCACGCCGTCTTTTTTCACCTGGGTGACGATGGCGGGATCCAGGCCGCTGATGGAGCGCTGCTTGCCCAGTTCGACCGTCCAGGCGCTCAGGGTCTTGCCCGGCAGGCGCGATTCCGGCCCACGGTAGCCATGGCGCTGGTCATAGGTGATCAGCCCTTCATGCACGGCGTTGTTGGCGATTTCCTGCAAGTTGCTCGGAATGGTCGTAGTGACGCGGAAACCTTCGGTGTAGGCATCGCTGCCATAGCGGCCGACCATTTCGGCGCGGGCCATCTCGGCGATGTACGGCGCGCTGACTTCTGGCGTCGGTACGTGGTAACTGGCATTCAACGGCTCGGCTACCGCCGTTTCATAGGCGTTCTGGTCGATCTTGCCCAGTTTGTACATGCGCCCCAGGATCCAGTCGCGACGCTCCTTGCTGCGGGCCGGGTTGGCCAGCGGGTTGAAGCGCGATGGCGCTTTGGGCAGGCCGGCAATCATTGCCATTTGTGCCAGGCTGGCGTCACGAATCGACTTGCCGTAGTACACCTGAGACGCCGCCTCGATCCCATAGGCGCGGTTGCCCAGGTAGATCTTGTTGACGTACAGCTCAAGGATTTCGTCCTTGGTCAGTTGGCGTTCAATCTGCAGCGCCAGGAGGATTTCCGTGGCCTTGCGCGAGAAGCTGCGCTCGCTGGTGAGGAAGAAGTTCTTCGCCACCTGCATGGTGATGGTGCTGCCGCCCGATTGAATGTGTCCGCTTTTTACCAGTTGCGTGGCCGCACGCACCAGGCTGCTGGGGTCGACGCCATAGTGGTTGGCAAAATTATCGTCTTCGGCCGACAGCAGGGCATTGATGAAATTGGGCGGAATGTCGGCGAAACGGATCGGGGTGCGGCGCATTTCGCCGAACTCCGCGATCAGTTTTTCATCGCTGCTGTAGACCCGCAAAGGAATCTGCAACTGGATACTTCTCAGGGCCTCTACCGAGGGCAATCCCGGGCTAAGGTAGAGATAGGCGCCGCTGAACACGAGCAGCAGCCCGCAAACGATCGCGACGAAGGAGTACCCGAAAAACTTCAGCAGACGAATCAAGGCTTTTGGATTTCCAGAGAAAAGAATGAGTTAGGTGTCGGGATAGGCATGACTAGGAATGTATCGACCCGACCTGCGGATAAAAAGCGGGAAAAAACGCTGGGCATTAAAGCATTTTTCGCCTCGGGGCGTCATGGGCGCCGCTCAACCGAGCCGACCGAATGCATCAAACCCGCAACTGAGCAGCCCTGAGACAGGCAAAGCTTTAGGGAGTTTTATGAGAAAGGGATTTTTCAAGCGAAAAGCCGATACTTTACTGGGTGTGGACATCCAGGACAGCGGCGTCAAGGTATTGGAGCTGGCCCGTGCCGGCGAGGACTATGCGGTGCGTGCATATGCGAGCCAGCCGTTGCCGGGCCATGCGGTGGTCGACAGTAATATCGTTGATCTGGAGGTTGTCGCGCAGACCATTTCCAAGGCATTGTTCCGGGCGCAGATCCAGGTCACGCATGCCGCAGTTGCCGTGGCGGGCTCTGCGGTGATCAGCCGGGTGGTTGCGCTGGAGGCGGGGCTTGAGCCCGACGAGATGGAGCAGCGCTTGCGCTGTGAAGCCGACCAGTACATTCCTTATCCGCTAGATGAGGTAGCCATTGATTTTCAGGTCCAGGGCCCATCGGGTCGTGAACCCGGTTATGTTGATGTGCTGCTTGTGGCGTGTCTCAAGGAGCAGGTGGAAGCGCGCGAAGCGGTATTGGCCATGGCTGGCCTGGTTGCGCGAGTGGTGGATGTAGAAGCGTTTGCCATGGCGCGGATGACCGACCAGGTGGTCGCCCGGATAGCGCCGGGGAGTGGGATCAATAGTGCACAATGGGCAGCCGATGCCCAGGGATTGCGGGTCGCCTGCGGTTTGGCCCTCAGGAGTTTCGATTGATGACAAGAATCAACCTTTTACCCTGGCGTGAAGAACGCGCTGAGCGCCGTCGCAGGTTTTTCCTGATTTTTCTGTTGGTGATCACCACTATTGCATTGGCAGCCGTATGGCTGGCTGACCGGGTCATTGACCGGGCGATTGATCGGCAAGTGGCCCGTAACAACCACTTGAGCAAGCAAGTCACGGTATTGGACTCGCGGATCAAGACCATCGACGAACTGCGCGAACAGCGTCAGCAACTGATGGAGCGGATGAAGGTGGTCGAAGACCTACAGGGTCATCGCGCATCCGGCCAGGAGTTGTTCGATCAGTTGGCCCGGGCGATGCCGGATGGCGTTCAACTGCGCGAGGTGAGTGTCAGTGGCACATCGGTGGAGGTCACCGGCACGGCGGTGTCCAGCGATGATGTCGCCCGGCTGATGCGCAGCCTGGAAGCTTCCAACACGCTACGCGCGCCCAATCTGCGGCATGTCCGGGCCGAGGAGGGTGGTGCGGGCAGCGCCTTCCAGTTGATGGTGGACCATGGGGAGCACCGGGAGACGCAGCGGTGAGCCTCGTGTCCAGCCCGCCAGGGCTGGCACTCCCGCAACTCTCCACGCTGTACCGCAACACCGCTCGCTGGCCGTTGGCTGGCAGGCTTGTGGTGGGCGCGGTACTCGCCTCGCTGGTGCTGGTGGCGGGGGATGCTGTCTACCTGAGCAGCGCCCGCGAGGTGTTGCAACGCCAGGAAGCGGGAGAAATAGCGCTGCGCCAGCAGTTTGCTGCAAAAGCCCGGCAAGCTGCCCAGCATGAAGGGGTAGTGCGCGAGCTTGAAACCCTACGTGTCGCCTTCAACGAGCAGTTGCGCCAAATGCCGACACTGACGCAAATGCCCGGCTTGCTGGAAGACTTCGCCCGGCTGGGGCAAGCCAGCGGGGTGCTGCTCGAGCAACTCAGTGTGCAGGAGGAGCAGGTGCAGCCCGTGTTCGTCGAGCGGCCGATGCAGCTCAGGCTGCTCGGTACCTATCACGATCTGTTGGCCTTCATCAGTGGGGTGGCTGGGTTGTCGCATATCGTTACCCTGCATGACTTTGTCATTCGTCCTGAGGGTCCCCAGGATGGCGCATTGTTGAGCCTGACGATGCTCGCCAAGACCTACAGGTACGGCAACCAGGGAGCCTTGCCATGAACCGCCTCAAGGTTGCCTGCCTGAGCTTGCTGCTTCTGGCTGGATGCGAGCGTGACCCGCAGTTGCAGGCGTTGAATGACGAATTGCAATTGATTCGCCCGCAGGCGCTGCCTCTTGCGGACGAAACGCCGGCAGCATTGGCGGGGCCGCAGGTTGTCTCCAGCTCGCCACCTGTGCGTGATCCCTTCCAGCCACCGGACCGGCCTGCCAGTCGCCCCACCGGCAAACCCGGACCTGCGCCGGACTTCGACCGCCCCCGGCAGTTTCTCGAAGGTTTTGCCGTGGACCAGTTCCAGATGGTCGGCACCTTGTCCCTGGGCGCGCAGACATTTGCCCTGCTGCGCGGCGCGGCAGGTGTTCATCGCCTGGCGGTGGGGGATTATCTGGGGGCCGACCATGGGCGTGTCGTGGCGATCCATGAGGGGCAGTTGGAGCTGGTCGAACTTTTTCCCGATGGCGAGGGTGCCTGGCTTGAGCGCCCGCGCACCTTGGTGTTGAACGTGAACTCATAACGGAAGCAAAAAATGAAAAGGATTATTTCGTCCTTCGGTGTGGCGCTATGGATAGCGTTCACGGCACCGATGACTGAGGCTGTGCCCAAGCGGATTGACCTGATTCAACTGCCACCTCCCGGTGCTTCGCCCTTGGGCGCCGGGCGTGGGGTCTATAGCGGTGACAGGCTCTCTCTCAACTTCCAGGACATCGAGGTTCGCGCAGTACTTCAGCAGATTGCCGACGTGGCTGGCCTCAACCTGGTGGCCGGCGATGATGTGCAGGGCTCGATTACCCTGCGCCTCAAGGACGTGCCCTGGGATCAGGCCCTGGACCTGGTGCTGCAAGCCAAGGGGCTCGACAAGCGGGTGACGGCCAATGTGCTGCTGGTGGCGCCGGCTGAAGAGCTGGCCTCCCGCGAACTGCTGGCCTTGGAGTCACGCAAGTTGATGACCGAGCTGGCGCCCTTGCGGCGAGAGCTTTTGCAAGTCAATTACGCCAAGGCGGCCGAGTTGGCCAAGCTGTTCCAGTCGGTGAGCGGGCCTGAAGGCGTGGCCGATGAGCGTGGTTCGGTGACGGTAGATGACCGTACCAACAACATCATCGCCTACCAGACGGGGGAGCGCCTGGAGGAGCTGCGGCGCATCGTCAATCAGTTGGATATCCCGGTGCGCCAGGTGATGATCGAGGCGCGGATAGTCGAAGCCAATGTCGACTATGACAAAAGTGTGGGCGTGCGCTGGGGTGGTTTGCTGCGCAATAAAGGTAATTGGGGCGGTGGTGGGGTTGGCAATAAAACGCCAGGTGAGGGGGAGCCGCCCGATAGCTCGCCGTTCGTTGACCTGGGCGTGGTTAACGCAAGCTCTGGCCTGGGCGTCGCATTTATCACCGATAACGTGCTGCTGGACCTGGAACTCACGGCCATGGAAAAGGGCGGCAACGGCGAAGTGATCTCCCAGCCCAAGGTGGTCACCTCCAACAAGGAGACCGCGCGGATTCTCAAGGGCACCGAGATTCCTTACCAGGAAGCCACTTCCGAGGGGGCGACTTCGGTCTCGTTCAAGGAGGCCTCGCTTTCTCTGGAGGTGACGCCGCAAATCACCCCGGATGATCAGGTCATCATGGAGGTCCGGGTGACCAAGGATGAGCCGGACTACCTGAACAAACTCAACGATGTGCCGCCGATCAAGAAGAACGAGGTCACTGCCAAGGTTCTGGTCAAGGATGGCGAGACCATTGTCCTTGGCGGGGTTTTCTCCAAAAACCAAAGCAAGGTGGTAGATAAAGTGCCATTTTTGGGCGATGTGCCGTATCTTGGCCGCCTTTTCCGGCGTGATGTCGTTGCCCAAAGAAAATCCGAGCTGCTGGTATTCCTGACTCCGCGTATTATGAATAACCAGGCGATTGCTGTGAGTCGTTGATTCTGTGCGAAATTTGATTCTTGTAGGGCCGATGGGGGCTGGAAAAAGCACCATCGGCCGTTTGCTGGCCAAAGAGCTGCGCCTGCCATTCAAAGACTCCGATAAGGAAATTGAATTGCGCACGGGCGCCAATATCCCGTGGATCTTCGATAAGGAAGGCGAACTGGGCTTTCGTGACCGCGAGCAGGCGATGATTGCCGAACTGTGCGGCTGCGATGGCGTGGTATTGGCCACCGGCGGCGGCGCGGTGATGCGCGAGGAAAACCGACGGGCATTGCATGCCGGCGGTCGTGTGGTCTATTTGCATGCGTCGGTCGAGCAGCAGGTCGGGCGCACTGCACGTGATCGCAACCGGCCATTGCTGCGCACCGCCAACCCCGAGAAAACCCTGCGGGACTTGCTGACGCTGCGCGATCCGCTTTATCGGGAAATCGCCGATCTGGTGGTGGAAACCGATGAACGGCCACCGCGCATGGTCGTAATCGATATTCTCGAGCGCTTGCAGCAACTTGCGCCCCGTTAAAGCCAGGGCCGAAATGCGCTATCCTCGGCAACGCGTTGCAGCCGTTCGAGGTGTGGCGTAGAGCCATCAGGCAACGTCCGATCTCGACGGTGCCAACAACGTTAATACAGGGCAGGACGCCTGCTTCCATCTTCAGCGCGGGGACACATGCAGACACTTAAGGTCGATCTTGGCGAGCGTAGCTACCCGATCCATATTGGCGAAGGTTTGTTGGACCAGCCCGAGTTGCTCGCGCCGCATATTGCCGGGCGACAAGTGGCAATCATCTCCAACGAGACAGTGGCGCCGCTCTACCTTGAGCGTCTGAGTCGCAGCCTTGCGGCGTATTCGGTGATCTCGGTGATTCTTCCCGATGGCGAAGCGTTCAAGAACTGGGAAACCCTGCAACTGATCTTTGACGGGCTGCTCACCGCGCGCCACGACCGGCGTACCACGGTGGTAGCCCTTGGCGGCGGCGTGATCGGCGACATGGCCGGCTTTGCTGCGGCGTGTTACCAGCGTGGCGTGGACTTTATCCAGGTGCCGACCACCCTGCTGTCCCAGGTCGATTCGTCGGTGGGCGGCAAGACCGGCATCAACCATCCCCTGGGCAAGAACATGGTCGGCGCGTTCTACCAGCCCAATGCCGTGCTGATCGATACTGCGACCCTCAATACCTTGCCGCCCCGCGAGCTGTCGGCGGGCCTGGCGGAAGTCATCAAGTACGGGCTGATCTGTGACGAGCCGTTCCTGACCTGGCTTGAAGAACACGTCGATGCCTTGCGTAACCTGGACCAGGTGGCGCTGACTGAAGCCATCTCTCGCTCCTGCGCGGCCAAGGCCCTGGTGGTCAATGCCGACGAGCGTGAGTCGGGCGTACGCGCCACCTTGAACCTGGGCCACACCTTCGGTCATGCGATTGAAACCCACATGGGCTATGGTGTCTGGTTGCATGGAGAGGCTGTGGCGGCTGGCACCGTGATGGCGTTGGAGATGTCGCAACGCCTGGGCTGGATCAGTGCCCAAGAGCGTGATCGCGGTATTCGCCTGTTCCAGCGTGCCGGGTTGCCGGTCATTCCTCCCGAGGAAATGACCGAGGCTGACTTCCTTGAACATATGGCGATAGACAAGAAAGTGATCGATGGTCGTTTGCGTCTGGTGCTGTTGCGCCGAATGGGCGAAGCGGTAGTGACCGACGATTATCCGAAAGAGATTCTACAGGCCACGCTGGGAGCGGATTACCGCGCCCTGGCCCAGCTGAAAGGTTAACCAGATCCCGATGACTAGTTTGCATGCCGACGAGGCTTTCCTCGGCCATTACCAGTTGAGCCACGACCCTTTTGCGCCACGGGTCCCCGGTTTCAAGTTTTTCCCTGCGCAGCGCAAGCCGGTGCTGGGGCAGTTGCACCACCTGGCGCGCTATAGCCAGTTGCTGCTGGTGGTCACCGGCCCTTTGGGCAGCGGCAAGACCCTGCTGCGCCAGGCACTGGTGGCCAGCACCAACAAACAATCTGTGCAGAGCGTGGTGGTTTCCGCCCGCGGCGCCGGCGATGCGGCGGGCGTGTTGCGCCAGGTTGCCCAGGCGCTGGACGTGGCCAATGCCGAGCCGACCGCGATTCTCAAGCAAGTGGTGCAACTGGGCCTGACCGGCCAGGAAGTCTACCTGTTGGTGGACGACGCCGAGCAGCTCGACGAGTCTGCCCTCGAAGCCTTGCTGGCGCTGGCGGCGGGTACGCCGGAAGGTCGTCCCCATGTGTTCCTGTTCGGTGAGGCGTCGCTGATTGCCGATCTGGAGCAGCTCAGTGGCGAGCAAGAGCTGTTTCACGTCATCGAATTGCAGCCCTACGAAGAAGAAGAAACCCGCGAGTACCTGGCCCAGCGCCTTGAAGGCGCTGGCCAGGGCATCGAACTTTTCTCTGCCCAGCAGATCTCTGATATTCACGAAAGCTCCGACGGCTGGCCTGGCACCATCAACCAGGTGGCCCGGGATGCAATGATCGAAGCAATGATTGCCAGCCGCTCTGCGGTTAAGCGTCCAAAGATGGGGTTCACCATGCCGAAGAAACACGTACTGGCGATTTCTGCTGTTGTCGTGGTTGCCGTCGCCGCCGCCTGGTTGATTCCTGGCCGCAACAAGGCTCCGACCGCGCCAGGCGCGCCGACCGAGCAGGCGCAACTGCCACTGGGCAAGCCCACTACCAACGGCGCACCTGCCGTTGAATTTGCCGGCTCCGGCCAGCCTACCAACCTGCCGATGGTCGGCCAGCCGGTCATGCGTGGCCCGTTGGCAGAAGAAGCCGGCGCTATCTCCGAAGGCGACGACGGCGTGCCGGTAGAAGGCTCCAGCGCCACGCCGCCAACCGTTACCACCGTGGCCCCACCGCCTGGCGCAACAGCCAGCCCGGCACCTGTGCCGGCGGCCAAGCCAACGCCTGCCCCGACCCAGGTCGCCACCGCCAAGCCTGCCCCAGCCCCGGCCCCAGTGGTCAAACCGACGCCAGCCCCGGCGGCCAAGCCAGCGCCAGCCGCCAAGCCCGCTGAAAAACCGGTGACCGTGGCCAAGGCCGCTGCCGGCAGCGGCTGGTACGGCAGCCAACCGGCCAAGAACTATGTGGTGCAGATCCTCGGCACCAGCTCCGAAGCCAACGCCCAGGCGTTCGTGAAAGAGCAGGGCGGCGAGTACCGTTATTTCAAGAAAGTGCTCAACGGCAAGCCTCTCTACGTGATCACCTACGGCAGTTTCCCGAGCCGCGCGGCAGCCGATTCCGCGATCAAGGCCTTGCCAGCGAAGGTTCAGGCTGGTAAACCTTGGCCTCGCACTGTTGCCAGCGTTCAACAAGAACTCGCAACAACCCGCTGAAGATCCGGCGACCTTACCCAGGTCGCCCTCCCAGCACCTCAAAAAAACGACAACAGCGTGCAGCCCTGAAGGCCGCGCGCTTTGTGGTGTCTGCGTCACAGTGGCTTTTGAGTAGTAGCGGTCAAAGTTAAAAAAGTTTTGACTAGCACAGCATATCGCTTTAAACCTTTCATAAATGCGACATAGATTTGCGACAGTTCGTCGCCAAATTTGTGGGCGTCTGTGTCGGTGTGTACAATGACCTCCCTTTTGCCCCCGCTAAGCCGGCGTACGTTCGGCGTGGAAGGTAACCGGTTGAATTGAAAAGAAATTTGCCTCGAAATAAGAGGCAGCCTGGTGAGAAAGTGTCTATGAAAGCAGGTCTGTACCAACCCGATGAATTCAAGGATAACTGTGGTTTCGGCCTGATAGCCCATATGCAGGGCGAACCCAGTCATACCCTTCTGCAAACGGCCATCGAGGCCCTGACCTGCATGACCCACCGCGGTGGGATCAACGCCGACGGCAAGACCGGTGACGGTTGTGGCTTGCTGATTCAAAAGCCCGACCTGTTCCTGCGCGCCGTCGCCAAGCAAACCTTCGGCGCCGATCTGCCCAAGCAATACGCCGTGGGCATGGTGTTTTTCAATCAGGACCCGGTCAAAGCCGAGGCCGCTCGCGAGAACATGAACCGCGAGATCCTCGCCGCCGGCCTGCAACTGGTCGGCTGGCGCAAAGTGCCAATCGACACCAGCGTGCTCGGCCGCCTGGCCCACGAGCGCCTGCCGCAGATCGAACAAGTGTTTATCGCAGGCGACGGCCTGAGCGACCAGGACATGGCGATCAAGCTGTTCACCTCCCGTCGTCGCTCGTCCGTGGCCAACGCCCTGGACACCGACCACTACATCTGCAGCTTTTCCCACAAGACCATCATTTACAAAGGCCTGATGATGCCGGCGGACCTGACCGCCTTCTATCCAGACCTGAGCGATGAGCGCCTGCAAACCGCGATCTGCGTATTCCACCAGCGCTTCTCCACCAACACCCTGCCGAAATGGCCGCTGGCCCAGCCATTCCGCTTCCTCGCCCACAACGGCGAGATCAACACCATCACCGGCAACCGCAACTGGGCCGTAGCCCGTCGCACCAAGTTCGCCAACGACTTGATGGACCTCGAAGAGCTCGGCCCATTGGTCAACCGTGTGGGTTCCGACTCCTCGAGCATGGACAACATGCTGGAGCTGATGGTCACCGGCGGCATCGACCTGTTCCGTGGCGTGCGCATGATCATTCCGCCAGCGTGGCAGAACGTCGAGACCATGGACCCCGATCTGCGGGCGTTCTATGAGTACAACTCGATGCACATGGAACCGTGGGACGGCCCGGCCGGCGTGGTCATGACCGATGGCCGCTACGCGGTGTGCCTGCTCGACCGCAACGGGCTGCGCCCGGCGCGTTGGGTGACCACCACCAACGGCTTCATCACCCTGGCGTCGGAAGTCGGCGTGTGGAACTACCAGCCTGAAGACGTGATTGCCAAAGGTCGCGTCGGCCCTGGCCAGATCCTGGCCGTGGACACCGAAACCGGGCAGATCCTCGACACCGATGCCATCGACAACCGCTTGAAGTCGCGTCACCCGTACAAGCAATGGCTGCGCAAGAACGCCCTGCGCATCCAGGCGACCATGGAAGACAACGACCACGGTTCGGCTTTCTATGACGTCGACCAGCTCAAGCAGTACATGAAGATGTACCAGGTCACGTTCGAAGAGCGCGACCAAGTACTGCGCCCGCTCGGCGAGCAAGGCTACGAGGCCGTCGGTTCCATGGGCGACGATACGCCCATGGCCGTGCTGTCCCAGCGCGTGCGCACGCCGTACGACTATTTCCGCCAGCAGTTCGCCCAGGTGACCAACCCACCGATCGACCCGCTGCGTGAAGCCATCGTGATGTCGTTGGAAGTGTGCCTCGGTGCCGAGCGCAATATCTTCCAGGAATCGCCAGAGCACGCCTCACGCGTGATCCTCAGCTCGCCGGTCATTTCCCCGGCCAAGTGGCGCTCGTTGATGACTCTGGAGCGTCCAGGTTTCGACCGCCAGATCATCGACCTGAACTACGACGAGAGCCTCGGCCTGGAAGCCGCTGTACGCAACGTCGCCGATCAGGCTGAAGAAGCCGTACGTGCCGGTCGCACCCAGATCGTGCTGACCGACCGCCATATCGCCCCGGGCAAGCTGCCGATCCACGCATCCCTTGCCACCGGCGCGGTGCACCACCGCCTGACCGAGAAAGGCCTGCGCTGCGACTCCAACATCCTCGTCGAAACCGCCACCGCCCGCGACCCGCATCACTTTGCGGTGTTGATCGGCTTTGGCGCCTCGGCGGTGTATCCGTTCCTGGCTTACGAAGTACTGGGCGACCTGATTCGTACCGGCGAAGTGCTGGGCGATCTGTACGAAGTATTCAAGAACTACCGCAAAGGCATCACCAAGGGCCTGCTGAAGATCCTGTCGAAGATGGGCATCTCCACCGTCACGTCCTATCGCGGTGCGCAACTGTTCGAAGCTATCGGCTTGTCCGAAGAAGTCTGCGAACTGAGCTTCCGTGGTGTGCCGAGTCGCATCAAGGGCGCACGTTTCGTCGACATCGAAGCCGAGCAGAAAGCCCTGGCGGCCGAAGCCTGGAGCGCACGCAAGCCGATCCAGCAAGGCGGCCTGCTCAAGTTCGTGCACGGTGGCGAATACCACGCGTACAACCCGGATGTGGTCAACACCCTGCAAGCCGCCGTGCAGCAGGGCGACTACGCCAAGTTCAAGGAATACACCGCGCTGGTGGATAACCGCCCGGTCTCGATGATCCGCGACCTGTTCAAGGTGAAAACCCTGGATACGCCGATGGACATCGCCGAAGTCGAACCGCTGGAATCGATCCTCAAGCGCTTCGACTCCGCGGGTATTTCCCTGGGCGCCTTGTCACCCGAGGCCCACGAAGCCCTGGCCGAAGCGATGAACCGCCTGGGTGCGCGTTCCAACTCCGGCGAAGGCGGCGAAGACCCGGCGCGTTACGGCACCATCAAGAGCTCGAAAATCAAGCAAGTTGCCACTGGTCGTTTCGGGGTGACCCCGGAATACCTGGTCAACGCCGAAGTGCTGCAGATCAAGGTGGCCCAGGGCGCCAAGCCCGGTGAAGGCGGGCAACTGCCGGGCGGCAAGGTCAACGGCCTGATCGCCAAGCTGCGTTACGCAGTGCCAGGCGTGACCCTGATTTCGCCACCGCCGCACCACGACATCTACTCGATTGAAGATTTGTCGCAGCTGATTTTCGACCTCAAGCAAGTCAACCCGCAGGCTCTGGTCTCGGTGAAACTGGTAGCAGAGGCCGGCGTGGGCACCATCGCCGCTGGCGTGGCCAAGGCCTATGCCGACCTGATCACCATCTCTGGCTACGACGGCGGTACCGGCGCATCGCCGCTGACCTCCATCAAGTACGCCGGCGCACCCTGGGAGCTGGGCCTGGCCGAGACTCACCAGACCCTGCGTGGCAACGACCTGCGCGGCAAAGTGCGGGTGCAGACCGACGGCGGCCTGAAAACCGGCCTCGACGTGATCAAGGCCGCGATCCTCGGCGCCGAAAGCTTTGGCTTCGGTACCGCGCCAATGATCGCCCTGGGCTGCAAATACCTGCGCATCTGTCACCTGAACAACTGCGCTACCGGCGTGGCGACGCAGAACGAGAAGCTGCGCAAGGATCACTACATCGGCACCGTCGACATGGTGGTGAATTTCTTCACCTACGTCGCCGAAGAAACCCGCGAGTGGTTGGCCAAGCTCGGCGTGCGCTCCCTGGAAGAGTTGATCGGGCGTACCGATCTGCTGGACATCCTCCAGGGCCAGACCGCCAAGCAGCAGCACCTGGACCTGACGCCACTGTTGGGCAGCGATCACATCCCGGCAGACAAGCCACAGTTCTGCCAGGTAGACCGCAACCCGCCGTTCGACAAAGGCTTGCTGGCCGAGAAAATGGTCGACATGGCCGGTTCCTCGATCAATGACGCCAGCGGTGGCGAGTTCGCCTTGGATATCTGCAACTGCGACCGTTCCATCGGCGCACGGATCTCCGGCGAAATCGCGCGCAAGCACGGCAACCAGGGCATGGCCAAGGCGCCGATCACCTTCCGCTTCAAGGGCACGGCCGGTCAGAGCTTTGGCGTGTGGAACGCCGGCGGCCTGCACATGTACCTCGAAGGCGACGCCAACGACTACGTGGGCAAGGGCATGACCGGCGGCAAGCTGGTGATCGTTCCGCCAGCGGGTAGCATCTACAAGACTCAGGACAGTGCCATCATCGGCAACACCTGCTTGTACGGCGCCACCGGTGGCAAGCTGTTCGCCGCCGGTACTGCCGGTGAGCGTTTCGCCGTGCGTAACTCCGGTGCCCACACCGTGGTCGAAGGCACTGGCGATCACTGCTGCGAGTACATGACCGGGGGCTTTGTCGCGGTACTGGGCAAGACCGGTTACAACTTCGGTTCGGGCATGACTGGCGGTTTCGCCTACGTGCTGGACCAGGACAACACCTTCGTCGACAAGGTCAACCACGAGTTGGTCGAGATCCAGCGGATCAGCGGCGAAGCCATGGAGTCCTACCGGAACCACTTGCAGCACGTGCTGGACGAGTACGTCGAGGAGACCGGCAGCGAATGGGGTCGTAACCTCGCCGAAAACCTCGATGATTACCTGCGTCGTTTCTGGCTGGTCAAGCCCAAGGCTGCCAACCTGAAGTCGTTGCTTTCCAGCATCCGTGCCAACCCGCAGTGATATGCGCCTGAACAGTTTGATGAGGTTTTAACATGGCTGAACGTCTGAATAACGACTTCCAGTTCATCGATGTCGGGCGCAAAGATCCGAAGAAGAAACTGTTGCGTCAACGCAAGAAAGAGTTCGTGGAAATCTACGAACCCTTCAAACCCCAGCACTCGGCCGACCAGGCCCACCGCTGCCTGGGGTGCGGTAACCCGTATTGCGAATGGAAGTGCCCGGTGCACAACTTCATTCCCAACTGGCTCAAGCTGGTGGCCGAGGGCAACATCCTCGCCGCCGCCGAGCTGTCGCACCAGACCAACACCTTGCCGGAAGTGTGCGGCAGGGTTTGCCCTCAGGATCGTCTGTGCGAGGGTGCTTGCACCCTCAATGACGGTTTTGGCGCGGTGACCATCGGTTCGGTGGAGAAGTACATCACCGACACCGCGTTCGCCATGGGCTGGCGCCCGGACATGTCCAAGGTCAAGCCGACCGGCAAGCGCGTCGCAATCATTGGCGCAGGCCCTGCTGGCCTGGGTTGTGCCGACGTGCTGGTGCGTGGCGGCGTGACCCCGGTGGTGTTCGACAAGAACCCGGAAATCGGTGGCCTGCTGACCTTCGGCATCCCCGAGTTCAAGCTGGAAAAGACCGTGTTGAGCAATCGGCGCGAAGTCTTCACCGGCATGGGTATCGAGTTCCGCCTGAACACCGAAATCGGCAAAGACATCACCATGGAACAACTGCTCGAAGAATACGATGCCGTATTCATGGGCATGGGCACCTACACCTACATGAAGGGCGGCTTTGCCGGCGAGGACCTGCCGGGCGTGTATGACGCGCTCGACTTCCTGATCGCCAACGTCAACCGCAACCTGGGCTTTGAAAAGTCGCCGGAAGACTTCGTCGACATGAAAGGCAAGAAGGTCGTGGTGCTCGGCGGTGGCGACACCGCGATGGACTGCAACCGCACGTCGATCCGCCAGGGCGCCAAGTCGGTGACCTGTGCTTATCGTCGTGACGAAGCCAACATGCCCGGCTCGCGCAAAGAGGTGAAGAACGCCAAGGAAGAAGGCGTGAAATTCCTCTACAACCGCCAGCCGATCGCCATTGTGGGTGAAGATCGCGTCGAAGGCGTGAAGGTGGTCGAGACCCGTCTCGGCGAGCCCGACGCCCGTGGCCGTCGCAGCCCTGAGCCGATCCCCGGCTCTGAAGAGATCATCCCGGCCGACGCCGTGGTCATCGCTTTCGGCTTTCGCCCAAGCCCTGCGCCGTGGTTCGAGCAGTTCCAGATCCAGACCGACAGCCAGGGCCGCGTCGTCGCCCCGGAACAAGGCCAGTACAAGCACCAGACCAGCAACCCGAAAATCTTCGCCGGTGGCGATATGGTGCGCGGCTCTGACCTGGTAGTCACCGCGATCTTCGAAGGCCGCAACGCCGCCGAAGGCATCCTGGACTACTTGCAGGTCTAA
This sequence comes from Pseudomonas sp. WS 5027, assembly GCF_012985695.1. NCBI lineage: Bacteria > Pseudomonadati > Pseudomonadota > Gammaproteobacteria > Pseudomonadales > Pseudomonadaceae > Pseudomonas > Pseudomonas sp. WS 5027. Next base: position 169,234 of record NZ_JAAQWU010000002.1, on the reverse strand, counting down.
CTCTGATCCCCCGCTGCAAGGGGATCAAAAATGTGGGAGCGGGCTTGCTCGCGAATGCGGTGTATCAGTCACTAAATATGTCGACTGAGCCATCGCATTCGCGAGCAAGCCCGCTCCCACATTTGTTTTGCGGCGCTCTCATATCCGCGACAAATTGACCCGATAGACAAAAGGCTGACCTGCAACCGTGCCTTTTGCGTCCGGCTCTGAGAAAATGCCCGCACTTTTTTTGCGGATGCCGACATGACTGCCCTCAAGAACGACCGTTTCCTTCGTGCCCTGCTCAAGCAACCTGTAGACGTCACCCCCGTGTGGATGATGCGTCAAGCCGGTCGCTACCTGCCGGAGTACCGCGCCAGCCGCGCCAATGCGGGCGATTTCATGAGCCTGTGCATGAATCCGGAGTTCGCCTGCGAAGTCACGATGCAGCCGCTGGACCGCTATCCACAACTGGATGCGGCCATCCTCTTCTCCGATATCCTGACCATCCCCGACGCCATGGGCCAAGGCCTGTACTTTGAAACCGGCGAAGGCCCGCGTTTCAAGAAAGTGGTCAGCACCCTGGCCGATATCGAAGCCCTGCCGATCCCTGATCCCCACAAAGACCTCGGTTATGTGATGGACGCCGTCAGCACCATCCGCCGCGAGCTCAATGGCCGCGTACCGTTGATCGGCTTCTCCGGCAGCCCGTGGACCCTGGCCACCTACATGGTCGAAGGCGGTTCGTCGAAAGACTTCCGCAAGACCAAAGCCATGCTCTACGACAACCCACAAGCCATGCACCTGCTGCTGGACAAGCTGGCGCAGTCGGTCATTTCCTACCTCAACGGCCAGATCATGGCCGGTGCGCAAGCGGTGCAGATCTTCGACACCTGGGGTGGCAACCTGTCGGCGGCGGCTTACCAGGAATTCTCCCTGGCCTACATGCGCAAAATCGTCAGCGGCCTGATCCGCGAACACGAAGGCCGCAAAGTGCCGGTGATCATGTTTACCAAGGGCGGCGGCCTGTGGCTGGAAAGCATTGCCGACGCCGGTGCCGACGCGTTGGGCCTGGACTGGACTTGCGACCTGGGCGAAGCCCGTCGCCGTGTGGGCAACCAAGTGGCCCTGCAAGGCAACATGGACCCGACCGTGCTCTACGCCAAGCCAGAAGCGATCCGTACCGAAGTAGGTCGCATCCTCGCCAGCTACGGCAAGGGCAGCGGCCACGTGTTCAACCTTGGTCATGGCATCACCCCGGAAGTGAACCCGGAGCATGCGGGCGCGTTCCTGCGGGCGGTGCATGAGTTGTCGGCGCAGTATCACGAATAACACGCAAAACATATGTGGGAGCGGGCTTGCTCGCGAATACGGAGTGTCAGTTGATACATTCATGACTGATACAGCGCTTTCGCGAGCAAGCCCGCTCCCACATTTGAAGCAACACCGTATCAGGTCTTTACGTTCCCCAGCGGCGGTAACTTCGCCAGCTTCAGCGCCACCAGCAGTGCAACGATCAGCAGCGCAACGATAAACCCGCCAATCCCGTTCCAGCCGGCGTAATGCCAGAAAAACCCACCCGCCGTCCCGGCAATGCTCGACCCCGCGTAATAGCTGAACAAGTACAGCGACGAAGCCTGGCCCTTGGCTTTCAGGGCGCGGCGGCCAATCCAGCTGCTGGCTACCGAGTGGGCGCCGAAGAAGCCGAAGGTGAAGATCAGCATGCCGATGATGATCAGTGGCAGCGGGCCGAACAGGGTCAGGGTGATGCCGGCGAGCATCAGCACGATGGTGGCCCACAGTACGCGGCGGCGGCCCAGGCGGTCGGCCAGCGAGCCGATCTTCGCCGAACTGTAGATGCCCGACAGGTACACCACCGACAGCAAGCCCACCACCGCCTGGCTCAGGTCATAGGGATCGGCCAGCAACCGGTAGCCGATGTAGTTGAACAGCGTGACGAAGGCACCCATCAGCACGAAGGCTTCAAGGAACAGCCACGGCAGGCCGGCATCCTTGAAGTGCATGACGAAACCGTTGAGCAGGTTGCGCGGCTTGAGGCTACTGGCGCGGAAGTTGCGCGAGGGCGGCAGGATTTTCCAGAACACCGTCGCCGCAATCAGCGCCAGCGCGCCGATGATCAGCATTGCCGTGTGCCAGCTGACAAAGTCGATCAACACGCCAGTGATCAGGCGCCCGCTCATGCCACCAATCGCATTGCCGCCGATATACAGGCCCATGGCCAGGCCGATGTGCTGCGGATGGATCTCTTCGCTGAGGTAGGTCATGGCCACGGCCGCCAAGCCACTGAGGGACAGGCCGAGCAGCGCGCGCATCCACAGGATGCCTTCCCAGGTCGGCATCAGGCCGCTGGCGATGGTGCATACCGCCGCGCAGAACAGTGAGGTGACCATCACCGGCTTGCGCCCCAGGCGGTCGGAGATCGGTCCGGTGATCAACAGGCCAAAAGCGAGCATCGCCGTGGAGACTGAGAGGATCAGGCTGCTTTGCGCGGCATTGATGGAAAACTCGTGGGACAACGCCGGCATCATCGGCTGCACGCAATACAGCAGGGCAAAGGTGGCAAACCCGCCGGAAAACAGTGCCAGCACCGTGCGCATGAACATCGGCGTATCTTTTTCGATGTACACATCGTTGAGTTGCGCCACCACCTCGTCGAGGGCGGTGGGTGGCAGTTCCTGGGAGAGTGGAGCAACAGCAGATTTCACGCGGGACCTCGGTGGCAAAGGCTGCCAGGGCTGGCAATGAAAAAAGAATATAGCTGGCTAATGATTCTTTCCAATATATTGTTCGACCTGTTTGATAGCTTTTACGACCTAATGAGGTTTTCATGGAATTGCGCCACTTGCGCTACTTCATCGCCGTAGCTGAAGAGCTGCATTTCGGCCGGGCTGCCCAGGTATTGGGCATCTCCCAGCCGCCGTTGAGCCAGCAGATACAGGCCCTGGAACAGGAGGTCGGCGCCCGGCTGTTCGAGCGTACCAATCGTCGGGTCGAGCTGAGCGAGGCAGGGCGTTTGTTCCTCACGGAAGCCCGATTGGTACTGGCTCAGGTCGACAAGGCCGCAGACGTGGCGCGCCGTGCGCAGTTGGGGGAATTGGGCGAATTGAAGATTGGCTTCACCTCGTCGGCGCCGTTCAACTCCAGCATCCCAAAGGCGATTTTTGCTTTTCGCCAGGCCTTCCCGGCGGTGCACCTGAACCTACAGGAAATGAGCAGCACCGAAGTGGCGGGCGCGCTGGTGGACGAGTCGATCCAGGTCGGCTTGATGCGTCCGTTGCCCCTGCCAGACTCGTTGAGTGTCGTGGAGTTGATGCGCGAGCCCCTGGTGGCGGTGCTGAGTGCCGGCCATCCGTTGGCCCAAGGCAGCGAACGGGGTCTGCACCTGACGCAGTTGGCTGACGAGCCTTTTGTATTTTTCCCACGGGCCTACGGCAGTGGTTTATATGCGCAACTGATCAACCTGGCCCGCGATGCTGGCTTCAGTCCGTACTTCGCCCAGGAGGCCGGCGAGGCCATGACCATCATCGGTCTGGTGGCGGCGGGGTTGGGGGTGTCGGTGTTGCCGGCGTCGTACCAGCGCATCCGCATTGACGGCGTGGTCTACCGCACCTTGCTCGACCCTGAGGCAGTGACGGCGGTGTGGCTTGTGCAGCGTAAGGACCAGCAGTCGCCCATGGCCAAGGCGTTTGTCGAGCTGTTGACGCGCAAGGCGTTGGTGTAGCGGCGGTCACATATCAGGTAACGGAACCGGTTTAGCGATTTGCCTTGGCGTTGCGCAAAATCGTTTCTTTTTCACTGAGTGACATGGATGACACTTCTCTATCAACCCAAAGACAGGAGGCGTTTTGCCACGGATTGTCCTATCCGGCTTTTCAGGCATACTGCCCCGGTTCCCGAAAGGGGCTTGTGAGACTCTGAGGATCCTGGAAATCCAGCTATCGCAGAGCCGGGCAGGACAAGGGCGATGACAAGCCAGCCTGCTTGTGAAGAGGGCGCCGAAAGGCGCCCTTTGTCGTTTCTGGTGTTAGGTGGATGCTGGCTTGCCAGGCGCCACTCAGTTCTGCTTCGACGTCCCCGTCTCCTTGAACAACTGCTCCGCCGTGCCCGCTTGCGCGGCGCCGCTTGTGCGCAGCCCGGCCATGATGTCGCGGTCGAGCATGCTGATCCAGCGGTTGTAGTTGCGATGAATCTTGCCGTTCTTGTAGCCCAGTTCCTGGCTGTCACGGTAGGTGATGGCGTAGCTGGTGCCGGTATAGCGGATGTCGATTTCGGCGTAGTAGCGGTTGCGCACGTTGATCTGGGCCTGGATCAGGCGTGGGGCGGCGCGCTGGACGGTCCAGTTGCGCTTGTCCAGGGCGGTGAGGATGCTCTGTTTCATTTTCTCTTCGCTGACTTGCTCGTTGGCGGCGAGCGCGTGCTGGGTGTTGAGCACCGGTTTGCTGGTACAGCCGGCAGCGGTCAGCAGGGTCAGGGCGATGAGGGTGGCGCGTAGCAACGAAGACATTCCGTTCTCTCCAATCAAATAAAAGGCTTACTGCCAGCGGCGAAAGATCAGCGACGTGTTGACGCCGCCAAAGGCAAAGTTGTTGTTCATCACGTAGTCGTTGTGCATCTGGCGGAACTCGCCGCGCAGGTAATCCAGTTCGCCGCAGCGCGGGTCGACTTGATCGAGGTTGAAGGTCGGCACGTATTGGTCACGGTTCATCATCTCGATGCTGAACCACGACTCCAGAGCCCCGCAGGCACCCAGGGTATGGCCCAGGAAACTCTTCTGCGAACTGATGGGCATGCGGCTGCCGAACAGGCTGCTGGTGGCCAGGGTTTCGGCGATGTCGCCTTGTTCGGTGGCGGTGCCGTGGCCGTTGACGTAGCCGATGGCATCCGGCGTCAGGCCGGCATCTTCCAGGGCAAGTTCCATGGCGCGGCGCATGGTGACCTGCTCGGGACGGGTGGTGTGCTGGCCGTCGGCATTGCTGCCAAAACCGACGATCTCGGCATGGATATGCGCGCCACGGGCCAGGGCATGTTCCAGCTCCTCAAGCACCAGCATGCCGCCGCCCTCGCCGATCACCAGGCCGTCGCGACCGCTGTCGTAGGGCCGTGGGCTGGTCTGTGGGGCGTCGTTTTTCAGGCTGGTGGCGTAGAGCGCATCAAACACCATGGCTTCGGTGGGGCACAGCTCTTCGGCGCCACCGGCGAGCATCAGTGGCAGGCGGCCGAACTTGATCGCTTCATAGGCATAGCCAATGCCCTGGCTGCCGCTGGTGCAGGCGCTGGACGTGGGGATCAGGCGCCCGGTGAGGCCAAAGAAAATGCTGATATTGGCCGCGGTGGTGTGCGGCATCATGCGCACATAGGAGTTGGCGTTCAGGCCCTCGGCCACCGAGTTAAGCAGCATATTGCCAAAGGCCTTGATCTCATCGGTGCTGCCGGTGGATGAGCCGCAAGCCACGCCCATGCGCCCATCCTTGATCGACGCATCGCCCAGCAGGCCGGCGTCCCGTAGCGCCTGCTCTGCTGCCCACACGGCCAGGCGCGAGACCCGGCCCATGCTGCGCAGTTGTTTGCGGGTCCAGTGGGCCGGCACCACGAAGTCGTCAATCGGCCCGGCCAGGCGGGTGTTCAGTTCACTGAAGCGGTCCCACTCGTCCATGCGCCGGATACCGCTGCGCTGGGCACGGAAGTTGGCGACGATGGTTTCCCAGTCGCAGCCCAAGGAGGTCATGCCGGCCATGCCGGTGACTACCACACGTTTCATCAGCACAGGCCCCCGTTCACGGCCAGGACCTGGCGGGTGATGTAGCCGGCTTCGGCCGACATCAGGAAGTTCACCGCGCTGGCGACCTCTTCGGGGGTGCCCATGCGTTGTGCGGGGATCATCTTCATCAACTCTTCCACCGGCACATTCTCATCGAGCATGGCCGTGTCGATCAGGCCGGGAGCCACGCAGTTGACGGTGATCTTGCGCTTGCCCAGCTCAATGGCCAGGGCCTTGGCCGCGCCGATCAAGCCGGCCTTGGACGCGCTGTAGTTGACCTGGCCGCGATTGCCGATCAGCCCCGAGACCGAAGTAATGCACACAATGCGCCCGGCCGCGCGACGGCGGATCATCGGCATCATCACCGGGTGCAGCACGTTGTAGAACCCATCGAGATTGGTGCGCATCACCACGTCCCAGTCGTCTTCGGACAACGCCGGGAACGCGCCATCGCGGGTCAGCCCGGCATTGAGCACCACACCGTAATAGGCGCCGTGGGCTTCAACGTCGGCTTCGAGGATCTGCTTGCAGGTGGCACGGTCAGCCACATCGAATTGCAACACCCGCGCCTTGCGGCCCAGGGCCTGGACTTCGACCTGTACGGCATCCGCCTCGGCGCGACCACTGCGACAATGCAGCACGATGTCATGGCCGGCCTGGGCCAGGCGCAGGGCGATAGCGCGGCCGATACCCCGGCTGGAGCCGGTGACCAGTACGGATTCAGTCATGACGCGTGTCCTTCGATTCAGCTAAATAGTTGGCCGCCTGGGGCGGTCGAAATACGTTCAGGCGCGCGCTGGCCTGGATCCCGTCGCCGGTCAGGTGGCATTCGAACACACCCATGCCGTTGTCGTCTTCCAGGGAGCGCAGGCCGTGGATGGTCAGCTCGGTGCCGACGGGAAAGTGCTCGACGTTGCATTCGAACTTACGGGTGCCCAGCAGGAACCCCAATTCCACCGCGTCGCCGTTCTGGCGTGCGCGACAGCCAGCATAGGCGGCGACGCTTTGCGCCATCAACTCGACGCCGACCCAGGCCGGCAGGCTGCCGTCGGGGCGGTTGAACAGGCCACCGGGCTTGACGGTGAGGCGGGTGCGGATCTGCTCTTGATCGAACGACAGCACCTGGTCGATCAGGATCATGTCCCCGGCGTGGGGCAGCAGTTCGGCGAGCGGCCAATGGGTCATGGGGCGTCTCCGATAATCAGGCTGACGTTATTGCCGCCGAAGGCAAACGAGTTGCTCATCAGGCAGCGTTTTTCCAGGGTGTCGCCGACCTTGGCCCAGCGCAGGGCGGGCAGCGCCGGGTCGGCCTGGCCATCCCAGATATGTGGCGCCAGCGCGCCCTCGACCAGGCTCAGCCAGCAGAACGCTGCTTCCAGCGCCCCGGCGGCACCCAGGGTATGGCCGGTCATCGGCTTGGTCGAGGAGCACGCCACGCCAGCGGGAAACAGCGTCGCCACGGCCAGGCTTTCCATGGCGTCGTTATGCTGGGTCGCGGTGCCGTGCAGGTTCAGGTAGCCGATCTGCTCCGGTGCCAACTTCGCATTGGCCAGGGCCTTGCTCATCGCCTGCAATGCACCCTTGCCCGTGGGTTCCGGCGCGGAAATATGGTGCGCATCGCAGCTCGCGCCGCTGCCCAGCAGGGCGATGGGGGCCGGGGTTTTGCTCATCAGAAACAGCACCGCCGCCTCGCCGATGTTGATGCCATTGCGGTTCACCGAAAACGGGTTGCTACGCTCGGAGGACACTGCCTCCAGCGAGGTAAAGCCATTGAGGGTCAGCTTGCACAGGCTATCGACCCCGCCACACAGCACTGCATCGCACAGGCCCAGGTCCAGCAGGCGGCGCGCGCTCATCATCGCGCGGGCGCTGGAGGTGCAGGCCGTGGAAATCACATAGGCCGGGCCGCTCAGTTGCAGCCAGTCGGCGAGGAAGTTGGCCGGGGCGCCGAGTTCTTGTTGCCGGTAGTCGTAATCTTCGGGGAACTGCCCTTGCTGCAGGTAATGGGCAATGCCGCGACTGGCTTCATCGATGCCCGAGGTGCTGGTGCCCAGTACGATGCCGATGCGCGAGGGGCCAAAGGTCTGGATCGCCTGCTGGATCGGGCCTTCGATCTGCAAGGCGGCCTCCAGCAGCAACTGGTTATTGCGGCTGTTCTGTTGGGCCAGGTGCGGCGGCAGCGGCGCCAGTTCGCCGGGCACGCTGCCCACCGGCAGCACCCGCTCGGGTACCCAGCCGCTCTCGGCGCGCATGCCCGAACAATCCCCTGCAAACAGGTTGCGCCGCACTTGCTGCTGGCCACGGCCCAGGGCGCAGATGATCCCGAGGGCATTGAGGTAGGCGGTCATGGGCTGCTCTCAAGCGCGGTGACGCGATAGTTCAGGTGCTGGGCGGGCATGTTCACGGTAAAGATCAAGGGCGCTCGATAGAGCACTTGCCAGTGCGGCTTGAGTACCCGCACGCCATCGTCTTCACGGGCTTGGGGGTAGTTGCCTGGCAGCTCGGCGGCGGGCGTCAAAGCAAACAGCAAGGCGGCAAACAATTCACGGGCCTGGGGATTGGGCGGCAATAATCCATCTGCTTGCCAACTGCCGGCCACCAGCTTTTGCCGGGCCTGGGGGATGCCCAGTGGGTCCATCAGCGACCAGCGCAGCGCTTCGCCCTCGCGCTGGATCACCAGCAACCAGTCCTGGCGCTGGCCGTCCTGTTCGCGCTCGATATGCAATTGCAGGGGCAAGGCCAGGCTTGGCGTATGCACCGGCAGCGGCGGCTGGCTGGCGCAGGCGCTCAGCAGCAACAGGCAGCCGATCAACAACGCACGGATCATGCTTGCGGGCCTGCGAATGGCTTGCGCGCAACCACATTCACCAGGGTTTCTTCACGCTCGCCAAACGGTTTGGGCTGGCGCAGGCCCCAACGCTCCAGCAGGCCGAAGTCAGTCGAACGGCTCCACCACAGGTACGGGTACGAGACATTCTGCGGGCCGAACTCGAAACCCTGGTCGCGGATCATCTCCAGGTACTCAGCGGCGCTTTTCTGCACATGCATCGGGTGGCGGAACAGCCAGCGAATCACCCAGGTATCGATATAGGCTTCGGTGGACTCGGCAAACAGCAGGTAACCGCCGGGCTTGAGCACCCGATAAAACTCGGTCAGCGCCCGTTGCTGCTCCACCAGGTGGTGGAAGGTCTGGTGGCAGAACAGGATGTCGACACTTTCATCGGCTACGTTGAGGGTGGCGCAATCGCTGCCGATCAGTTCGATCTCAATGCCCTGGCGTGCGGCTTCGGCACGGCTCAAGTCGAGGCTGTGCGGGTCGGCGTCCAGGCCGATCAGGCGCTTGGGGGCGAACACCTGCTGCAAATAGTGGAACGACTTACCCTGGCCACAACCGGCATCCAGCAGCACCGGCGCCTGCGGCAACGGCGCGCTGAACAGGCTGCGCAGGTCGTTGATGGCCACGCGCAGCACGTGATGCTGCCAGGTATGGCTGCGCAGGAACCAGAAGCCGAATCTGGTTTCTTCGACGTAGTTTTTGCTCAAGTACTCTTTTGACACAGATGGGTTGCTCATAGGTTTTCCCCCGCGCAGATTTCCGAAAGCATCCGCAAGCGGCGCTTGGGTTCGCTGACAAACGGGTTGCGCTCGTCCCAGGCATAACCGGCGAGGATCGAGCTGATCATGCGGCGGATCTCCGGGGAGCTGCCCGGGTGGTAGATCACATCCTGGAACGTGCCGGCGTACCAGCCTTCGACGTAGCAACGGAAGGTGTCGACCCCGCGCTTGAGCGGCTCGGCAAACTCGGTCTGCCAGTCCACGCTTTCGCCCTTGAGCTGGCGGTGCAAGAGGCCGGCGGCCATGCTGGCCGAGCGCATGGCAATGGTCACGCCCGAGGAGAACACCGGGTCGAGGAACTCCGCCGCGTTGCCCAGCAGCGCAAAGCCCGGGCCGTGCAAGGTGGTGACGTTTGCCGAGTAGCCGCCGATGGTCCGCGCCGGGGTATCCCAGACTGCGTTCGCCAGCACGTTGGACAGGCTCGGGGTTTGCTCGATAAAGCCGCGCAGGCAGGCATCCAGATCCCCATCACAACCGTCGAAATGCTCCTTGGCCGCGACCACGCCCACCGAGCAGCGCCCGTTGCTGAACGGGATGGTCCAGAACCAGATATCACGTTGGGTGGGGTGGGTGGTGATGAGGATCTTGCTGCGGTCGAAGCCTGGGTGTTCGATACGGTCTTCGACGTGGGTAAACACCGCCTGGCGCAAGGGGAAGTTCGACGGTGCTTCAAGGTTCAGCAGGCGGGGCAGCACGCGGCCGTAACCGCTGGCGTCGAGCACGAAGCCGGCCTTGATGTGGTATTCGCGGCCGTTCTCGCGGCGCACATGCAGGTAGCGGTGGCCAGCAGCAAAATCCACCCCGACCAGGGTCTGGCCGTAACGGATCTCCACGCCTTGCAGCGCCGCCTGATCGGCCAGCAACTTGTCGAAATCGGCACGTTGGACCTGAAAGGTGGTGGGCTTGCCTTCGCTGAACGTGTCACCGAAATCAAAGGCACTGTAGCGCTCGCCCCAGGCAAACGCGGCACCGGTTTTCAGTTGGAAACCGGCGGCGTTGACCGCCTCGAGCATGCCGGCTTCTTCGATAAAGTCGATGCAGTGGGACAGCAGGCTCTCGCCGATGGAAAAACGCGGGAAGTGCTCGCGCTCGATGATCAACACATCGTGCCCGTTACGCTTGAGCAACGCGGCCGCAATGGCACCGGACGGACCGGCACCGATCACCACGACCTGGCGACGTTCCATTTCAACTGTGGGCACTGTGGCTCCTTGCCGGGTTGGCGATCATCACATTCAACTCAAAAAAATTAGTGGGCGTCATTGCGCATGTTCCTGGCGGCCGGCCCATGGCGCCAGCATAAAGCTGAAAGCCAGGCCCAGGCTGACCGACAGGCCGAAATTACTTACCGCAGGTGTGCTGGAGACTGCCAGCAGGCCGAAGGACAACCAGGTGGTGACGGCGGCCAGCAATGTCCCCAGCAGACTGACCGCGGCACCGCCGATCTGTTCGCGCATGAGGATCGCATAATCGACGCTGATCGCTGTGACCAGCAGCAGGCCAAACAGGCTGAACAGGGTCAACGGTTGCCCCAGCCAGCCGAGGCTGGCCAGGCTGCACAGGGCGGCCAGCAGCGGCAGGGCGACAATGCGCAGCGCGCCGCCCAGGCCAAAGGGCAGGACCAGCAGCAAGACGATCAGTACACAGGACAATAATTTCAATTCGGCGGCGCTGACCTGGGTCGCGGCAAATACCTGGTTCAAGTCGCCGAGGCGGTCTACCAGTTGCACGCCCGGCAAATCCTGGGCCTGGACCCGTAGCAGCGCCGGGTTGTTCAGGCCTTGCAGGCTGACCATCGCCGCCACGCCGCCATCGACATTGCCCAGCCACAACAGGCGCCAGGGCTCGGCCAATGGTCCGCTCAGGGCCGCGTCGATATCTTCGGTGGGCAGCGCCTGCAGTTGCGCAAGCTCGGCTTGCAGGGCGCTGGCGGGGATGCCGAGGTCCAGCAGCGGTTGCCACAGCGCCGGCAATTGCTTGAGGGCTTCGCGCACTTGCTGCTGTTCGCTGGGCGTGCTGACCAGTTGATTGAGCGCCAGGTAGCCCTGGAGCTTGTCCATATGCACCAGTTGATCCAGACGCTGGCTCAGCGCTGCCTGGCGCTCCAGCAATTGCTGTTGATTGTCCGCCCGCACCAGGAAGAACTGGCTGGTGGGCTGGTAGCCGGTGATGCGCGCAATGGCCTGGGCTTCTTGCAGCAACTGCGGCGGCGCGCCGATCCACTGGCGAATATCGTTCTTGCTGTTCAACTGCCACAGGCCACCGGCGCAGAACAGCAGGGCCAGCACTAGCAACGCCTGGCTTGGCAGGCGTTTGAGCAGCGACTCGCGCACCCCCAGCAGGAATTCGGCGACCCGCAGCGGCCATTGTGCCGGGCGCAGGTCCATGCCGCTGAGCAGCGCCGGCAACAGGCACACTGCCGACAGGTAGGCGCCCACCAGGCCGGCGGCGGAGAACACGGCGATCTGGGTCAGCGCCGGGAACGGCGTCCAGGCCAGGGCCAGGTAGCCGATGCAACTGGTGGCCAGGCTCAGGCTCAGGCCCGGCAGGGTCAGGCGCAAGGCCGGCCAACTGCGCCAGGGTTGCAGGCTCCAACTCTTGGACAGGTAGTGCAGCGGGTAGTCGACCGCGACGCCGATCAGGCTCGCGCCCAGCACCAGGGTCATTACATGCATATGGCCAAACAGCGCCACGCAGGCGACTGCGCCAAACAGCATGCCCACCAGCACCGGGACAAAGGCCAGCAACACGCGCCAACGGCGGAACGCCAGCAGTAACAGCAACAGAATCCCCACCGTTGCGCCACCGCCGACCCAGGTCATCTCGCGGCTGGCCTGTTGTTGACCGTTGGCCGCGTACAGCAGGCCGCTGGCGGCGAGCAGCTGCACGCCTTGCTCGCTGGCCTGCTCGCGGCTGGCTTGCAGGAGGTCGGCGATTTGCAGCGGCAGTTTCATATCAAAGGCATTGCCCTGGGTGCGCGCGCGCAGCAGCACCCAGCTTTGGCCGTCGGCATCGGCGATCAGCGCGCCGCTGCCGATATCCAGTTGCACCGCGCCGTGTTGCGGCTGGCTGTTCTGGATACGCCCGGTCAGGCCCAGCCAATCGTCCTGGCTCGGCACCAGGCTGAAGCCAGTAAAGGGGTCGAACAGTGCCTGCACCCGCTGCGTGATAAACGCCGCAGGCTCGCCCATCAACTGTTCGCGGTCCTTGGCCGAGAGCATCGCCAGGCGTCCTTGCAGCAGTTGTTGGCGCAGGGCTGGCAGGTCGGCCTGCAAGGTCCAGGTGACCTTTTCAAACAGGCCGCTGGCTTGCCAACGCTCACCCAGCTGTTGGGCCATGGCCAGTGCTTGCTGGCGCTCGGTATGCCCGACCAGCACCAGCATTTCGCGGTTCAGCGGTTCCTGCATGCGCTGCTCGGCCGCCAGCTCCAACGCGTTCGGGGTGTTGCCCGGTACCAGTTCCATCAGGTTGGCCGACAGCGGCGCGCCATGGCGCCATTGCCAGCCGGCCAGGGCCAGCACGGCCACCAGCAGGATCAGGAACAGGCGCGGCAACCAACGCTCACTGGGCAAAGTCGTGTTGCTCCGCGTCGCTCAAGGGTTGCGTGCTGGTGCTGTCCTGCATGCGCAACAGGGTGCTGTCGCCCTGGGTTTCCAGCAGCTCGATGGTGTGCACCAACTCGCCGCCGTCGATATTGATCTGGGTGAACACTTGCTTGAGCAGCAGCGAGCGTGGGATCAGCGTGAGTTTCCAGGCCTTGGCCTCGCCTTGCAGTTGCAACTCGAAGTCGCGCTGCAAGCCACTGCTGTCGCCTTGCAACACGGCAAGGAACAAGCGGTTCTGCTCGGCACCGGCGCTTTTGTTCGGCAGGGGCTGCCAGCCGTTGGCATCGCGACGGGCAATGCCCTGGGCGTTGATGCGGTAGTCCTGTTGCAGCGGGGTTTTGAGCAGCCAGAGCAGGCCGTGGTCCCGGGCCAATACGAAGGTGCCTTTGCTGGTCAACGGCTGGGGCAGGGCACGCAGGTGTTTCTCCTGGATAAAGTTGCCATGGATCACCGAGGGCTTGGCCAACTGATCGCTCAGTTGTTGCAAGTCGAAGGCATAAGCCCCAAAGCTCAAAAACAACCCAACCCCTGTAGGAGCGAGCTTGCTCGCGAAAAACCGGAGGACGCCGCGCAGTGTCAGGCGCCCCGCGTTATCGTTGACGACCATCGCGGGCAAGCCCGCTCCTACAGGGCCGTCCTTTCGACACTCCTTTGTAGGAGCGAGCTTGCTCGCGAAAAACCCGAGGGCGCGGCGTAGTGTCAGGCGCCCCGCGTTATCGTTGACGACCATCGCGGGCAAGCCCGCTCCCACAGGGGTCAGCATTTCAGGGCCCTTTCGACGGCGGTGGTGAACACGGTTGGCGAGGCCAGTTGCATTTCGCGGCTGGCGATTTCGACAGCCACTTGCACGGTGCTGGCGCGGGTCAGGCGTTCGCCGCTGGCAAGGTCGGTGATCAGGTAGTTGACCTTCAAGCGGTTCTCCCACTCCACCAGGCTGGCGCGCACATTGATGGTTTGGCCAAAGGTGGCGCCACGCACGTAGCGCAGTTGCATGTCGATCACCGGCCACGCATAGCCGGATTCGAGCATCGCCGTGTAGTTGTGGCCGAGCTTGTCCAGCAACGCGCAACGGGCGACTTCCAGGTATTTCACGTAATGGCCGTGCCAGACCACGTTCATCGTGTCGATGTCGAAGAACGGCACGAGGATCTGCGTGTCGCTGTGCAATACGCCGGGGCTACGCATGCAGCCTCCAGTGTTGTGCGGCGATACGTTGCAGGCACAGGCGCAGTTCGCCTTCCAGGGCGCGGTCTTCAATCACCGGCGGGAAGTCCTTGGCCAGCTCGATGTGCATGGACGCCAGGGCCGGCGGCAATGGCCGTGCATCTTCAACCTGGGCGCGCAGCCACACGCCCTGGTTGGCGGCGAGCAAGGTGGCGGCGGCCACCTGTTCGGTCAGCTCCAGCACGCGGATCGCATCGCGGGCGGCGATGGTGCCCATGCTCACCTTGTCCTGGTTGTGGCATTCGGTGGAGCGCGAGAACACGCTGGCCGGCATAGTGTTTTTCAACGCTTCGGCAGTCCAGGCGCTGGTGCCGATCTGCACAGCCTTGAAGCCGTGGTTGATCATCGCGCGATCCGCCGGGGCGCCTGACAGGTTGCTAGGCAGGCCGTGGTTGTAGCGCTCGTCCACCAGCAGCGCCAGTTGTCGGTCGAGCAGGTCGGCGACGTTGGCCACCAGGTTTTTCAGGCTGTCCATGGCAAAGGCGATATGCCCGCCGTAGAAATGCCCGCCGTGCAGCACGCGCTCGGCCTCGGCATCGATGATCGGGTTGTCGTTGGCGCTGTTGAGTTCGATCTCGATAAACGAACGCAGCCAGTTCAGGCTGTCGGCCAGCACGCCGAGGACGTGGGGCGCGCAGCGCAGCGAGTAGCGGTCCTGCAAACGGTGCAGCGGTGCGGTCGGGGCGTCGATGGCCAGGTCCTTGCGCAGCCAGGCCGCAACCTGCATCTGCCCGGGGTGCGGCTTGGCGGCGAACAGGCGCTCGTCAAAGTGCTCCGGGTTGCCTTGCAACGCCACCACGTTCAACGCGGTGATGCGCGTGGCCAGTTGCAGCAGGTAGTCGGCGCGGGCGAAGGCCAGACAGGCGAGGCCGGTCATCACGGCGGTGCCGTTCATCAGTGCCAGGGCTTCCTTGGGGCGCAGTACCAGCGGGGTCCAGCCCAGTTCGCGATGCACATCGCCAGCCTGGCGGCGCTCGCCTCGGAACAGCACTTCGCGTTCGCCGGACAAGGTCGCAGCTACGTAGGACAGCGGCGTCAGGTCGCCGCTGGCGCCCACCGAGCCCTCTTCGGGGATCAGCGGCAAGATGTCGTGTTCAAGGAACGCATGCAGGCGCTCCAGCAGTTCAATCCGCACCCCGGATACGCCATGGCACAGCGACTGCAAGCGCGCCGCGAGCACCGCACGGGTGGCCTGGGCGTCGAGCAACTTACCCAGGCCGCAGCCGTGGAAGGTGTACAGGTGACGCGGCAAAGCCTCGACATGCTGCAACGGTACCGCCACCACGCACGAGTCGCCGTAGCCGGTGGTCACGCCGTAGATCACGCCTTCCTTGTCCAGCAGCGAATCGAGAAACTGCGCGCCCTTGGCGATGCGCTGGCGGTACCCGGCATCGTCTTGCAGGCGGGTGGGCGCCTGACGGTTGGCCAGGGCCAGCACGTCTTCGATGCGCAAAGGGAGTTCGCCGAAGGTTACCGGCTCAAGCAGATGCGTCGTCATCGGTCTTCCAGAATGGGTAAAAGTTGAACCATTGTTGGGGCGCTTGCAGGCAGAACTGGCCCAGGCGCTCGGCATAGCGAGCGGCCCAGTGGGCGAGCACTTGCTGGCGGTCGCTGCGTTTCCATTCGATCAATTGGGCGAAGGGCTCGATGATCAATCGATAGCGCCCCTGGTGCTTGAGGCACATCAGCAGGTTGACCGGGCATTTGAGCAGGCCGGCCAGCAGCCATGGGCCCTGGGGGAATGCCGCGTCATGGCCGAGGAAATCCACGCGCACCGTGCGCCCGCCATGCAGCGGGATACGGTCGCCGGCAATCGCCAGCCATTCACCGTCGTCCAGGCGCTGGCTGAGCAGCAGCATCACCGCCGGGTCCAGTTCGCTGACCTGGATCAGCCGCAGGTTACTCGCCCCGGCTTCGCCCAGCAGACGGTTGAACTGTTCGGCATGCTTGGTATGCACCAGCACGTTCATGGTGACTTTCTCGCCCAGTTCCGCCAGGGCGCGACACACTTCCAGGTTGCCCAGGTGGGCGCCCACCAGCATCTGCCCGCGCTCGCCGCGCAGTTGCCCGCGCAGTTGGGCTGGGTCGATGATTTCGATCTGTTCCAGGCGCAGCTTGCCGTTCCACACATCGAGTTTGTCCAGCAAGGCGTCGGCGAAGGCCATGAACTGGCCGAAGACCTTGGTGTGGCTGGGGCGCAGGTCGTCGCGCCCGCTCCAGTCGGCCAGGCGCTGCTGGTATTGCCAGATGCTCTGGCGCGCAGTGCGGCCAAACAGGAAAAAGTACAGGACGATGCCATACAGCAACGGGCTCAGCAGCCGGCGCCCGAGGACTTTGGCGGCGAACGCGGTGAGCTTCATCAGCCAGAAACTGCCGCGCTCCTGGCGGTCGGCCCAATGCCGGGGGCTGTCGCTCATGCCTGCCACCGTCGCCACAGAATCAACGGCGCACGCATCAACATGCCGAAGAACAGCCGGGTGTGCATCGACGAAATCAGCAGGTTGTCGTGGAACAGCCGAAAGTGCGAGAGGCCATCGGCCGGGTAATGCACCTTGGTCGGCAGCCAGCGCATCGGCTGGTTGCGCCACGACAGGCGCACGAGGATGTCGGAGTCGAAATCCATGCGCTTGCCGATCCGCGCCGAGTCCATCAGCGCCAGCACCGGTGACAGGGGGTAGATGCGAAAGCCGCACATTGAGTCGCGGATTTGCAGGGACAGGCTGTTGATCCATACCCAGAAGTGGGTCAGGTAACGGGCGTAGAGGCGGCCCTTGGGCACGCTGTCGTCGTATTCGGGGTAGCCGCAGATCACCGCGTCCGGGTGGGTGCGCGAGGCGTCGAGAAACAGCGCGACTTCGCGCAGGTCGTGCTGGCCGTCGGCGTCTACTTGCAGGGCGTGGGTAAAGCCCAGGCGTGCGGCTTCGCGAAAACCGTTCTGCACTGCCCCGCCCTTGCCCTGGTTGGTGGGCAGGGTCAGCAGCGACACGTTATCCAGGCTTGCCAGTTGTGCCAGCACCGCCGCGCAGGCCGGGCTGCTGCCATCGTCCACCAGCAGGCAGGGCAGGCCGTGGTCCAGCAGGCTGCGGACCACGGCGGGCACGGCGGCTTCGTGGTTGTAGACCGGGATCAGGGCGCAGGGGTTATGCATGACAGGCCTGCTCGCGGTGTAGGGAGGTGAATGGGGCTGTGGGTTTGGCTGTGGTTGTGGCGAGCGGGCTTGCCCCGCGCTGGGCTGCGAAGCAGCCCCAAAACCGGCCATGGGATTCTGTCTGGTACACCGCGCGGGTCCTGTTGGGGCTGCTTCGCAGCCCAGCGCGGGGCAAGCCCGCTCGCCACAACAAGCCCGCTCGCCACAGCAAACCTGCTAGCCACAGGAACAGGGTGTCACTCATGGGGTTGCTCCAGCAAAACCCGCCCACTGGAGCACGCCGCACTGTCGTTGCGATAGGCAAAGTACAACTTGCCGCGCTCACGATCGAAACGCAGGTGCAGTTCGATCACATCGCCAGGGCGTACCAGTTGCTGGAACTTGAGCACTTCCATGCCGGCAAAGGTCGGCGGCAGGTCGAGCAGTTGCTGGCCCAGGTTGAACGCCCATTCCACCTGCACCACCCCTGGCAACACCGGAGTGTGGGGGAAATGCCCGCTGAAGTAGGCCAGGTCCGGCGGGATGCTCAGTTGCAGGGTCCATTCGCCGTCAGTCTCGACTTGCGCCAGCACCTCAGGTGCCTTGGGGCGCGGCGCCAACAGCAGGGCTTCGATTTGCGCCTGGGGCAGTTTGCCCTGTGGGTTGAGCGGCAACTGGCGCAACAAGCGCCAGCGGCGGGGCAGGGCCAGGGCTTCGCAGTGTTGGCTCAGGTGTTGGCGCAGGGCCTGGGTGACGCTGCGCCGGCCTTGGTTACGCAAGGCGTGCAAGCCGTCGCCACTGAGTACCACCAGGGCGCCGAGGGATGCGCGGTTTTCCTGGACCACCCCCAGGCGCGCTTCCGCAACCCACGCGTGCTCGGCCAGGGCTTGTTCGAGCATGGGCAGGGAGATGCGTTTTTCTTCCAGCTTGACGATCCTATCCAGGCGTCCGAGCAGTTCGAAGCGGCCGTCGGCATGAATCTGCGCGGCGTCGGCAGTCTGCTCGACATGCCCTGCCGGCAGGTACGGCGAAGCGATGCGCAAGGCGCCCTCGGCATCCTGGCTCAGGCATACATCGGCAAACGGCTGCCAGGGCGTTTGGCCCTGGCGCCAGGCAATGCCGCCGGTTTCCGAGCTGCCGAGGATCTCGGTCGGCCACTGTCGCAGGCGTTGGTGCAGGCTGTCGGCGGCGTCGGCGGGCAGCGCGCCACCGGATGAAAACACCCGCTTGACCGTGCTCAAGGCCGGCCAGTCGAGGTTATCGCCCATGCGTTTGAGCAGGGCCGGGCTGGCCACCCAGGCAAAATGCGGGTGCTGGCGGCTGATGCGCTGCACGTCTTCGGGGAACGGCAGTTGCTGGCGCACAAAGCTGCGACCGGCGCACAGCGGCCACAGCACGCGGAACAGCAGGCCATAGATATGCTGGGTGGCGACGCTGCCGATGATGCACGCCTGGCCCAGGTCGGCGCCCCACAAGGCTTCCAGGGCCTGCACCTCGTTGGCCAGTTGGCGCAGGGTCTTGTCGATGCGCTTGGGCTCGCCGCTGGAGCCGGAGGTACACAGGCCCAATTGGCAGGCGTCCAGGTCCAGGGCGGCGGCGGCCAGTGGCGGTTGGTAGAGCGCGTCCAGGTCGCCCGCTTCGGTCAGCCAGGCGTCAACATCCGAGGCCCACCGTTGGCGGGTCTGGGGTTGCAGGTCGGCGGGCAGCAACACCCTGACCCCGGCCTGCCAGGCGCCCAGCAAGGCAATCGCCAGCTCGCCAGCGTCGTTCAGGTGCACCGCCAGGCGCTGGATGCCACGGGCTTGCAGACCGGCCGCCAGGCTCAGGGCTCGTTCGCACAGCTGTGCATGGTTCATCGCCGGTTCAGTGGTGACCGAACGCAGTTCCACAGGCTCAAGCAACAGATGCTCAAGATTGACCCAATTCATACGCGGCCTCGAACCCTTTGTCGTATCAGCCATTCCACGGCAAACAACAAACCCATCAGCCCATAGGCGATCAGGCCGTTGTACAACGTCCACCAGCTCAACGGTGCCCACAGGGTGAGCGCGGCGGCGAGCAGGCCGTTACACAAAAAAAATACACTCCAGACCACGGTGACCTGGCGCGTGTACGCAATGGCCTTTTCAGGCAGATGCGGATCGCTCAGGCGGGCCAGGCGCTCGACCATCGGCGGGCCGTATTTCAGGCTCAGGCCGAACAGCGCGAGCATGAAGATGCTGACCAGACTCGGGTACCAGCGCAGCAGTTGCGGGTTGTCGAACCAGGCCAGCAGCAGGCAAAACACCACCGCGACTAAGGCCATCCAGCCACTGCCGGGGCGCCGTGCGCCGGTCAGCGCGCGCAACAGCCACAGGCTGGCCAGCAGCAGGCCGAATTGCCAAGGCGCGAAATGCTCTGTGCCGTAATACACCGCAAAAGGGTACAGCAGCCCTACCAGCAACAGGCCAAGGCCGATCAGCCGGCTCATGCGGCCGGTTGGACCAGACGGTAGACCGCCTCGACCACGTCATTGACCGTACGCACGGCCTTGAACTCTTCGGCGGCGATTTTCTTGCCGGTCTGGCGCTTGATATGGTCGATCAGGTCCACCGCATCGATGCTGTCGATTTCCAGGTCCTGGTACAGGTTGGCGTCGAGGGTGACGCGCTCTGGCTCCAGTTCAAACAGTTCCACCAGGGCGTCGCGCAGGGTGTTGAAGATATCGTCACGAGTTTGCATGGTCGGGTCTCAAGCTGCCTGTTTGGCCGTGACGAACGCCGCGAGGCTGGCCACGTTGATAAAGTGATTGCGGGTGTCCTTGGCGTCGGCATCGATCTTGATGCCGTATTTTTTCTGGATCGCCAGGCCCAATTCCAGGGCATCTACCGAATCCAGGCCCAGGCCTTCGCCGAACAGGGTTTGCTCGTTGCCGATGTCGCTGACCTCTATATCTTCCAGGCCCAGGGCCTCGATGATCAGGGTTTTAATGTCGTGCTCAAGGCTGTTGGGGTTGCTCATCTTCGGCGAGCTCCTTAATGAAATAGTGATGCAGGTAATCGTTGAGCTTGCGTGAGGCCTGGGGTGCGGGCCCTTGTAAGGCAAACACCTGTGGGTCTATATCGGCACCCACCTGCAAACTGAAGTGAAAGCGGCGGTGGGGGATGCGATACCAGGGCTCGGCCTTGGTCAGCGTGGTCGGGCTGACCTTGAGCACCACGGGGGTGATGATTGTCGCACCGCGCAGGGCGATGGCGGCGGCCCCGCGATGAAAGGCCGGCGCTGCGCCTGGCACGGTGCGGGTGCCTTCGGGGAAGATAATCAGGGTCTGGCCGTCACGCAGCGCGCCTGCGGCGGCATCGAGCATATCGATGCTGCCGTCGTTGCTGATGTAGCCTGCGTCGCTCACCGGGCCACGGGTGAAGGGGTTTTGCCACAGGCTCTGCTTGACCACGCAATTGGCCTGGCGCACCAGGCCGATCAGCACCACCACGTCGATCAGCGACGGGTGATTGGCGATGATCATCTGCCCGGGACGCCCGAGTTTTTCGGCGCCTTCGACGCTGTAGGTCAGAATGCCGGCGCGGTACATCATGTTGATAAAGAACCAGAACAACCGACCGACGGTCAGCCGCGCGCGGCGCTGGTGTTGCCGGGCGTCACCCGGCAGGCAGCTGAGCAGCGGAAACACCAGCAGGCGCAGGCACAAGCCGCCCAGGCCGAACAGCACGAAGCTGGCCGCCGTGGCGAACAGGCGCCAGTAGTAGGCGTCCCGGGGCTTGTCGGTCAGGGTTTGCGTTGCCAGTTCCATACTCGGTTCTTCCAGGCATGTTGGCAGGCACCTTGCTCGTTGAGCAGGGTGCGCAGCAGGTTCAGGGCGTGGGGCCACTGGGTCTCGGTGGGTTGGACCGTTGCGGTGTGCAGCGCCAGTTGCCATTCGTCGCCTGGGGTCAGCAGCAGGCCCAGGGCGTAGGGAAACGGCACATCATCGATCCAGCGCGCGTAGGCCGGGGGTGGCTGTTCTTCGGTAATCACCAGCAGTACGGCCGGCGCGCCTTCGTTGAGCAGGGCCGCAGCTTCGAGCATGCCGTGCTCCAGGCCGTCGCCTGCCGCTGCCAGGGCGGTCATTTCACTGGTTTCATTGCGCAGGATCGACCATAGGCCAATCACCGCATTGTGTACCGACAGGCTGAACTGGGTGGGCGACAGGGGCTGGTCATTGGCCAGGTCGCTGAGGATATCCAGGGTGCGCGGGGTTTCGCCATGACGCGAGACAAACACCAGCGGCAGGTCCTGCAGGCCTTCGGCCAAGGGCCAGCCGACGCTGAAGGCCATCCGGGCCAGGCGGCTCAGACGCCGGCGCTGCATGGCCGGCAGGAACGACACATCGGGCGCGGCATCGCTTTGGGCCAGCAGCACCGGGGCCTGGCACCAGTCGCGCCAGGCATCCACGCTGTCGAGCCCAGGGGCCCAGGCGCGCCATTGGGCGATGTTGAAATTGATCACTGAGAAGATTTCCCGCCCCTGCGGGCTTCCTTGTGCTGCTGTTTGCCCCGCAATGGCGGGACATGGCGCGATGGCCGAGTGGCGCGCATTATCCCGGTGCGGTGGGGTTCTAGCAAACTTTGGTAAAGAATTGTTCACGAGGTTTTACAAATTCAGCGAAAAGAATCATCGATTGTCCGCCAATGGCTGTGGGTGTCTGGTGTCAGGCAAGTCTTTGCTGGTTGGCGTAATACGAGATAGTTAGGCGGGATTGATCCTCAGATGCTGTAGTACAAGCTTGATCAAGGTAGCGAGCGGGCGCTTTTGCCCTCTACACTCGGGCATTCATTGATACACGGAGGTTTTTCCATGCGGCGCGTGGTGTTCAATCAAAAAGGCGGTGTTGGCAAATCCAGCATCGCCTGCAACCTGGCGGCGGTCAGCGCCAGCGAAGGCTATCGAACCCTGTTGGTGGACCTCGATGCACAGGCCAACTCGACCCAGTACCTGACGGGGCTGACGGGTGACGATATTCCCATGGGCATTGCCGATTTCTTCAAGCAGACCCTGTCATCCGGGCCGTTTTCGAAGAAAAACCAGGTGGATATCTACGAAACCCCATTCGACAACCTGCACGTCATCACCGCCACCGCAGAACTGGCGGACCTGCAGCCCAAGCTTGAGGCCAAGCACAAGATCAACAAGCTACGAAAGCTGCTCGATGAGTTGGCCGAGGATTACGACAGGATTTACCTGGATACGCCGCCGGCCTTGAACTTCTATGCGGTTTCCGCGCTGATTGCCGCTGATCGTGTGTTGATCCCGTTCGATTGCGACAGTTTCTCGCGCCAGGCGCTGTACGGCCTGCTGGCGGAAATCGAAGAACTCAAAGACGACCACAACGAAGGCCTGGAAGTGGAAGGCATCGTGGTCAACCAGTTCCAGGCCCGGGCGAGCCTGCCGCAGCAGATGCTCGACGAGTTGATTGCCGAAGGCCTGCCGGTACTCCCGGTGTACCTGGCCAGCTCGGTGCGCATGCGCGAGTCCCATCAGGAAAGCAAACCGCTGATCCACCTCGACCCGCGCCACAAACTGACCCGCCAGTTCGTGGCGCTGCATAACCTGCTGGAAAACACCTGATCCTCGAGGATGAGCACGCTCGATGTGGGAGCTGGCTTGCCTGCGATGACGGTGTGCCAGCTTGCATATCCATCAAGCTGGCCCTCGCCATCGCGGGCAAGCCCGCTCCTACAGGGTTACACCCCTTGGCTGCGCAACCAGCTCATCAATTGCGGTAACGCAAACGCCCCGCTCTGGCGTGCCACTTCCCGGCCGTTCTTGAACAGGATCAGGGTGGGAATCGAGCGAATCCCCAATTGTGCCGAAAGCTGCTGGTTGGCCTCGCTATCGAGCTTGGCTAGGCGGCACTTGCCCGCCAACTGCCCGGCTGCCTGTTCAAACACCGGCGCAAACGACTTGCACGGCCCGCACCACTGCGCCCACACATCCACCAGCAGCGGCAAGTCGCCCTTGATCTGGCTGGAATAGTCGCCCTGTTTCAGTTCAAACGGTTTGCTCAGCAACACCGGCTGCTTGCAGCGCCCGCACTTTGGGGCATCGCCCAGGCGTTCGTGGGGGATGCGGTTGAGGCCGTTGCAATGAGGGCAGGGGATTACCAGGGGATCGGACATGGTGGGATTCCGTTGAAGTTGCCAATGAACTCTATTTGGAGCCAAGACCGAAATTATCAAGGCTCGGCGGTGGCGACGCATGTGTTCACATTTTTGCCTGTGCGCACGTTTGGCCGCCTACCTAGGCTACGTATGCAAGTTTGAGATTGCACCGCTGGTCTGCTGAGCACCTATCGCATATTGCGATAATTTGATGCCGAGACTAACCTCCATAGCAAGATGCGATAAGGATATTGCATGCGAGTAATCAGTGTGAGACCCATTCGAAATGCCAAGGATAGATGGCCGCACTCAGCCAGTGCTCTGGATGAGTGGTATCGCAAAGTCAGGGTTATTACCCCGGAGGACTTCGCGGCATTGCGATCTGTCTTTCCTTCAGTGGACAACGTCGGGTCGTTGCATGTTTTCAATATCGGTGGCAACAAGCTGCGGCTCATAGCCGTTGTGCGTTACCGCATGCAGCGCCTCTACATTCGGCATGTTCTGGACCATCGCGAATATGAAAAGGGCAAGTGGAAGGAGTGACAGGAAAATGAGCGTATTGATTGAGCAGGCCGTTGAGCACTGGGAATTTGTGTCACCGCTGTTGCGCAAACCCAAAAGCGAGGCTGACTACGATGTGCTGGTCGAGGCCCTCGACGAATTGCTGGATATTGTCGGGGACGACGAAACCCACCCCCTGATGGGGTTGGTGGATATTATCGGCGACTGGGTCGAGGCCTACGATCTGGAGCATTGGCCGATACCCGAGGTGAGTGGTGTCGAAGTGTTGCGGTCAATGATGCAGGAGCACGGTTTGACCCAGAGTGATTTACCGGGCGTAGGTCCTCAATCGGTGGTCTCTGAAATTCTCAGTGGCAAGCGCCAGCTCAACGTGCGACAGATTCGTTGGCTGGCAGAGCACTTTAAAGTGCCTGTGGATATGTTCATCTGAAAAGAGCTATGACGAACAACTGATCTCCAAATGCTTGCCCCAATCGGGCGGTCGCTGCGCGTACTGCTCCATCCCGGCCTGTTCTTCAAACGGCTTGCTCAACACTTCATGCAGCCTGCGCACTTCGCTGTAGTCGCCGGACTCGGCGGCGGTGATGGCGTTCTGGGCTAAGTAGTTGCGCAGAATGTACAGCGGGTTGACGGCGTGCATCCGCGCGCGGCGTTCTGCCTCGCTGTCATTGCCATCCCGCCCAACCCGGGCCTTGTACTCATCGGCCCAGGCATCAAAGCCCGTGCGGTCGACGAAGTCATCGCGCAGGCGTGCCACGGCCAGTGCAGCGGATTCATCCCCCAGCCGGCGGAAGAACAAGGTGTAGTCCACTCCGCTGTTTTGCATCAGTTGCAGCAAGCGTTCTACCAGTTTCTGGTCGTCGTCTTCGGCGGTGGTCAGGCCCAGGCGGCGGCGCATCAGGTCCAGGTAGTGGGCCTGGTACAGCGGCAGGTACAGGCCCAGGGTTTCGCGCAGCGACTCAACGCTGATGTATGGCGTCAATGCCTGGGCCAGGGCGCTGAGGTTCCATTGGCCAATCGGCACCTGGTTGCTGAAGGAGTAGCGGCCTTCGTGATCGGAGTGGTTGCAGATGAAGTGGGCGTCGAAGTCATCCAGGAAGGCAAACGGCCCGAAGTCGAAGGTAATCCCCAGGATCGACATGTTGTCGGTGTTCATCACCCCATGGCAAAAGCCATAAGCCTGCCACTTGGCGATCAGCTCGGCGTTGCGCTCGACAATCTCGCGGAACATCGCTAGGTACGGCTCGGGTTGTTCCTGGCATTGGGCAAAGTGCAACTTCAGCACGTGTTCGGCCAGTTGCTGGTGCAACTCGGTTTTCTGGGTGTAATAGAAGTATTCGAAGTGCCCAAAGCGGATATGGCTCGGTGCCAGGCGCAGGACCATGGCCGCACGTTCCTGTTTTTCGCGCCATACCGGGGTGTCGGAGCCGATCACGCACAGGGCGCGGCTGCTGGGAATGCCCAGGGCGTGCAAGGCTTCGGAGGCGAGAAACTCGCGGATCGAAGAGCGCAGCACTGCACGACCATCACCCATGCGTGAGTAAGGCGTTTGCCCCGCGCCCTTGAGGTGCAAGTCCCAGTGTTCGCCCGCCGCGTTATACACCTCGCCCAGCAGCAAGCCGCGACCATCCCCCAGTTGCGGGTTGTAGGAGCCAAACTGATGCCCCGAATAGACCATCGCCCGTGGTTCGGCCTCGGCCCACAGCTTATGGCCACCGAACAGCTCGGCGAACACTGGCGTCTGGGCGACAGCCGGGTCGAGGTCCAGCAGGGCCATGGCGGCACTGCTCGCCACCACCAGCCGTGGCGCGTCGATGGGCTCGGGTAATACGTGGGTTGAGAAACCATCGCCCAGGCGGGCGAAGCGGTTGTCGAAGGTCAGGTCGTCGAGGGCTTTCACCGGCCATCTCCAGCAGAATGTCCGAGCATTCTGCTGGGGATAACGCGGTTAGTCGAGTTTGGTCGGTGGAGTGGGTTGGGGCGAGCCGTCATTGGCCGGCTTGCTCAAGGGTTCGATTTCCACCAGTTTGTATTCCTGACCGTGCAGGTTCTTCAGGTAAACCTCCATCTGCCGGAACGAAATATTGATGCTCTGCTTCTTGAATTCACGATTGATAAACCGGTTGACCTCATCGATCACCGGGTTACGGTCGCCCAGGTCGCGCACATGCATACGCAACTCGTGGTCGAGGGTGCTTTCGCCGAAATTCAGGAAGTACACGTGGGGTTCCGGGTCTTTCAGCACGCGCGGGTTATCCCTGGCGGCCTTGAGCAACAATTCCTTCACCAGGTCCAGGTCGGAGCCGTAGTCCACGCCGAGCTTGAGGGTGACCCGGGTAATGGTGTCGGTCAGCGACCAGTTGATCAGTTGCCCGGTGATAAAGGTTTTGTTCGGGACAATGATGTCCTTGCGGTCAAAGTCGGTGATGGTGGTGGCGCGGATGCGGATCTTGCTCACCGTGCCCGACAGGTTGCCGATGGTAATGGTGTCGCCGATGCGTACCGGGCGCTCGAACAGGATCATGATGCCGGAGATAAAGTTGGCAAAGATCTCCTGCATGCCGAAGCCCAGGCCCACCGACAGCGCGGCCACCAGCCATTGCAACTTGTCCCAGCTCACCCCGAGGGTCGACAGGGTCGACACAAAACCTACGCCGGCGATCACATACGACAGCAAGGTGGTGGTGGCATAGGCGCTGCCCTGGGCCAGGTCCAGCTTCGACAGCACCAGCACTTCCAGCAGGCCCGGCAGGTTGCGCGCCAGGGCAAAGGTGATGCCGATGATGATCAGCGCGCCGAGCATGTCGCCGATGCTGATGGGCACCATGCTGATATTGGCGCCGGTGCCGCTGGTGTATTCGTACAGGGTGACGTTGTCCAGGTAGGAGAACACCGAGATCAGGTCGGACCAGACCCAGTACAGCGCCGCGATAAAACCACCGAGCAAGGCCAGGCGAATCAGGCGCATGGACTGCTCGTTGACTTGCTCGATATCCAGGGTCGGTTCTTCGATCACCACTTCGCCGTCGCCCGCTTCCTTGGCGGCCTGGCGCTTGGCCAGTGCCCGCGAGTACGCCAGGCGCCGTGCAGCAACGCCCAGGCCACGGACGAAGGTGGCTTCGATCACCAACCAGAACATCAGCAGGTACAGGGTATTGATCAGGCGGTCGCTGAGTTTGAGCGCGGTGTAGTAGTAGCCAAAGCACACGGCGATAAAGAGCGCGATGGGCAGCGCGGTAAACGCGACGCCGACGACCTTGCGAAACAGCGAGGCTTTTTCGTGGGTCGGGCTGTTGAGCAACAGGCGGCTGAGCAGCCAGGCCATCAACCCATAGCAGGTGAGGACCACGGCGATGCCCAGCACATCATCGGCCAAGGCCGCGGGTTGATGCTCGGCGATGGACACCACGGCCACCAGCGCCAGCACTACCAGCCCCAGTTTGCGGATCCAGCCCTGGAGGAATTCGACCTGGGGTTTTTCCCAGCGGAAATGCAATTCGGCCACGCCACCCGGCGCGAGGATCCGGTAGGCGGTGTAGAACACCAGCCACGCCTGGGCGATTTGCACCAGGGCCATGCCCAGGTTGGCGTTCTGCCCACGCGCATCGATTTGCAGGGCGTAGCCGCACAGCGCCAGGCCGAGGGTCACGGGCAAGGCCAGGAGGATATTCACCAGGATCGCGATTGGGGTGTGCCACTGGCTGTCACGCTTGAAGTGACCGATATCCATGTGGATTTTTTTCAGCCGCTCATACAGGTTGCTGCGTCGCCACAGCAGTGCGCCGATCAGCAGCAGCAGGGGCAAAAACAGCAGTGGGCGCTGGGCCAGGCCGTCGTACAGTTCGCTGAGGCTGGAGGCCCAGGGCAGGGTGTCGACTTGTTTGCTCAGGCGGTTGGGCACGCCTTCCAGCCATTCGACGTCCAGCGGTTTGTTGCTGGGGATCCAGAACATCTGTTCGTCGAGGGTCGCGCGCAGGCTGGCGGCGGTGCTGAGCAGTTGCTTCTGGTTCAGTTGCAGGGTGATGGATTCGTTGAGCAGCGAACTCAGTTCCCGGCTCAGGCGTTCGAGCAGGTCGCTACGGGTCACGGCCAGTTCCAGCAGGGTGCGGCGCAGCTGTGGCGTGACCTGGTCCTCTGGCTGGTTGGCCAGCAGGTTGTCGACGTAGGCGCTCGGTGAACTGATCAGTTCGCGTTGCTGGTTGACCTCGAATTGGTACAGGCGAATGTTGGCGATGTCGTCGGCCAGGTCGCGATCGACCTTCAGGCGCGGCAAGGCCTGCTTCTGTTTATAGAGGATCTTCGACAGCAGCAGGCTGCCCTTGAGCACGTTGATCTGCTCGTCCAGGGCCGCATCGCTCTGGGTCACGTTGTCCAGCAGCTGTTTGGTTTGCAGGTTCTGCTGGGTCAGCTCATTGAGCCGGTCAGTGCTTTTGAGCAGGTAGTCGGAGAGCTTCAGGTTGGCTGCGCTTTCCGTAGCCAGCAGGCTGCTGCCGCCGGCCTTCTGTGCTTCGATGGACTGCTGGGTCACGGTCTCTTGGGACTGGGCCAGGCGTTTCTGGTTGATCAGGGTTTGCAGGTCCTGGATTTCCTGCTCCAGGCGCGCGGTTTTTTCCACCGCCAGGTCATGCTGGCTGTTGCCCAGGTCTTGCAATTGGCTGTTGCCGGCCAGTTCCTGGCGGCGCAACGGGATCAAGGCGTTGAGCGCTGCCATTTCGGCGTTCAGCAGGTTGCGCTGATCGCCATTGAGAGGTTTGCCATTGTCCTTGCCGGCCTTGAGGATGCTGTTGATCTGCTGGATGCGCGTCTGGCTGTTGCTGATTTCGGTCTGGGCGCGCTCGGGGCGGGTCTGGGCGGCGATGCTCAGGCTGTTGGCGTCGGCCAACTCTTTTTGCAGGTCGCCTTGCTGGGTGCTGCGTTGCACCAGCAGTTGTTCGAGCTGCGGCACCGGCAGGCTGGCGTAGCGTTGGGCAACCGGGACTACCTTGGTGCCCTTGAGCCGGGCCAGTTCACGGGCGTTTTCCGTGGTCTGGCGTGGCGCATCTTGCAATTGGCGCTTGAGATCGCTCAGACGTTGCTCGTAATCCTGCTTGTTGCCCAGCAACGTCAGGGTCTGCTGCAAAACGTTTTGCAGCGCCTTCATATCGGCGTCGGGCAGCTTGCGATCCGGCAGCTTGTCCAGGGTCTGTTGCACGCTCTCGATGCTTGGCGGATCGGCGGCGAACACGGGGCTGACGCAGAGACTCAGGCCCAGCAGGGCAGTGGCTAAAAAAGTGCGCAGGATTGTCATAGAGACCGGTCGAACAAGATGAAGAATAGGGGGCGTGCTGATGGCCAATGGCACACCGTCGCCCCGCAGTTTAGAGGAAGAGCCCGGGGGCCGGGCGACTTCCTTCGGGGAATCTGACGCCGACTTTGCCGATCTTGTTCCCGTCCATCACGGCGACTGTCCAAATGGTGTTGTTCCACTCCACCTGGTCGCCGACGATGGGCGCGCCACCGACCTTCTGCGTGATGAATTGGCCCAGCGGCATATCCGGATCGATACCGTCGAGCTTGAGCCCGTACAGCGCCGACACCGCGCCCAGTTGGGCGTCGCCTTCGAGCACGAAGTCGCCGAAGAAGCGCAGGTCCAGGCCCCGTTGCGGTGCCTGGCTGAATAGTTTGCCGAGGGCCGCGAGATTGTGTTCATGACCGATCACGCACAGCAGGTCGTCAGCTTCCAACACCGTACTACCCGACGGATGGAGCAGTTGCTGGCCGCGAAACAGGGCGGCGATGCGTGTGCCTTCGGGCATTTTCAGCTCACGCAGGGCGGCGCCGATGCACCATTTTTCGGCACCCAGGCGGTAGACGAACAGCTCCCACTCGCTGGTGACGTGCACTTCCAGGGCGGCCCGGGAAATTGGTGCGGGCTCGGGCGGTACCGTCACTTTCAAAAGCTTGGCCACCCATGGCAGGCTGGTGCCCTGCACCAGCAACGACACCAGCACGATAAAGAACGCCAGGTTGAAATACAGCTGGGCGTGGGGCAGGCCGGCCATCAGCGGGAACACCGCAAGAATGATCGGCACCGCGCCGCGCAGGCCGACCCAGGCGATAAACACTTTTTCGCGGCCATGAAAGGCCTTGAACGGCAGCAGGCCAACCGCCACTGACAGCGGCCGGGCAAACAGGATCATCCACAGCGCAAGGCCCAGGGCCGGCAGGGCGATGGGCAGCAGATCATGGGGCGTGACCAGCAGGCCCAGCACCAGGAACATACCGATCTGCGCCAGCCAGGCCATGCCGTCGAGCATATGCAGGATGCCGTGGCGGCTGCGCACCGGACGGTTGCCGATCACCAGGCCGCACAGGTACACGGCGAGGAAGCCGCTGCCGTGCAGGGCGTTGGTCAGGGCGAAGACGAACAGGCCGCCGGCAATCACCAGGATCGGATACAGGCCGTTGGCCAGGTTGATCCGGTTGACCAGCTGCAGCATCAGCCAGCCGCCGCCCAGGCCGATAATGCCGCCGATGCCGAACTCGCGGATCAGGTGGGTCAACAGGCTCCAGTGCAGGCCAGTCTGGCCGCTGGCGAGCATGTCGATCAGGGTCACGGTGAGGAACACCGCCATTGGGTCGTTGCTGCCGGATTCGATTTCCAGGCTGGCGCTGACCCGTTCGTTCAGGCCCTTGCCGCCCAGCAGCGAGAACACCGCGGCGGCATCGGTGGAGCCGACGATGGCGCCGATCAGCAGGCCCTGGATGATATTGAGGTTAAACAGCCAGGCCGCCGCCATACCGGTGAGGCCGGTGGTTATCAACACCCCCACGGTCGCCAGCGACAGGGCTGGCCACAGTGCCACGCGAAAACTCGCGACCCGCGTGCGCAAGCCGCCATCGAGCAGGATCACTGCCAACGCCAGGTTGCCCACCAGATACGCGGTTGGGTAGTTATCGAAAATGATCCCACCGCCATCGACGCCGGCGATCATGCCCACGGCCAGGATGATCACCAGGATCGGGATCCCCAGGCGGGACGAAAGAGAACTCACCAGAATGCTCGCACTTACCAGCAACGCGCCGATCAAGAACAGGCTGTTGATGGTCGTCGCATTCAAAGGCAGTACTCCGGAAATAAGGCGAGGCGCAGTCTGACCATGCAGTCTGCGTGCCAGCGATTCTAACCTGTGCAATTGCTGCGCTGTCAAAAAGCTTTTCAGGTTTACACATAACCAATGTGGGAGCGGCGGTGCGACGATTCGACTTGCTCGCGAATGCGCTGGATCAGTGATGGATAGGTTGACTGATACACCGCATTCGCGAGCAAGCCCGCTCCCACATTTTGATTGGGGTGTCTGTTAGAGGCGGAAACGCCCCACCATCCCATTCAAATCCACCGCCAGGCGCGACAACTCGCTGCTCGCCGCACTGGTCTGGTTGGCGCCCGTGGCCGATTGCACCGACAGGTCGCGGATGTTCACCAAATTGCGGTCCACTTCCCGCGCCACTTGCGCCTGCTCTTCTGCGGCGCTGGCGATCACCAGGTTGCGCTCGTTGATCTCGATGATCGCGCTATTGATGGTATCCAGGGACATTCCCGCGCCTTTTGCGATATTGAGTGTGGATTCAGCGCGCTCGGTGCTGTTACGCATCGAGTCCACAGCCTGTTCGGTGCCGGCCTGGATACTGCCGATCATCCGCTCGATTTCACTGGTCGATTGCTGGGTGCGATGGGCCAAGGCCCGTACTTCATCGGCAACCACCGCAAAACCACGCCCGGCTTCCCCGGCACGTGCGGCTTCGATAGCGGCGTTCAGGGCCAGCAGGTTGGTCTGGTCGGCCAGGCCACGAATCACATCCAGCACCTTGCCGATATCCCGCGACTCTTCGGCCAGGGCGCCGATCAGCGTGGCGGTGCCCTGCACATCGGCGCTCATGCGTTCGATGGCGCTGACGGTTTCCTGCACCAGGTCGCGACCGTCGCCTGCAGAGGTCGTGGCGTTTTTCGAGGCTTCGGAAGTGCTGACCGCATTGCGTGCGACTTCTTCGACGGCGCTGGTCATCTCGTTGACGGCGGTGGCCGCCTGCTCGATCTCATTGTTTTGCTGGGTCAGGCCACGGGCGCTTTCGTCGGTGACGGCGTTCAGCTCTTCGGCAGCCGAGGCCAGTTGGGTGGCCGAGCCGGAAATGCGCTGCAGGGTGTCGCGCAACTTCTCCTGCATTTTATTCATCGCGCGCAACAGGCGGCCGGCTTCGTCATCGCCATCGACCTTGATCGGCTGGGTCAGGTTGCCCTCGGCAATGTTCTCGGCGGCGTCCAGGGCCTGGGCGATGGGCAGGGTGATGCTGCGGGTCAGCAGCCAGGCAAACAGCACGGTCAGTGCGGTGGACAGCACCAGCAGGGCCACTACCAGGTCAAAGGCCGAGTCATATTGATCGGCAGCCTTTTGGTTGGTGGCATTGGCCATGCTGTTGTTGAGGTCCAGCAGGTGCATGAGGGCCGCGTTGACCTGCTCGGAGTTGTTCAGCAATTGCGTGTTGAGCAGGGTGCGCAGTTCTTCTATCTGGTTGTTGCGCGACAGGCTCTTCATCCGCTCTTCAATCTGGTAGTACTGGCCCAGCAGACGTACGTACTCGTCGTAGGCCGAGCGTTCCTCGCGGCTTTCGATCAGTTTTTCATAAGTGCTCTGTGCCGTACGAATCTGCTGGTTGCGCAGTTCAAAGGCTTCCAGGGTCTTCTGTTGCACGTCTGGCTCGCGGTTGGTCAGCAGGCGATAAGACAGGACACGCAGGCGCAGGGTCAGTTGGGTAAAGTCCTCGAGGGCGCGAATGCTCGGCACGCTGCTCTGGGTGATGTCTTCGGCGGCCCCACGGATTTTGCTCATCTGGTTCAGCGCAAAAATACCGAGAAACAACATCAGCGCACCAATGCACGCGAAGCCGAGAAACGCGCGCGGCGCGATATTCATATTACGAAGAGACATGAGTGGTCCTGGGAGAGGCGCGATCCGTGCGGCTTTGAGGCGGGGTAAGCAAGACCTATCGGACATGCGACCAAAGTCTTGAGGGGCTGTGCGCTTTTGTCGCACCCGGCGCGGATTGGAATGGATTCAGGAACCAGATGGCGTAAATGCAGTCACTAAGGCTCCACAGCGTGGCCTGACCCGTGAAATCGGGGCTGCGCGCCAGGATAACCCTGGCTTCCACGGTGAATTTTCTTTATCGTCACCTCCCTTTGAAAAAGCCCGAGAATTCAAAATGTTAGAAACATCCCTCAGCCAACTGGAACAACTGGTCAGTGACCTGGTGCAGCAGAATCAAGCATTGCTGGGCACCAACGAATCCCTCAAGGCAGAACTGGCTCGCGCCAAGGATGAGAACGACAGCCTGCAACTGAACCTGATGGAACAGGAAGAAAAGCAGGGCGCCACCGCGGCCCGTATCCAGGCGTTGGTTGAGCGTGTGAGCGCAGGTCCTGTGAGCGCATGAGTGAAGGGATAAAGGTCGTTTCGATTCTCGGTGAGGATTACTCGATCAAGGCACCGGACGGGGAAGACAACACCCTGCTCAAAGCCGTGACCATGCTCAAGGCGTCCTTGGCCACCACCAAGCAGAAGTACCCGACCCTGATCGGCGACAAACTGCTGGTGCTGGCGGCGCTGAATCTATGTGCCGAGCAGATCGAGATGCAGCAGCGTCACCAGCAGGAACTCGACCGTTACCAAGAGCAAGTCAGCGCCACGGTCGATGTGATTTCCAAGGCCATCGGCCAGCCCTGATCAGAACCATTCATCCTGCATGGCCAGGCACGTATCGTCCCGTGCCTGCAGGATCGACAGTTCATGATGGCAGCCCGGTATCTCCCAGGTCAGGAAGTACCGGGCCGCTTGCAGCTTGCCTTTATAGAAAGCCACATCCGCCGCGTTGCCTTTGGCCAAGCCTTCTTCGGCGCGGATCGCCTGTTCCAGCCAGCGCCAACCAATCACCGTATGCCCAAACACTTTCAGGTACAGCGCCGAGTTCGCCAGGCTGCTGTTGACCTTGCCCTGGGCGAGATCCGTCAACAGCCCCAGGGTGACGCTTTGCAGGCGCGTCACCAACTGCTCCAGCGGCTCGCGCATGGCCGTGAGTGACGGATATTCCTGGGCCCGTGCGCCGGTCTCAGCGATCAGGCGAATCAACTGCTTCAAACCCGCGCCGCCGTTTTGCGCGAGCTTGCGCCCCAGCAGATCCAGGGACTGGATGCCGTGGGTACCTTCGTGGATCGGGTTCAGGCGGTTGTCGCGGTAGTACTGCTCCACCGGGTATTCGCGGGTGTAGCCGTGGCCGCCGAGAATCTGGATCGCCAATTCGTTGGCCTTCAGGCAGAACTCCGAGGGCCAGGACTTGACGATCGGGGTCAGCAGGTCCAGCAACTCATGGGCCTGCCTGCGTCCGGTTTCGCTGTCCAGGGTGGTGGTGTCATCGAACAGCCGCGCGGCGTACAGGCCCAGGTCGAAGGCACCTTCCACATAGGCTTTTTGCGTGAGCAGCATGCGCTTGATATCGGCGTGCTGGATGATCGATACCGGTGCGGTGTTCGGGTCCTTGCTGTCGGGCAGACGGCCTTGCGGACGTTCCCGGGCGTACTCCAGGGAATACAGGTAACCGGCGTAGCCCAGCATCACCGCGCCCATGCCGACGCCAATCCGCGCTTCGTTCATCATCTGGAACATACAGGCCAGGCCCTGGTGTGGCTTGCCCACCAGATAGCCGACACACTCGCCGTTATCGCCGAAGTTCAACGCCGTGGAGGTGGTGCCGCGCCAGCCCATCTTGTGGAACAGCCCGGCCAGCAACACATCGTTGCGCGGGCCCAGGCTGCCGTCATCGTTGACCAGGAACTTGGGCACGATAAACAGAGAAATACCCTTCACCCCGGCCGGTGCGTCCGGCAGTTTGGCCAAGACCATATGCACGATGTTTTCCGACAGCGGATGATCGCCGCCGGAGATAAAGATCTTGTTGCCCTTGAGCCGGTACGTGCCATCCGCCGCCGGCTCGGCGCGGGTGCGAATGTCCGACAGCGACGAGCCGGCATGGGGCTCGGTCAAGGCCATGGTGCCGAAGAAGCGGCCTTCGATCATCGGTTGCAGAAAGCGTTGCTTCTGCTCCTCGGTGCCAAAACTCTCGATCAGATTGGCCGCGCCCATGGTCAGGAACGGGTAGGAGGTAGATGCCGCATTGGCTGACTGAAAGTGCGCAAAGCAGGCCTGGGACAGCAGCGTCGGCAGTTGCATGCCACCGGCTTCGAAACTGCGGGCGGCATTGAGAAAGCCCGCTTCGAGAAAGGCGTCGACGGCAGGTTTCACTTCCGGGATCAGGATCGCCTGGCCGTCTTCGTAGCGCGGTTCGTTCTCGTCACCCTTGCGGTTGTGAGGGGCGAAGTACTTTTCGGCGATGCTGCGCGCAGTACCAATGGCGGCGTCGAAGGTTTCGCGATTATGTTCGGCAAACCGCTCACGCTGGGTCAGGCCCTCGGCATCGAGGACTTCATACAGCTCGAAAGCCAGATTGCGGGAACTGAGGAGCGTCTCGGACATGGCGGCTTACCTATGTGGGAATAGGCCGGAGTCTAAGTGCGTAAATAAAGACGCGATAGCAAGATTGATCTGGGTGATGGAGCAGCAAAACACAGCGTAAAGGTCTGACGCGGTCAATGTAGGAGCTGGCTTGCCTGCGATGGCCATCGCAGGCAAGCCAGCTCCTACATTTATCCGGTTTCGACAGATGCAATGCAGTGGGGCACCCATTGCAGGTGCCCCACTTTGGCAGTGATCAGCCGATCGTCATCAAGCTCGCGTTACCACCGGCCGCAGCGGTGTTGACGCTCAACGCGCGCTCGATCACCAAACGCTCCAGCGCAATGTTGGTTTCGCCCGAAGACAGGCCATTGACCCCGACAATCGCGCCGCTGCGCTGGGCCACTTGTTGGCAAACCCCACGCAGTTGGTCGGAATCGCCATGGTGCAGGACCGCATCGAAGATCACTTCGTCCTTGGTCCAGTCGGCCACACGCTGGATCTTCGCCTGAACTTCCTTCGGCAACCGTGGGAACAGCGCCTTGGTCAGGTCAGATTCCGGCCACACCGCCGAGCTACCCACAGCTAGTACGGCCGCCAGTTGTGCCAGCAGATCGCCTTCCACTTCTGCCAGGCACAGTACGTGCTCGCGGGGCAGGATGGCGTAGCTGTTGCGTTCGCCGGTCGGGCCGGCCAGCAGGCGGGTGACACCGCTTTGCGATTGCGCGGCAAACTGGCTGCACAGCACGCTCAGGTCGCTGAACTTATTACTTTCGGCCCAGGTTTTCAGGGCGGTCAACGGTTGGCTCATGGCGTCACGCAGGCGTACATCCGGCGCGGCCAGTGCGTCACCACGCACGAAGGATTGCTCGATCGCATCGGTAGGACGGGTCGACAGCAGGCGGTACAGGTACAGCGGGCCACCGGCTTTCGGACCGGTACCCGACAAGCCTTCGCCGCCGAATGGCTGCACGCCGACCACGGCACCAACGATATTGCGGTTGACGTAGACGTTACCGGCATGGACGTTGTCGATCACCTTGGCGATGGTCTCGTCGATACGGGTGTGCACGCCCAGAGTCAGGCCGTAGCCCGAGGCATTGATCTGGCCGATCAACTGGTCGATTTCCTTGCGCTTGTAGCGCACCACGTGCAGCACCGGACCGAAGATCTCCCGTTGCAGCTCGTCGAAGCTTTCCAGCTCGATCAGGGTTGGCATCACGAAGGTGCCGCGCTTGATTTCTTCGCTGTCGGCAATCGCTACCTGGTACACGCTGCGGCCTTTGTCGCGCATGGCCTGGATGTGTTTCTCGATGCCAGCCTTGGCTTCGGCGTCGATCACCGGGCCGATATCCACGGACAGGCGCTCCGGGTTGCCCAGACGGCATTCCGCCATGGCACCCTTGAGCATTTCGATGACGCGGTCTGCCGAATCTTCCTGCAGGCACAGTACGCGCAGGGCCGAGCAACGCTGGCCGGCACTGTCGAAGGCCGAGGAGACGACGTCGATCACTACCTGCTCGGTCAGGGCCGAGGAGTCGACGATCATCGCGTTCTGGCCACCGGTTTCGGCGATCAGCGGGATTGGGCGGCCCTGGGCATCCAGGCGACCGGCAACGTTACGCTGCAGCAGGCGCGCCACTTCGGTGGAACCGGTGAACATCACGCCTTTGACGCGATCATCACCCACCAGGCGGGCACCGACGCTTTCGCCTTGGCCCGGCAGCAGTTGCAGCACGCCTTGCGGAATACCGGCTTCCAGCAGCAGACGCACGGCTTGCGCGGCGACCAGCGGGGTTTGTTCGGCCGGCTTGGCCAGTACCGGGTTACCGGCGGCCAGTGCAGCGGCGACTTGGCCGCTGAAGATCGCCAGCGGGAAGTTCCACGGGCTGATGCAGACCACCGGGCCCAGTGGGCGGTGGGCATCGTTGGTGAAATCGTTACGCGCCTGCACGGCGTAGTAGCGCAGGAAATCCACGGCTTCACGCACTTCGGCGATGGCGTTGGCGAAGGTCTTGCCGGCTTCACGGGCCAGCAGGCCCATCAGTGGCTGGATCTCGCCTTCCATCAAGTCCGCGGCACGTTCCAGGATCGCGGCGCGCTCGGCCGGTGGAGTGGCCTGCCAGATCGGAGCGGCATTGAGGGCGCACTGGATCGCATTGTCGACGTCTTCGACGGTGGCTTCCTGGACATGGCCGACCACATCACGCAGGTCGGAGGGGTTCAGCACCGGCGCAGCGGGTTCATCGCTGGAGGCGCAACCGAGCATCGGCGCGGCTTTCCAGTTGTTGTGCGCGGTAGCCAGCAACGCGCAGGACAGCGACGCCAGGCGGTGTTCGTTGGCCAGGTCGATGCCGGCCGAGTTGGCGCGGTCGCTGCCATACAGGTCACGCGGCAGTGGGATACGCGGGTGCGGCAGGCCGAAGCCGCCTTCCAGCGTCGCCATCTGCTCGATGCTGGCCACTGGATCGGCCACCAGCTCCTGGATCGAGATGGATTGGTCGGCGATACGGTTGACGAACGAGGTGTTGGCGCCGTTTTCCAGCAGGCGACGCACTAGGTAGGCCAGCAGTGTTTCGTGGGTACCGACCGGAGCGTACACACGGCACGGACGGTTCAGCTTGCCTTCGGAGACCTTGCCTACAACCTGTTCGTACAGCGGTTCACCCATGCCGTGCAGGCACTGGAACTCGTACTGGCCGGGGTAATAGTTCTGGCCGGCAATATGGTAGATGGCCGACAAGGTGTGGGCGTTATGCGTGGCGAACTGCGGGTAGATGACTTCCGGTACCGACAGCAGCTTGCGTGCGCAGGCGATGTAGGAAACGTCGGTGTACACCTTGCGGGTGTAGACCGGGTAGCCTTCCAGGCCCTCGACCTGGGCGCGCTTGATTTCGCTGTCCCAGTACGCGCCTTTTACCAGGCGGATCATCAGGCGGTGACGGCTGCGGCGGGCCAGATCGATCACGTAGTCGATCACGTACGGGCAGCGCTTCTGGTACGCCTGGATCACGAAACCGATGCCGTTCCAGCCGGTCAGTTGCGGCTCGAAGCACAGGCGCTCGAGCAGGTCCAGGGACAGTTCCAGACGGTCGGCTTCTTCGGCATCGATGTTCAGGCCGATGTCATATTGCTTGGCCAGCAGGGTCAGGGACAGCAGGCGCGGGTACAACTCGTCCATCACGCGCTCGTACTGGGCGCGGCTGTAGCGAGGGTGCAGGGCCGACAGCTTGATGGAAATGCCCGGGCCTTCATAAATCCCACGGCCATGGGAGGCTTTGCCGATGGAGTGAATAGCTTGTTCGTACGAGGCCAGGTATTTCTGGGCGTCGTGTTCGGTGAGTGCGGCTTCACCGAGCATGTCGTAGGAGTAGCGGAAGCCCTTGGCTTCGAACTTGCTCGCGTTGGCCAGGGCTTCGGCGATGGTTTCGCCGGTGACGAACTGCTCGCCCATCAGGCGCATGGCCATGTCGACGCCCTTGCGGATCATCGGCTCGCCGCTCTTGCCGATGATGCGGCTCAGGGACGAGGTCAGGCCGGCCTCGTTATGGGTGGCGACCAGTTTGCCGGTCAGCAGCAGGCCCCAAGTGGCCGCGTTGACGAACAGCGATGGGCTGTTGCCCAGGTGCGGATGCCAGTTGCCGGTGCTGATCTTGTCGCGGATCAGTGCGTCCCGGGTGCCCTTGTCGGGGATACGCAGCAGGGCTTCGGCCAGGCACATCAGTGCCACGCCTTCCTGGGACGACAGGGAGAATTCTTGCAGCAGACCCTGGACGATCCCGGCACGGCCGCCAGCGCTCTTCTGGTTGCGCAGTTTTTCGGCAATCGAGGCGGCCAGCTTGTTGGTGGCTTCGGCCATCTGGGCCGGCAGGCGGGCCTGCTCGATCAGCATCGGCACGACTTCCGGCTCGGGGCGGCGGTAAGCGGCGGTGATCGATGCACGTAGTACCGATTGCGGCAGGATGCTTTCGGCAAATTCGAGGAAGCATTGGTGGGCGTGGTCGTTCTGCACCTCACCGGCGTCGTCTGCGTCCTTGATGCCCGAGCCGTTGAGCTCGGTCAGGGTTGCACCACCCTCGAGTTTCTCCAGGTAATTGAAAATTGCCTGCTTGATCAGCCAGTGCGGCGTGCGATCAATGGAGGTCGCGGCGGCCTTCAGGCGTTCGCGGGTCGGGTCATCGAGTTTGACCCCAAGGGTGGTCGTAGCCATATTTTTATCCTCATGGGTGCCACTACTGCGTGGCATCAGCTGGCGGCAAGATTAGCTTTGCGCAGTACGAGGTGCAACCGGGTGCAACCCATTTTCTTCATGAAATCCACGCTGCTCGTCAGAAATCATTTTTACTCGACGGAATCGGCTGGGTATTGGTGCATTTGCTTCTGGATTTGGCTGTTCTTGCTCCGAAAAGGAGCAAAAAACCGCCGTTTGCCGAAAATCATCCCTGGGTGCAACTTATTCTCGCGAAACTGGTTGCACCTTATTTGCTTTGTTGAATAGCATTCGCGCCCAAGGTGCAACCAACTGCTAGGTTCGGTTCATCGGCTGATGGCTTTCCTGGGGAAACGTCAGTCATAAATGCGCGGCATGCAGTTTCGTCTACAAGCTACTCTCTTGTAGGTGGGCTGACAGACCGCCGCTACATAAAAACAAAGCCAGGGCGTAACTCAATGAGCGTAAGTAATCCAACCCTGATCACATTTGTGATCTACATCGCGGCAATGGTGTTGATTGGTCTGATGGCCTATCGCTCCACCAATAACCTTTCCGATTACATCCTCGGTGGTCGCAGCCTCGGCAGCGTCGTCACCGCACTCTCGGCTGGCGCCTCGGATATGAGCGGCTGGTTGTTGATGGGCCTGCCAGGCGCCATCTACATGTCGGGCCTGTCGGAAAGCTGGATCGCCATCGGCCTGATCGTCGGTGCTTACCTGAACTGGCTGTTTGTGGCCGGTCGCCTGCGCGTGCAGACCGAACACAACGGCGACGCCCTGACCCTGCCGGACTACTTCTCCAGCCGCTTTGAAGACAAAAGCGGCCTGCTGCGGATCATCTCTGCGGTGGTGATCCTGGTGTTCTTCACCATCTACTGCGCTTCCGGCATCGTGGCCGGTGCCCGTCTGTTTGAAAGCACCTTCGGCATGTCCTACGAGACCGCGCTGTGGGCCGGTGCTGCAGCGACGATTGCCTACACCTTCATCGGTGGTTTCCTGGCAGTAAGCTGGACAGATACCGTACAAGCCACCCTGATGATCTTCGCGTTGATCCTGACGCCCATCATCGTGCTGCTGGCTACCGGCGGTGTCGATACCACCTTCCTGGCCATTGAAGCGAAGGATCCAACCAACTTCGACATGCTGAAAAACACCACCTTCATCGGCATCATCTCGCTGATGGGCTGGGGCCTGGGCTACTTCGGCCAGCCGCACATCCTCGCGCGCTTCATGGCGGCGGATTCGGTCAAGTCGATTGCCAAGGCGCGTCGCATCTCCATGACCTGGATGATCCTGTGCCTGGCCGGCACCGTGGCTGTAGGTTTCTTCGGTATTGCCTACTTCTCGGCACACCCTGAAGTCGCCGGTCCCGTGACCGAAAACCCAGAGCGTGTGTTCATCGAACTGGCCAAGCTGTTGTTCAACCCTTGGATTGCTGGCGTGCTGCTGTCGGCCATTCTGGCTGCCGTGATGAGCACCC
The DNA here is from genome assembly GCF_012985695.1 of Pseudomonas sp. WS 5027. NCBI lineage: Bacteria > Pseudomonadati > Pseudomonadota > Gammaproteobacteria > Pseudomonadales > Pseudomonadaceae > Pseudomonas > Pseudomonas sp. WS 5027. Next base: position 128,011 of record NZ_JAAQWU010000002.1, on the reverse strand, counting down.
TGAGCTGCCAGTTGCTGGTGTGCTCCAGCGCCCTGACCGAAGACTTCTACAAGGCTTTCCTGCGCAAGGGCGCTTCCCAGCTTGAATTGGTATGGGTCGGTCGCATCATGGTGCTGGTGGTTGCGCTGATCGCTATCGCGATGGCCGCCAACCCGGAAAACCGCGTACTGGGCCTGGTGAGCTACGCCTGGGCCGGCTTCGGTGCCGCGTTCGGTCCTGTGGTCCTGATCTCGGTCCTGTGGAAAGGCATGACCCGTAACGGCGCACTGGCCGGTATCCTGGTCGGCGCGATCACCGTGATCGTGTGGAAGCACTTCGAGCTGCTGGGGCTGTACGAAATCATCCCAGGCTTCCTGTTCGCCAGCCTGGCGATCTACTTCGTGAGCAAGATGGGCGCCCCGACTGCCGGTATGGTTGAGCGCTTCGCCGCTGCCGAGAAAGACTACAACCTCAACAAATGAGGCGTTCATGCAGGCCCTGATGGCCCGCTGAACTGAAAAAAAGGCCCGCATCCCTGGATGGCGGGCCTTTTTTTTGGGTGTGACGGTGGCGGTTGTCTTGTAGGGAATTACTGAATTGCCTGCAGCCCGCGCAGCTCGGCAAATGGCTGGTGCAGAATCCCAGGCCCTCCACTTGCAGAGAAACACCGGATGTTCGCTCCTGCCAATCAAAGTGCGTTTAGCCTGACCGTCGACGGCCAGCCCAGTGACCTCAAGGTCCTGGCATTCAAGGGCGAGGAGGCAATCAGCCAGCCCTATTGTTTTGATGTTGAACTGGTCAGCGAACAGCCGGACCTGGATCTGGAAAACCTATTGCACCGCCAAGCCTTTCTGGCCTTCGATGCGCTGGGCCACGGCATTCACGGGCAAATCCAGAGCGTTGCGCAAGGTGACTCGGGGCGGCGCCTGACCCGCTATCAATTGAGCCTGGTGCCGCAACTGGCTTACCTGCAACACAGTGCCCAGCAACGTATTTTCCAGCACAAAACGGTGCCGCAGATCGTCAGCCTGGTGCTTGAAGGGCAGGGCATCCAGCGCGATGCCTTTGAATGGCGCCTGGGCACGACCTATCCCGAACGTGAGTACTGCGTGCAGTTCGATGAAAGCGATCTGGCGTTTATCCAGCGGCTGTGTGCCGAACTGGGGATTCACTATCACTTTCAGCATTCGCCGGACGGGCATCTGCTGGTGTTCGGCGATGACCAGACGGTGTTCGCCCAGGCAGACCAGCCGACAGGCTATGCGCCGGGCTCGGGGATGGTTGCGGCGATGCCCGTGATCAAGCGTTTCAGTGTGCGTCTGGAGGCTCGGACCACCGGGGTCAACCTGCGCGACTATGACTTTCGCAAGCCGCGCCTGACGCTGGAAAGCACTGCCCTTGGCGAGCAACTGCCGGCGCTCGAGGTCCAGGGCTATCCCGGGCATTTCACTGACCGTGGCCATGGCAAGCACCTGGCGCAGCGGGCGTTGGAGCGTTACCGCAGCGACCAGCGGCAGGCCCGGGGTGAGGGCGATCAGGCGGCGTTGGTCAGCGGGCAGTTCCTCACGCTGGCCGACCATCCGCGTCAGGAATGGAATGGCCTGTGGCTGGTGACGCGGGTGATCCACCAGGGCCGGCAACCGCAAGTGCTGGAGGAATCCGTGGGCGCGGTGGATGAGCAGGGGTACCGCAACGAGTTTTTCGCTACGCCCTGGGATGTGCTGTTTCGCCCGCCGCTGCCTGAGGCCAGGGCACCGATTGCCGGTTATCAGAACGCCGTGGTCACTGGGCCCGTGGACAGCGAAATCCATTGCGACGAGTTTGGCCGGGTCAAGGTCCAACTGGCTTGGGATCGCCACGGCCAATCCGGCGAACATTCCAGCTGCTGGCTGCGGGTCGCCAGCGCCTGGGCCCATGAGCACTACGGCAGCGTGGTGATTCCGCGGGTGGGCATGGAAGTGCTGGTGGGCTTCGTCAACGGTGATATCGACATGCCGCTGGTGGTGGGTTGCCTGGCCAACGGCGCGACGCCGGTGCCCCTCGACCTGCCGGCGGACAAGACCCGCAGCATCTTCCGCAGCCAGAGCAGCCCGGGGGGTGGCGGCTATAACGAGCTGCGCATCGAAGACCGCAAGGGCGCCGAGCAGATCTATCTGCGTGCCCAGCGTGACTGGACCCAGCACGTGCTCCACGATTTGCGCCTGCAGGTGGATCACCAGCGCCATGTGCAGGTAGGAGGCGAGTCGCACCACGAGTTGCACGGCCAAGAGCAGCGGATTACCCACGGCGACCGGCTGACGGAAGTGAAGCAGGACGATCATCTGGTGATCGCGGGGCAGCAGCAGGTGCAGGTGGCGCGCTATTCGTTGCAGGCGGGCCAGCAGATCAGCCTTGGCGCGGGCCAGCAAATGGTGGTCGATGGTGGTGCCAGCCTGACGCTGCAGGCCGGTGGGCAATGGCTGACCCTGTCGGCCGGGGGGATTTTCAGCAGTACGCCGATCCAGTTGGGCGGCGCACCGTCGGTGGCAGCAGCGCCATCACCTTTACGCCCGGGTATTCAGGAAACCCTGCTGGCGGCGTTGGCCGCGCCGTTGAGTGCCGCACAAGTGTTCAGTTTCAAGCGCAGTGCGCCATTCTGCGAGGAGTGTGAGCGCTGCAAGCAGGGCGTCTGTGACACCCCTCGGCATCGAGTCGGAGGCCTGCAATGATGACTCCGCGCGAATGGCTGGCCCAGGAGCCGCTGCAGGACGGCGAGCAGGTGTTTGTCATCCTGGCCAGCACCAGTGATTGCCAGCCGGTGGCGGCCTGGCGCCAGGCGGATGGCGGGCCGCTGAGCCCGGTGTGGGCCGGCAGCGAGTACGGCGCCTGGGTTGAGGTGATGCCCTATGTGGCGTTGGTCAGCGACAACAGTGGGTTTCTCGACTGGGCGGCGCAATGTACTGCTACCGATTGGGGCTGGCTAGCCGTGTCCTCCAGCCCGCTCGTCACGGTGGTCGAACATCTCGCGAGCCTGACCAAGGTGCGTTTGCCCGAGGGGCAAGAGGTGTTCTTTCGTTTCTGGGATGGCGGCTATCTGCTGCCGATCCTGCAAACGCTGGGGCCTGGAGCGGCGCAAGTCATTCCAGTGTTTCGCCGCTACTGGCTCAATGGGCAGCCTCAGCAAGTGCCGGCCAGGGTGGCGGGGGCGGCGAGAAAAAGCCCCTGGTGGGACGTGCCGGCCACCCTGCTCAAGCAGCTTGGCGAGCAGTCCAGCGTGACCCTGGTAGACAACCTGCTGCAATGGCTGGCCCAAGAGCACCCTGACCTGCACGACGCCTTCGCACCCGCGATCTTGAAGCACAAGGTCGCGTATTTTGTGCGCCAGCCCTACGCCGGAAACCAGGCATTGGTTGCCTACCTGGCCGGCGAGCGGGGTTGAATCAGGCGTTCAAGGATTGCTGCAAGTCATCGAGCAGGTCTTCAATCGCCTCGATGCCCACCGACAGGCGGATCATCTCCGGACGCACACCGGCCTTGGCTTGCTCTTGTGCGTTCATCTGCCGGTGCGTGGTGGATGCCGGATGGCAGGCCAGGGATTTGGCATCGCCGATATTCACCAGGCGTTTGAAGATTTGCAGCGCATCGTAGAAGCGCACCCCGGCTTCATAGCCGCCTTTGAGGCCAAAGGACAGGATCGCCGAGGGCTTGCCCTGCATGTATTTTTGCGCCAGATGATGGTGGGGGTGATCTGGCAGGCCGGCGTAGCTGACCCATTCCACCTGTTCGTGGGCCTGCAAGAACTGCGCGACTTTCAGCGCGTTTTCGGTGTGTCGCTCCATGCGCAGGGCCAGGGTTTCCAGACCTTGCAGCAACAGGAAGGCGTTCATCGGCGCCAAGGCCGCGCCAGTATTGCGCAGTGGCACGGTGCGGGCCCGGGCGATAAAGGCCGCTGGGCCGAACTTTTCGGTGTAGACCACGCCGTGGTAGGCCGGCTCCGGCTCATTGAGGCCGGGGAATTTTTGCGGGTAGTCGGTCCAGGGGAAGGTGCCGCTGTCGACAATCACCCCGCCCAGGGAGTTGCCGTGGCCGCCGACATATTTGGTCAGGGAATGCACGACGATATCCGCGCCAAACTGGATCGGCTTGCACAGGATCGGCGTGGCGACGGTGTTATCCACCATCAGCGGTACGCCCCGGGCGTGGGCGGCGTCGGCCAGGGCTTGCAGGTCGACGATATTGCCGGCCGGGTTGCCGATACTCTCGCAGTACACCAGCTTGGTGTTTTCGTCGATCAGTTCGGCGATGGCTTGGGCCGAGTCGTCGCGGGCAAAGCGCACGTCAACGCCGAAGCTGGGCAGCAGGTGGGCGAACAGGGTGTAAGTGCCGCCGTACAGCTGTGGGGTGGAGACGATATTGTCGCCGGCGCGGGTCAGGGCCTGGATGGCATAGTGGATCGCCGCGCTGCCTGCCGACACGGCCAGGGCCGCGATTCCGCCTTCCAGCGCGGCCATGCGCTGTTCCAGCACGTCATTGGTGGGGTTCATGATCCGCGTGTAGATATTGCCGGGCACGTCGAGGTTGAACAGGTCGGCGCCGTGCTGGGCGTTATCGAACTCGAAAGCGACGTTCTGGTAGATCGGTACGGCGACGGCCTTGGTGGTGGGGTCCGATTTGAAGCCGTGGTGCAGGGCGAGGGTGGCGTCTTTCATGATGCTGTTTGACCTCCTTGGATTGCATGGGCAGCCCGGACAATGGGGGAGCTGGCTTGCCGGCGATGGCATCGCCGATACGGGTAATACCCCGTAGCCTGCATCGCGGGCAAGCCCGCTCCCACATAACCTACTAGAACGTTTTCGGTGCGTGCCCTACGTTTGTGGCATAAGCACCGCCTGGCATGCGGCCCTGCACCTTTGCCTGCGTAAAAGGTAAACTTCGCCCCCTGCGCAGGAGCAACCATGAATTATCGTCACGCCTTTCACGCCGGCAACCACGCCGATGTCTTCAAACACCTGACCTTGACCCGCCTCATCGCCCTGATGTCGCGCAAGGAGCAGCCGTTTGCCTATCTCGACACCCACGCCGGGATCGGTCTGTACGACCTGCAAGGCGACCAGGCCAATCGCACCGGTGAATACCTGGAAGGCATCGCCCGCCTTTGGGGCGAGGAGGACCTGCCAGCGCTGACTGCGGACTACATGCGGGTGCTGCACGAGATGAACCCGGACGGCCAATTGCGCTATTACCCAGGTTCGCCGGAACTGGCACGGCGCCTGACCCGGCCACAGGACCGCGTGTTGCTCAACGAAAAACACCCGGAAGACGGCGTGCTGCTCAAAGACAACATGAAGGGCGACCGCCGCGTGAAGGTCCATCTGGGCGAGGGCTGGCATGTGCCACGGGCCTTGCTGCCGGTGCCGGAAAAGCGTGCCTTGATGCTGATCGACCCGCCGTTCGAGAAGCTCGATGAGATGCAGCGCTGCGCCGCCTCCCTCAAGGAAGCCGTGGGCCGCATGCGCCAGACGGTCGCCGCAATCTGGTACCCAGTGAAAGACCAGCGCATGCTGCGCCGCTTCTATCAGGACCTGGCCGGCACCGGCGCGCCAAAGCTGCTGCGCGTGGAATTGCTGGTGCATCCGCTGGACACCCCCAACACCCTGACCGGCTCGGGCCTGGCGATCGCCAACCCGCCGTGGGGGCTGGAAGAGGAGTTGCGTGAGTTGCTGCCGTGGCTGTCGAAGAAGCTGGGGCAGACCCAGGGTGGGTGGCAGATGGATTGGCTGATCGCCGAGTAACGGCATCAAGTCGGTCACAGAACAAATGTGGGAGCGGGCTTGCTCGCGAAAGCGGTGTATCAGTCGCCATATTCTCTGACTGACACACCGCATTCGCGAGCAAGCCCGCTCCCACATTTTTAGATCGGGCAGGTCACGCCAGTCCCGCCGATCCCGCAGTAACCCTGGGGATTCTTCGCCAGGTACTGCTGGTGATAGGCCTCGGCGAAGTACACCGTCGGTGCCTGGTCGATTTCAGTGGTGATTTTACCCAGGCCGGTCTTGGTCAGCTCTTGCTGGTAAGCCTGTGCACTGGCATTGGCAGCGGCCAGTTGCTCAGGGGTGGTGGCGTAGATCACCGAGCGATACTGGCTGCCGATATCATTGCCTTGGCGCATGCCCTGGGTCGGGTTATGCAGTTCCCAGAACATCTTCAACAGTTCTTCGTACTTGATTTTGGCCTGGTCATACACCACCAGCACCACTTCGCTATGGCCGGTCAGGCCCGAGCAGACTTCTTCATAGGTCGGGTTTGGCGTGAAGCCGCCGGCGTAGCCGACCACCGTGCTGACCACGCCGTCGCGCTGCCAGAACTTGCGTTCGGCACCCCAGAAACAGCCCAGGCCAAAGATCGCAAAACCCACATCGTCCATGAACGGGCCCAGCAGCGGGTTACCGTTGACGAAGTGTGTCTCGGGCAGGTTCATTGGGGTTTCACGACCAGGCAGGGCTTGTTCGGCAGTAGGCAGCACGTTTTTATTCACCAGGATTTCCGAGCGCAAGACCATGATCAGTCCTCTCGTCAGGTTGAGTTAACAGTTCAGACCACCAGTGTGCCCGAGTGTTACAGCGCTGTCAGGCGATTGGCCCGCGCGGATAGCGTTTGAGCTTGTCCAGCAACTCGGAGCCGGGGATTGGCCGGTCGAACAGGTAGCCCTGGCCGACGTCGCACCGGTGGCGGCGCAGGAACGCCAGTTGCTCGGCGGTCTCAATGCCTTCGGCGACCACCTTGAGCTTGAGGTTGTGCGCCATGGCGATCACCGCCGAGGTGATTTCCATGTCGTCCTGGTTGTCCGGGATTTCATGGATAAAGCTGCGGTCGATCTTGATGATATCGATGGGGAATTTCTTCAGGTAACTCAGGGATGAGTAACCGGTGCCGAAATCATCCATGGCCAGGGTCAGGCCGAAGCTCTTCAATTGGTCCAGTTGCAGACGCGTATCTTCGGTAGCTTCTAGCAGCAGGCCCTCGGTCAGCTCCAGCTCCAGCAGGTTGGCCGGCAGTTGTTCTTCCTTGAGGATGCTGGCGATGGAAGCCACCAGGTCCGGGTCGGAAAACTGCTTGGGCGACAGGTTGATCGCTACCTGCAGGTTGCCCATGCCGGCGGCGCTCAACTGCTTGCTCATGCGGCAGGCCTGGCGTGCGATCCATTTGCCGATGGGGATGATCAGGCCGGTCTCTTCGGCGACGCTGATGAACTGGTCGGGGCGGATCATGCCCTTTTCCGGGTGGTTCCAGCGCAGCAGCGCTTCCATGCCCAGCAGGCGCCCGCTGCGCAGGCACAGTTTGGGCTGGTAGAACACGTCCAGCTCGTTCTGGGTCAGGGCGCGGCGCAGGTTGTTTTCGACGAACAGTTTGTAACTGGCCTCGGCATTCAGGGCTTCGGTAAACACCTGCACCTGGTGCTTGCCGTTGGCCTTGGCCTTGTGCAGCGCCAGGCCGGCGTTGCGCATCAGGGTCTGCGGGTCGCGGCCATGCAGCGGCGCGCAGGCCAGGCCTACAGAGCCGGTGACACTGATCAACTGGTTGTCGACGAACATCGGCTTGTCGAGGGTCATTAACAACTGGCAGGCCATTTGTTGGCCGGCTTCAAGGTCGGCGTTGTCCAGCAGTACCGCAAATTCGTTACTGGCAAAGCGCGCCAGGCTGCCGCCGGCATTGAGGCTGTTGCGCAGGCGCCGGGCCAGGCTGATCAGCAGCTTGTCGCCGGTCTGGTGGCCGAGGCTGTCATTGATCCGCTTGAAGTTGTCGATGTCCACCAGCAGCAGGCTGATGGGCGCGTCGCTGTCCCGCGCGAAGCGCTCATCGAGGTTGCGGATAAACGCCGGACGGTTGCCCAGGTTGGTCAGGTTGTCGGTGTAGGCCAGGCGCTCGATACGCTGCTGGGCGAGCTTGGTCTGGGTAATGTCTTCGTAGATGCCGATGTAGTGGGTCAGTTCGCGGTTGTCGCCATAGACCTTGGAAATCGACAGCTGGCCCCAGTACGGTTCGAGGTTTTTACGCCGGCTCTTGAATTCGCCCTGCCAACTATTGCTCTTGGCCAGGCTGGAGGGCGCGTCGAACAACAGTTCGCTGAGGTTTTCCAGGGCCGGCAGTTGCGCCAGGCGATGGCCGTGGACTTCTTCGGTGCTGTATTGGGTGATCGCGGTGAAGCTGGGGTTGACGTACTCCACCACGCCGTCGCAATTGACCAGCAGGAAGGCATTGGCACTTTGCTCCACCGCGCGCTGGAACAGGTGCAGGGCGCTGGTGGCGGTGCGACGGTTGTGGTTGTTGATGACCTGGGCGAACTGATCGGCCAACTCGCCGGCAAAGGCGATCTCATCGGACAGCCAATCCCGAGTGCCAGTGCTTTGCTCCAGGCACAGCACGCCCACCACCTGACCATCGACACGGATACTGGCGTCGAGCATCGCATGGATGTCCATGGGCCGCAGGCTTTCGACCATTTCCCGGGTGCGCGGGTCGCGCATCGCATTGCTGGCATCGATGGCACGGCTGCTGTGCAGGGCTTCGAGGTAGTCCGGGAAGCCGCTGGCATCGATCGGCGCCGGCATATGGTGCTGTTGGTCGGCGCGATGAAACGCAGAGATCGGCACCAGTTGCTGGCCTTCGAGGTTCCAGATGCTGGCGCAGTCGATCTGGTAGATATCACAGGCGCTGCGGGTGATCAGTTCGGCGGCTTCTTGCAGGGAATTGGTGGTGCTGTAGCGCTGGCGGGCCAGCAGCAGGATCAGTTCCTGCTGGGCGCGCACCCGTTCCAGGTGTTGCAACTGCTCCTGTTGCGCGCGCTGGTTGAGCTCCAGGGCGATCTGCAGACGGCTGTTCTGGTCTTCCAGATCGGCGGCGGGCACTGGTGCCAAGTCGCTGAGCAAACCGCCCACCACCATCAGGTAGCCGCGCAACAGGTGGCGATTGTGTTGCTTATAGGCCTCGCCCACCTCCAGCAGGCTCAGCGGGCCGTCGTTGGTGTGCAGGGTGTAGCGCACCTGGTAATGGGGGCTGGCGGTCAGTTGCTGCTGGATTGCATCGTGCAACTGGTAGCGTGCCTGGGGTTCCATCAGGCTGGCGTAGGGCGAGCCGATCAGCGAGCACAGCTCTACCGCGGGCAAGCCGAATTGGCGTTCACAATTGGGGTCGAGGTACAGCAGCGCCCAGCTAGCCTCATTAAGCCGTTCGAAACGCAGCATACCGAGGCGCGAAGGCACCGGTAATTGCGTCACTACCTCGGTCGCCGTTCGGGCGACATCGGGTTGGCTTTTCATGGGGAAACTCGCTTGGAAAAATGCGCATCGCGCCGGGCTATCGCCCTCGTTACTGCTGTCTGCGGCAAGGTTGCATCATGCAGAGCGGACTGACAAGAGAGGATGAAGGCTAAGTGCTATATGTGGGTTATCGGCCGCAAAGCGGTTTTCTACAGTCGCAATGATGGACGGTTATCCTGCATGCCTTTTGTAGGAGCGAGCTTGCTCGCGAAAATCGTTAACGATAACGCGCCTGACCTGAATGAGTGTGGCGTCCTCGAGTTTTTCGCGAGCAAGCTCGCTCCTACAGAAGGGGCACGGGCAATTCAAACAGGCAAAAAAAAGCCCCGCCAAATTGGCGGGGTTGAGGTACGAGCGTGGCGCTCGGAAATCGTTGCAGCCAGCCTCCCCGTTGAAGGGGGAGGCCGCTGCGGCTTACAGCAGGATGGTGCGGATATCGTTCAGCAACTGGCTCAGGCGCTGGGTGAAGCGTGCAGCGGCCGCGCCATTGATCACACGGTGATCGTAGGACAGCGACAACGGCAGCATCAGCTTCGGCTGGAAGGCCTTACCGTCCCACACAGGCTGGATGGTGGCCTTGGAAACACCGAGGATCGCCACTTCCGGCGCGTTGACGATTGGCGTGAAGCCAGTGCCGCCAATGTGCCCGAGGCTGGAGATGGTGAAGCAGGCGCCTTGCATGTCGTCCGGAGTCAGCTTCTTGTCGCGGGCCTTGGCCGCCAGTGCAGCCGCTTCGCCAGCAAGTTGCAGCAGGCTCTTCTGGTCGACATTCTTGATGACCGGTACCAGCAGGCCATCCGGGGTGTCGACCGCAAAGCCGATGTGCACGTACTTCTTGCGGATGATCGCTTTGCCGCTTGGTGCCAGCGAACTGTTGAAGTCCGGCAGTTCCTTGAGCAGGTGCGCGCAGGCCTTGAGCAGCAGTGGCAGTACGGTCAGTTTCACGCCGGCCTTTTCGGCCACGGCTTTCTGCGCAACGCGGAAAGCTTCCAGGTCGGTGATGTCGGCCTGGTCGAACTGAGTCACGTGCGGAATGTTCAGCCAGCTGGCGTGCAGACCGGCTGCGCCGATTTGCATCAGGCGCGTCATCGGCACTTCTTCGATTTCGCCGAAGCGGCTGAAGTCTACGGTGCGGATCGGCGGAATGCCCGAACCACCGGTAGCAGCGCCGGCAGCCGGAGCTTCCTTGGCTTTTTGCATCATGGATTTGACGTAGACCTGCACGTCTTCCTTGAGCACGCGACCGTGTGGGCCGGTTGGGCTGACAGCGCTCAGCTCGACACCGAATTCACGGGCCAGTTGACGCACGGCAGGGCCGGCGTGAGCCTTGGCACCACTTGGCGCAGGGGCAGCAGCCGGGGCCGGGGCAGCTTCGGCTTTTGCCGCAGGAGCCGGAGCGGCGGCAGGTGCAGCTTCAGCCTTGGCGGCAGGAGCAGCAGCGGCTGGCGCTGGGGCCGCAGCCGGGGCAGCGCCACCCGCGACTTTCAGCTTGAGGATGAAGTCGCCAGTGCCGACTTCGTCTTCCAGCTTGACCGCGATGCTTTCCACTACGCCGGCAGCCGGCGATGGGATTTCCATGGAGGCCTTGTCGGACTCCAGGGTGATCAGCGACTGGTCGGCTTCGACGGTGTCGCCGACTTTGACCAGCAGTTCGATGATCTTGGCTTTGCCCGACGAGCCGATGTCCGGGACGTGAATGTCCTGGACAGTCGCTGCCGCCGGTGCAGCAGCCGGGGCCGCTGGGGCCTCGGCAGCAGCAGCTGGCTTTTCAGCCGGCGCAGGGGCAGCAGCGCCAGCAGGCGCCGCCGCCGGTGCCGCGTCAGCGGCACCTTCGATTTCCAGTTCCAGCAGTTCGTCGCCTTCTTTCAGGCGGTCGCCCAGCTTCACTTTCAGGCTCTTGACCACGCCGGCCTTGGGAGCAGGGATTTCCATGCTCGCCTTGTCCGATTCCAGGGTCAGGATGCTCTGGTCGGCTTCGACTTTGTCGCCGACCTTCACAAACAGTTCAATTACTTCACCTTCACCGCTGCCGATGTCAGGTACGCGAATGAGCTCGCTCACAGATAGTTTCCTCAGCAGTCCAGTGGGTTGCGTTTTTCCGGGTTGATCCCGAACTTGACGATGGCATCAGCCACCACCTTGGGTTCGATCTCACCACGGTCAGCCAAGGCTTCCAGGGCTGCCAACACCACGAAGTGACGATCGACTTCGAAGAAGTGACGCAGCTTCTTGCGGCTGTCACTGCGACCGAAACCGTCGGTGCCCAAAACTTTGAATTCCTTGGACGGGACCCACTGGCGAATTTGTTCAGCAAACAGCTTCATGTAGTCGGTAGAGGCGATAACCGGACCCTTACGGCCAGCCAGGCACTCTTCGACGTAGCTCAGCGCAGGCTTCTGGCCTGGGTGCAGACGGTTGCTGCGTTCCACGGCCAGGCCGTCGCGACGCAGTTCGTTGAAGCTGGTAACGCTCCACACGTCAGCGCCGACGTTGAACTCTTCACGCAGGATCTTCGCCGCTTCACGCACTTCGCGCAGGATGGTGCCGGAGCCCATCAGTTGGACGTGGTGGGCCGCTTCCTTGGTGTCTTCTTCGAGCAGGTACATGCCCTTGATGATGCCCTCTTCAACACCGGCCGGCATGGCAGGTTGCTGGTAGGACTCGTTCATCACAGTGATGTAGTAGAAAACGTCCTGCTGCTCTTCGGTCATCTTCTTCATGCCGTCCTGGATGATCACCGCCAGCTCGTAGCCGTAGGTTGGATCAAAGGTGCGGCAGTTCGGGATGGTGGCAGCCAGGATGTGGCTGTGACCGTCTTCGTGTTGCAGGCCTTCGCCGTTGAGCGTGGTACGGCCGGCGGTGCCGCCGATCAGGAAGCCACGGGTACGGCTGTCGCCGGCAGCCCAGGCCAGGTCGCCGATGCGCTGGAAGCCGAACATCGAGTAGAAGATGTAGAACGGCAGCATCGGCTGGTTGTGGCTGGAGTACGAAGTACCGGCAGCGATGAAGGAGCTCATGGCGCCCGCTTCGTTGATGCCTTCTTCGAGGATCTGGCCCTTCTTGTCTTCTTTGTAGAACATCACCTGGTCTTTATCGACTGGCTCGTAGAGCTGGCCGACGGAGGAGTAGATGCCCAACTGACGGAACATGCCTTCCATACCGAAGGTACGGGCTTCGTCCGGGATGATCGGGACGATGCGCGGGCCGATTTCCTTGTCCTTGACCAACTGCGCGAGGATCCGCACGAAGGCCATGGTGGTGGAGATTTCACGGTCGCCCGAACCGTCAAGGATTGCCTTGAGGGTGCTGAGGTCCGGTGTCGGTACGCTGAAGCTCTGGGCGCGGCGCTGTGGCACGAAACCGCCCAGTGCAGTGCGACGCTCGCTGAGGTAGCGGGCTTCGGCGCTGTTTGGCTCCGGCTTGAAGAACGGCAGGTTCTCCAGCTCTTCGTCCTTGACCGGGATGTCGAAGCGGTCGCGGAACAACTTCAGGCTGTCGACGTCGACTTTCTTGGTGTTGTGCGCAGTGTTCTTCGCTTCGCCGGCACCGGTGCCATAACCCTTGATGGTCTTGGCCAGGATGACGGTAGGTTGTTCTTTGTGGTTGACCGCTTCGTGGTACGCCGCGTAGACCTTGTACGGGTCGTGGCCGCCACGGTTGAGTTTCCAGATCTCGTCGTCGGACAAGTCTGCAACCATCGCCTTGAGTTCAGGCGTGTTGAAGAAGTGTTCACGTACGAACGCGCCGTCTTTGGCTTTGTAGTTCTGGTACTCGCCGTCGATGACTTCGTCCATGCGACGTTGCAGGATGCCGTCGACGTCCTTGGCCAGCAGTGGGTCCCAGAAACGGCCCCAGATGACTTTGGTCACGTTCCATTGAGCACCGCGGAACACGCCTTCGAGTTCCTGGATGATCTTGCCGTTGCCGCGAACCGGGCCGTCGAGGCGCTGCAGGTTGCAGTTGATGACGAAGATCAGGTTGTCCAGCTTTTCGCGGCCGGCCAGGGAGATGGCGCCCAGGGATTCCGGCTCGTCGCACTCGCCGTCGCCCAGGAAACACCAGACCTTCTGCTTGCCTTCGGGGATAAAGCCACGGGCTTCCAGGTACTTCATGAACCGTGCCTGGTAGATCGCCTGGATCGGGCCCAGACCCATGGATACGGTCGGGAACTGCCAGAAGTCAGGCATCAGCCAAGGGTGCGGGTACGACGACAGGCCGCCACCGTCGACTTCCTGGCGGAAGTTGTTCATCTGGTCTTCGGTGATGCGACCTTCCATGAACGCACGGGCGTAGACGCCTGGCGAGGTGTGGCCCTGGAAGTAGATCAGGTCGCCGCCGTGTTCTTCGGTCGGGGCCTGGAAGAAGTAGTTGAAGCCGATGTCATACAGGGTTGCGCTGGAAGCGAAGCTGGAGATGTGACCGCCCAGGTCAGAATCTTTCAAGTTCGTGCGCATAACCATCGCCATCGCGTTCCAGCGTACCAGCGAGCGAATGCGGCGTTCCATGAACAGGTCGCCAGGCATGCGTGCTTCGTGGGTAACGGGGATGGTGTTGCGGTATGGCGTGGTGATGGCGTAGGGCAGTTGCGAGCCGCTGCGGGTCGCGAGTTCGCCCATACGGGTCATCAGGTAATGCGCACGGTCTTCGCCTTCTTTGTCGAGAACCGATTCCAGGGCGTCCAGCCATTCCTGGGTTTCGACGGGATCGAGGTCTTGCATGGCTTGCTCCAGGGCGGAAAGGCTACCAGAATCGGTTGCCTGAAGTTTGCGACTGGCCTTGTGGGCAGACGACATAAATTCTTGGATGGCCGAAGGTTGCTTCGGCGTCCTGTAGTTTTACTACAAATCGTCGGCCATTTCAGCCTTTCGAATGTATATACGAGTAGTAAAACTACACAAGACTGAGCGTATGGCTCGGTCTGGCTGGTGAGCATAATCGTTATTGTTGATCTTTTGCGAACAAGAAAAGGTAGAAGTTTAATGTTGCCTGCCAAAATTAATGAGTTTTCAGCTATTTCTAACTTTTGTTCGACAGTCCTTCATCGAGCGTGGTTCTTGCGTTCTCAGCCACAAGCCATTTACACGCCGACCAAGGATAGACCATGAGCCTTCCAATGCTGGTTGAACTCCCTGCCGTTCTGTTGCCGTTTGCCAGCCGGGCCGAGCAGTCATTTCGTGACGCAGTGGCCATGCTGGATGCCGATCATGGCCTGTGCGCGTGGACGCCGCAACGTTGGGCCGACTTTGCCCGGGTATGCGCCGCCAGTGATTTTGTGATTGAACAGAGTGTTCGTGACCCTTTGATGTTGCTTGAGCTGGTGGCCTGGGGCGAACTGGATCGTGGCTTTGCACCCGATGAGCTGTGTGGGCAGATTGCCGCAGCTGTGCAGCAGGCTGAAACAGAAGATGAGCTGGGCCGCGTGCTGCGTCGCCAGCGCACTCGCCAGCAAGTGCGGATTATCTGGCGCGACCTGACCCGACAGGCGGACTTGGTGCAGACCTGCCGCGACCTGTCGGACATGGCCGACGCCAGCATCGACCAGGCTTACCAGTGGCTGTACCAGCGCCATTGCGCGCAATTCGGCACCCCCACCGGCGGGCGCAGCGGCGAGCCGCAGCAGATGGTCATCCTCGGCATGGGCAAGCTGGGCGCGGTGGAGTTGAACCTGTCGTCGGACATCGACCTGATCTTCGCCTACCCCGAGGGCGGCGAGACCGTGGGGGCCAAGCGCGCCCTGGACAACCAGGAATTCTTTATCCGCCTGGGCCAGAAGCTGATCAAGGCCCTGGACCCAATGACCGTCGATGGCTTTGTGTTCCGCGTCGATATGCGTCTGCGGCCTTATGGTTCCGCCGGGGCGCTGGTGCTGAGTTTCAATGCATTGGAGCAGTACTACCAGGACCAGGGGCGCGACTGGGAACGCTACGCAATGATCAAGGCGCGGGTAGTGGCCGGTGACCAGGTGGCGGGTGCGCAATTGCTCGACCTGCTGCGCCCGTTCGTCTACCGACGCTACCTGGACTTTTCCGCGATCGAAGCGCTGCGCACCATGAAGCAGTTGATCCAGCAGGAAGTGCGGCGCAAGGGCATGGCCGACAATATCAAGCTGGGCGCGGGCGGCATCCGCGAGGTGGAGTTCATTGCCCAGGCATTCCAGCTGATTCACGGCGGCCGCGACCTCAGCCTGCAACAGCGGCCGTTGCTGAAGGTGCTGGGCACCCTGGAAGGCCAGGGTTACCTGCCGCCGGCGGTGATTACCGAGTTGCGCAGCGGCTATGAATTCCTGCGTTACACCGAACATGCGATCCAGGCCATCGCTGATCGCCAGACACAGATGCTGCCCAACACTGACGAAGACCAGGCGCGGATCGCGTTCATGATGGGCTTTGCCGACTGGTCCGCGTTCCATGAGCAATTGATGTACTGGCGTGGCCGGGTGGACTGGCATTTCCGCCAGGTGATTGCCGATCCCGACGAAGAAGAGGGCGTAGAAAGCGAGTTGGTGGTGGGTGGCGAGTGGCTGCCCTTGTGGGAGGAGTCCCAGAATGAGGAAGCCGCCTGTCGCCAATTGGCCGAAGGTGGCTTTGCCGATGCGCCCAAGGCCCTGAAGGCCCTGGCCAGCCTGCGCGGCAGCCCTCAGTTGCGGGCGATGCAACGCCTGGGGCGTGAGCGTCTGGACGCGTTTATCCCGCGCCTGTTGGCCCAGGCGGTCGAACACGCCAACCCGGACCTGGTGCTGGAGCGCGTACTGCCGCTGGTGGAAGCGGTGGCGCGGCGTTCCGCTTATCTGGTGCTATTGACCGAAAATCCTGACGCCCTGCGTCGGCTGTTGACCCTGTGTGCTGCCAGCCCGTGGATTGCCGAGCAGATCACCCGCTTCCCGCTGCTGCTGGACGAATTGCTCAATGAAGGCCGGCTGTTCAAGCCGCCCTTGGCGCCGGAGTTGGCCGCCGAATTGCGCGAGCGCCTTACGCGCATCCCCGAGGATGACCTTGAGCAGCAGATGGAAGCCCTGCGCCACTTCAAACTGGCTCACCGCCTGCGCGTCGCTGCGTCGGAAATCGCCGGCAGCCTGCCGCTGATGAAAGTCAGCGACTACCTGACCTGGCTTGCCGAGGCGATTCTTGAGCAAGTGCTGGCCCTAGCCTGGCGCCAGACCGTGGCGCGCCACGGCACGCCGCAACGCCTGGACGGCACCTTGTGCGATCCCGGATTCATTATTGTCGGCTATGGCAAGGTCGGCGGCATCGAGTTGGGGCACGGCTCGGACCTGGACCTGGTGTTTATCCATGACGGTGACCCGCAGGCCGAAACCGACGGCGCCAAGCCGATCGATGGCGCGCAGTTCTTTACCCGTCTCGGCCAGCGGATCATTCACCTGTTGACCACCCAGACCAACTCCGGGCAGTTGTACGAAGTGGATATGCGTCTGCGACCTTCTGGCGCATCCGGGCTGCTGGTCAGCTCCCTGGGGGCCTTTGCCCGTTATCAGGAAAACGAGGCCTGGACCTGGGAGCATCAGGCCCTGGTGCGGGCACGGGTATTGGTCGGCAGCCAGGACGTGGGCCGCGCGTTTGAAGGCGTGCGGGCGCGGGTGTTGGGGCGCACGCAGGACCTGGCGAAGCTGCGCCAGGAGGTCAGCGAGATGCGTGCCAAGATGCGGGATAACCTGGGCACCAAGTCGACCGGGGCCGGCACGGCGGCGAATGCCTTCGAGCCCACGGCGGTGTTCGATCTCAAGCAGGACGCCGGAGGTATCGTCGATATTGAATTTATGGTGCAATACGCCGCTTTGGCGTGGTCTGCGCAACATCCATCGTTGCTGCGCTACACCGACAATATCCGCATCCTGGAAGGCCTGGAGCAGGTCGGGCTGATGCCCGCCGCCGATGCCCACTTGCTGCGCGAGGTGTATAAGGCCTACCGCTCGGCGGCCCATCGCCAGGCCTTGCAGAATGAGGCGGGTGTGGTTGCCGGGGATCAGTTTGCCGACGAACGGCGGCAGGTGAAACGGATCTGGCAAGAACTGGGGTTAAGCTAAAACACTACAGCGACCCCAATTGAATGTGGAGACCGGCTTTGGGTGGGAGCGGGCTTGCCCGCGATGCAGGCGCTGCGGTCTGGCTGACAGCACGCGGTGATGCTATCGCGGGCAAGCCCGCTCCCACACAAGCCGTGACCTACAGTAATTATCGAGGCGGGGAGGCATGAGCCTCCCCGAATCGTTTGTGGAAACTACATGAATATTCTGATCGTTGGGCCCAGTTGGGTCGGTGACATGGTGATGGCACAGACACTGTTCCAGTGCCTGAAACAGCGTCATCCCGACTGCCAAATCGACGTGCTCGCCCCTGAGTGGAGCCGGCCGATCCTGGAGCGCATGCCCGAAGTCCGGCAGGCCTTGAGCTTCCCGCTCGGCCATGGCGCGCTGGAACTGGCGACCCGGCGACGGATCGGCAAGTCCCTGGCCGGCCAGTACGATCAGGCGATCCTCTTGCCCAACTCGATGAAGTCGGCGCTGGTGCCATTCTTTGCCGGCATCCCCAAGCGTACCGGCTGGCGCGGCGAGTTCCGCTATGGCCTGCTCAATGATGTGCGCAAGCTCGACAAGGCCCGCTACCCGCTGATGATCGAGCGTTTCATGGCCCTGGCCTACGCGCCCGATGCGCAGTTGCCGACGCCGTATCCACGGCCAAGCCTGCAAATCGATCCGGTCACCCGCGACGGGGCCCTGGCCAAGTTCGGCCTGACCCTCGATCGACCGGTGCTGGCGCTGTGCCCGGGCGCCGAATTTGGCGAATCCAAGCGCTGGCCGTCGGAGCATTACGCGAAGGTCGCCGAACTGAAAATCCGCGAGGGCTGGCAAGTCTGGCTGTTTGGCTCGAAAAACGATCACTCGGTGGGTGAAGACATCCGCCAACGCCTGATCCCCGGCCTGCGCGAAGAAGCGGTCAACCTCAGTGGCGATACGTCCCTGGCCGAGGCCATCGACCTGCTGTCCTGCGCCGATTCGGTGGTGTCCAACGACTCCGGCCTGATGCATGTGGCCGCCGCGCTGAACCGCCCGCTGGTGGCGGTGTACGGCTCCACGTCGCCAGGCTTTACCCCGCCATTGGCCGACAAGGTCGAAGTGGTGCGCCTGGGCCTGGATTGCAGCCCGTGCTTTGACCGCACCTGCCGTTTCGGCCACTACAATTGCCTGCGCCAGTTGCTGCCCGACTCGGTAGCCGAGGCCTTGCAGCGGTTGCAGGGCAACGTGGTCGAGGTTCATTGAGTTGCGGGTACTGGTAATCAAGACCTCATCCCTGGGCGACGTGATCCACGCCTTGCCGGCATTGACCGACGCGGCCCGGGCGATTCCGGGGATTCGCTTCGACTGGGTGGTGGAAGAGGGCTTCGCCGAAATCCCCACTTGGCATCCGGCGGTGGACAAGGTGATCCCAGTGGCGATTCGCCGCTGGCGTAAGAACCTCTGGCAGACCTTCAAGAGTGGCGAATGGCGCCGCTTCAAGAAGCAGATCCAGTCCACCAAATATGACCTGGTGATCGACGCCCAGGGCCTGCTTAAAAGCGCCTGGCTGACCCGCTATGTGCGGGCGCCGGTGGCGGGTTTTGACAAGAATTCAGCTCGCGAGCCCATCGCCGCACGTTTCTACTCCCGTCGCCTGGCGGTTGCCCGTGGCCAGCATGCGGTTGAGCGCCTGCGCCAGTTGTTCGCCGTGGCCCTGGGCTATGACTTGCCTAAAGGCTTGGGGGATTACGGCCTGAGCACTGAAAAACTGCTGGGCCTGCCGCCGAAGAAACCTTTCGTGCTGCTGCTGCACGGCACTACCTGGGACACCAAGCACTGGCCCGAAGCCTACTGGCGCGACCTGGCTGAGCGCATCGGCAGCCTGGGGGTGGACGTCAAGTTGCCGTGGGGCAATGCTGCCGAAAAAGCCCGCGCCGAACGCCTGGCCCAAGGCCTGGCCAATGCCGAAGTCCTGCCCAAGCTGAACCTGGCGGGCGTGGCGCGGGTACTGGCCGGCGCCAGGGCTTGTGTGGCCGTGGATACCGGCCTCGGGCACCTGGCCGCCGCGCTGGATGTGCCGACGATCTCTCTGTTCGGCCCGACCAACCCGGGCCTGACCGGTGCCTATGGCAAGGCGCAGATCCATTTGGGCAGCGACTTCCCCTGCGCGCCGTGCCTGCAAAAGAAATGCACCTACCAACCGACCGCCGAAGACCAGCGCCGGTTTGATCTCAAGCGCGAGTGGCCGCTGTGCTTTACTCGCCTGAACCCTGAGCGTGTGGCCAGCCGACTGAGCACGTTGTTATTGGCTGAGGAGCTGCACTGATGCAACTGGCATTTGTACTGTACAAATATTTCCCCTTTGGTGGCTTGCAGCGCGACTTCATGCGCATCGCCCTGGAGTGCCAGCAGCGCGGCCACCAGATTCGCGTCTACACCCTGATCTGGGAAGGCGACGTGCCCCCCGGTTTTGAAGTGCTGGTGGCGCCGGTCAAGGCGTTCTTCAATCATCGGCGTAACGAGAAGCTGACCGCCTGGATGCAGGCCGACCTGGCCAAGCGCCCGGTGGACCGCTTGATCGGCTTCAACAAAATGCCTGGCCTGGATGTGTACTACGCGGCAGACGGCTGTTTTGAAGACAAGGCGCAGAACCTGCGCCACTCGCTGTACCGCAGTTTTGGCCGCTATCGGCATTTTTCCGAGTACGAACGCGCGGTGTTTGCCAAGGACGCCAAGACTGAAGTGCTGATGATCTCCGAGGTCCAGCAACCGCTGTTTATCAAGCATTACGACACGCCGCTGGAGCGCTTCCACCTGTTGCCGCCGGGTATCGCCCAGGACCGTCGGGCGCCGCCGAATGCGGCTGAGATCCGCGCCGGCTTCCGCGCCGAATTCAACCTTGCGGACGACGACTTGCTGCTGGTGCAGATCGGTTCGGGCTTCAAGACCAAGGGTGTGGACCGCAGCCTCAAGGCGCTGGCCGCACTGCCGTCAGACCTGAAAAAGCGCACCCGTCTGTTTGTAATTGGCCAGGACGACCCCAAAGTATTCCAATTGCAGAGTGCTACCTTGGGGCTGGGCGACAATGTGCAGTTCCTCAAGGGGCGCAGTGATATCCCGCGTTTCCTGCTGGGCGCCGACCTGTTGATTCACCCGGCGTACAACGAAAACACCGGGACCGTACTGCTCGAAGCCCTGGTGGCCGGGTTGCCGGTATTGGTCACGGCGGTGTGTGGGTATGCCCATTACATCAGCGAGGCCGATTGCGGCCGCGTACTGGACGAACCTTTCGAGCAGGCCCAGCTCAACCAATATCTGGCTGGGATGCTCAGCGATCAGCAGCAACGTGCGGCCTGGAGCCGCAATGGTCTGGCCTTCGCCGAGACGGCCGACCTCTATAGCATGCCGCAGCACGCTGCGGATGTAATTCTGGCGGAGCAACACTGATGAAGTTGATTCTTGCCGAACCGTTCAAGAGCCTTTGGGCCGGACGCGATGCGTTCACCGAAGTCGAGCTGTTGAACGGCGAGGTTTACCGTGAACTGGAAGCCCGTCGCACCTTGCGTACCGAGGTGGATGGGCGCGGCTACTTTGTGAAAATCCACCGTGGCATCGGCTGGGGTGAGATCTTCAAGAATTTGCTCACCGCCAAATTGCCGGTGCTGGGCGCCGGGCAGGAGTGGCAGGCAATCCAGCGCCTGCACGAAGTGGGCGTACCGACCATGACCGCCGTGGCCTATGGCGAACGCGGCGCCAACCCGGCCGACCAGCATTCTTTTATTGTCACCGAGGAACTGGCGCCGACCATCAGCCTGGAAGACTTGAGCATGGATTGGCTCAAGCAGCCGCCCGAGCCACGCCTCAAGCGCGCGCTGATTGCCGAAGTGGCCCGTATGACAGGGATGATGCATCGCGCTGGCGTCAATCATCGTGACTGCTACATCTGTCATTTCCTGCTGCACACCGACAAGCCGGTGACCGCCGATGATTTCAAACTCTCGGTGATCGACCTGCACCGCGCCCAGGTGCGGCCACGCATCAGCCAGCGCTGGCGCAACAAGGACCTGGCAGCCCTGTATTTCTCGATCCTGGATATCGGCCTGACCCGCCGCGACAAGTTGCGCTTCCTCAAAGGCTACTTCCAGCAGCCCCTGCGCCAGATCCTGGCCGAGGAAGGCGCGTTGCTGCAGT
Source organism: Pseudomonas sp. WS 5027 (assembly GCF_012985695.1). Classification (NCBI taxonomy): domain Bacteria; kingdom Pseudomonadati; phylum Pseudomonadota; class Gammaproteobacteria; order Pseudomonadales; family Pseudomonadaceae; genus Pseudomonas; species Pseudomonas sp. WS 5027. Next base: position 106,534 of record NZ_JAAQWU010000002.1, on the reverse strand, counting down.
GGCTGGAGCGCAAGGCCGGCAAGCTCTATGACCGCAAAGTCCGGTACGGAGGTGCACTCTGATGGCGGGTTGGAACCTGGAACCTGCTTACTCGGAGCTTGTGGACGATTTTGGTAGCCTCGACGCAGTGTTTGCCCTGCAAGGCGAGCGGCTGACCCGTGATCCGCTGTCCGAAGTGATTCGCGTGGAACGCGGCGGGGTCAACTATTACGTCAAGCGCTACACCGGCGCTGGCAAAGGCTTGCGCCGGTACCTGGGCAAGCCACGGGTCAAGTCCGAGTGGCAGAACCTCAAGCGCTTCGCCAAGTGGGGCATCCCTACAGCCGAAGTCGTAGCCTGGGGCCTGGAGCGCAAGGGCCTGGCCTATGATCGTGGGGCGATGATCACCCGCGAGTTGCCACGCACCGAAGACCTGGCGGCCCTGGCTGAACGCAAGGACCCGCAATTGTCCGACCCGGTGTGGGTCGACAAGGTCAGCCGCCAGCTCGCCGAATATACCCGGACCATGCACGACCACCGGTTTACCCATAACGATTTGAAGTGGCGCAACCTGTTGATCGACGACCAGCAGACCCTGTACCTGATCGACTGCCCCAACGGCGACTTCTGGCGCGGGTTCTGGCTCAAGTACCGGATCACCAAGGACTTGGCGTGCTTGGACAAAGTTGCCAAATACCACTTGTCGGCCACCCAGCGCCTACGCTTCTACATGCAATATCGTCGGCGCAAGCACCTGGGGGCATCGGATAAACAGCGGATCCGCCACGTGCTGAAGTTTTTCGAGGGACGCGAATGAACGACTTCCTGGCAACTGAAGACCGGGCCTTGCTGGAGCGCAATGGCCTGGCTGACTTTGACGCCCTGTGGGCCAGGCAACTGGACGCGGTGGACGAGCCCAACACCAGTCGCGGCGGCTGGAGCAGCGTGTTCCGTCTGGAGCTGGAGGGCCGTGGCTTTTACCTCAAGCGCCAGAGCAACTACCTGACGCGTACCCTGCATCGGCCGTTTGGCGAGCCGACCTTTGCCCGTGAGTTCCGTAATATCAGCCGCTATCGGCAGAAGGCGATCCCGGCTTTGCAGGCCGCTTTTTATGGTGAGCGCAAAGTCGCTGGCGAGTATCGCGCCTTGCTGCTGACCCGCGCGCTGGATGGCTGGAATGACCTGGATTCGCTGCTGGAGCAGTGGCCAGCCCTGAGCGATGCCCAGCACCATGCGATCCTCGTGGCCTGCGGTCAACTGGCGCGCAAGCTCCATGGCGTCGGCCAGGTGCATGGCTGTTTTTACCCCAAGCATATCTTCCTGCAGGCCACCGGCGACGGTTACGCGGCGCAGCTGATCGACCTGGAAAAAACCCGGCCGCTGTTGCTGGGCCGGCGTGATCGGGTCAAAGACCTTGAGCCATTGCTGCGCCGTGCCGGGGCCTGGACCGCAGAGCAAGTGCGACAATTTCTGGCGGCCTACCTCGACCAGCCGGTGGACAGCTCCCTGGTGGATACCTGGGCAAGTTACCTGGCTGGGCGGCGCAGTCATAAGGAGGCCCGCTGATGCGCTTGTCTGAACTCAAAAATGCCGGGCGCACGCCTACGCTGCCCTTGAGTATCGAGTTGGCGGATGCGGCAGGCCCAGGGCAATTGCAGTTGCTGAGCCTATTGCGGGTGTTGCCGGGCCAGCGTTATGTGGGCGCGGCGATCTGGCGCGGCCGGCCGGTGCTGGCCAAGTTGCTGGTGGGTGGCAGCGCCGCCCGGCATTTTCAGCGTGAACTCCAGGGCGCGCGCCTGCTGGCCGAACAAGGCCTGAGCACGCCGCTGTTGCTGGCTGACGGTCTGCAAGACGGTGAGGGCGGCTGGTTACTGTTCGAGTTCCTGGAAGGGGCCCGGAGCCTGGCCGATGACTGGACGGCAGTCGAAGCCTTGCCGCCATTGGCCGATGAGCAACAAGAGGTTCTGGCGCAAGCGCTGGGTGCAATTGCACAGATGCACACCAAGGGCCTGTGGCAGGAAGATCTGCACCTGGACAACCTGATGCGTCAGGGCGACAAGCTGTATCTGATCGATGGTGGCGGGATCTGCGTCGAACAGGCGGGCAAACCCCTATCACGCAACCGGGTACTGGAAAACCTCGGGGTATTTTTTGCCCAGTTGCCGAGCAACCTCGAGCCGTTTACCGAAGAGTTGTTGGTGTACTACCTGTTAAGCAATGGCGAACACGCGTTGCCCCTCGAAGCCCTGCAAAAGCAGGTGCACAAAGTGCGGGCCTGGCGCTTGAAAGACTTCCTGGGCAAGGTCGGCCGCGAGTGCACCTTGTTCAGCGTCGTGCGCGGGGCCTTTGGGCTGCGGGCGATCCGCCGGGAAGAAGAGGCGACCCTGCTGCCGGTACTGGCAAACGTCGATGAGCTTATCGGCCAAGGCCAGCTGTACAAGGGTGGCGCCTCGGCCACGGTGGCCAGGGTGGATGTCGCCGGGCGGCCGCTGGTGATCAAACGCTACAACATCAAGGGGTTTGTGCACTGGCTCAAGCGTTTCTGGCGGCCAAGCCGCGCCTGGCACGCCTGGTGCGAAGGCAATCGCCTGACCTTCCTGGGCATCGCCACGCCCAAGCCCCTGGCTCTCCTGGAACGGCGCTTTTTCTGGCTGCGCAGCCGGGCATATCTGGTCACCGAGCACTTGGCCGGGCCAGACCTGATTGAGCATCTGGCCCCTTATGTAGAAAACGGCGAGGTGCCCGAGCCTGAGCTGGTGGCCCTGGAGCGCTTGTTTGGCGAACTGATTCGCGAGCGGATCAGTCATGGCGACTTCAAGGGGCGCAACCTGTTCTGGCAGGGGGGGCGTTGGGTGCTGATTGATCTGGATTCGATGTGCCAGCATGGGGGGCTGAGTAGCTTTGCTGCGGCCTACGCCAAGGATCGGGCACGATTTATGCGCAATTGGCCTGAGAGTAGCGCGCTTTACCAAGTGATTGATCAGCGGCTGCCCAAGTTGAGCGAGTTGGTTAGGTGATCTGCGTTAGGTCGTCATAAGTCGTAGTGATTTCTTCAGGGTTGGGAAATCGTAATGTTTTCTATGGCTAGGGGTGCGACTTAATATTTTGATTAAGTCGTGCTCTGGACTTTGCTCATTGGGGTTAATAGGTTGTCTCGACGCTTGATGGGAATATCTTATATAGATAGATTTCATTGAGTGATCGAAATGTTAATTCCAGGAGTATGCAGATGACTTCGATTACAGGCTTTAATCCATTTTCTTTTTACAGTGATCTAGCTGGTAAAAATAAACCAATAGATCCGGTGAATCCGCCAAGCCCAATAGACAAGGTGCAGTCGGGTCTGCGCAATCCTACAGATACAACCGCTGGCGATGACGCCGAATTTTTCAACGCCGATACCCAGGAATGGCAGCCAACCGCTTCTGATGGCAAAAATGGTGGTGGTTATGTGAACTTTGGCTCTCCCTATCGAGAGCCTATAGATCATGAGTTGGTTTATGGGCAGGATGGGGGCGGCAATTAAAGGTTCATAAATAAATGCTTGAAAGGTTGAGTGGGTCTTTTTATCTATAGTTATTTATTGCGCTTGTTGGTTGGTTGTTTTTTAGAAAGTAGAAGTTTGGAAGTTTGATTGTAGGAAGTGTCTTTTTAATGTGAGAGCCAATGGGTAACGTAAGTTGCCCATTGGTTTGTATCGTTTAAAAGCTGTATTGGGCTCCTGCACCCGCATACCAGGACCTGCCCGGGGCGGCTTCGTAATAACGGTCGTTGCCGTCGCCGACAATCACAGAGCCGACGTATTGGCGATCCAGCAGGTTGTCCAGGCGTAAGGTCTGGTGAAAGGTCCAGTGTTCGACCTTCTGCTCAAACCGCGCACGCCAGTTGAACACGCTGTAACCCGGAGCAGCATGCTTCTGGTTGGTGTCTTCCACATAGATCTTGCTGCGGTACATACCTTCGACGGCGGTGCTGACCCAGTCCCGTGGCTTCCAGTTCAGCTCGGCGAACAGTGTGGTCTGCGGAACTCCGGGCAGGTAGTTGCCCTTGTCCACGGTTTTGCCGTTGTTAGTGAAGTCACTGTCATAGGTGGCTTGCAGGCGGGTGTAGGCGAGGTTGGCGCTCCACTGTTCGCTTAGTTGGCTTTCCATGCCCAGTTCGAAGCCGCGGCGTAGGGTGCGGCCTGCGTTTTGGTAGCTGGTGCGTCCATCCTTAGATGCCTTGATCACCAGCTCATCTTCCGTGGTTATTTGGAATATGGCGGCGTTGACCTTCGTATTGTTGTCCACTTGCGCCTTCAAGCCCACTTCGTATTGAGTGCTTTCGGATGGCTTCAGGCCAAAGTTGAAGCCTTCGATGTCTCCTGGAGCGTAGGCCAGTTCTGCCTGAGTAGGGGTCTCGAAGCCCTTGCCGGCGCTTACGTAGCCATGTAATGCGGGGGTGAAGGCGTACATCACGCTCACTGAGGGCGTATTTTTTTGATAGGTTTTGTTGCCGCTGGCATCTCCAATACCATTGCTAAAGAAATGGTCATCGACGTCCAGTTCCATGGTGCTGTGGCGCAGCCCGGCTTGCAGAGTCCAGCGGTCGATGGCCCAGTTGGCCTGGATATATGGGTCGAGGCTGCGGGCGGTGTCGATTTCATTACGGCGCAATTCGCCTTTCACGCCAAGGGTACTGTCGCTGTAGTTCTTGTAGCCGTGACGATTGTCTTCGCTCTGATCGAAATCCAGGCCAGTGATGATCATCAGTTCGCCCGGTGCACTGTTGATAGGCTGCATCCAGCGCACGCCAGCGCCATAGAATTTGCGATCGAACTGCACCACTCCGCCGCCGCCAAGCTCGTTGGGGGGAGCGCCTTTGGGAATCGACAAATACTGAATCACACTCCGCCGCCCGGTATACGCATTGACCTGCAAAGTCGCATCGCCAATATACCGTTCGTAATTCATCCCCAACTGCTGGTGATCAATGCTCTTGCGCGTGTTGTACGCCAGGGCGTTGCTGCTGACCGAGCGCGGGTCAGCCTTGTAGCCGGCCCATGTTTGCCCCAGTGGATCCTGGGTGCCGTTCTGCTCCAGGCTGCTGTAGATCAGGGCCAGCTTGCTGTCGTCATCGGACTCGACGTTGAGCTTGGCGAAGGTCTGGTCGCGGCGGGCGCTGCTGTGGTCGCGGTAGCCGTCGGTGTCCATGCGCGAGGCGTCGAGGACAAAACCAGCGCCCTGCACCGCGCCTTCGGCGCTGAGGTGGTTTTTGTTCAGGCCGTCGCTGCCGACCAGGGTTTCGGCGCCGATACGGGGCGGGCCTTCGCCGTTGCGCGAGAACATCTGGATCACCCCGCCGGCGTTGCTGCCATACAGGGTGGCGGCTGGGCCGCGCAGTACTTCGATGCGGTCTGCCGTGTCGAGATTGAAGGTGGCGGCCTGGCCCTGGCCATCAGGGGTGCTGGCGGGGATGCCGTCGGCAATCAGCTTGATCCCGCGCACGCCAAACGCCGAGCGCGCGCCAAAACCCCGGGAAGAAATCTGCAAGTCCTGGGCGTAGTTCTGGCGGTTTTGCACCACCAGTCCTGGCACACGGGACAGGGCCTCCGAGGCGTTGATGCCCAACTGGCCGTCGCTGATCTGCTCACGGCTGATGCTGTCCACCGAGTAGGGCAGGTCAAAGCTGGGGCTGGCGCTGCGCGAGCCGGTTACCACGCTGGGATCGAGGATCAGCGGCGAGTCGTCGCCCAGAGCGGTGTTGCACAAGGCAAACAGGCCTGGCAGCAGCAGGGTGAAACGGGCGTGATTGATCATGGGCAAGCCTGTGTTCGTGGCACGCAGAGGGGGCTGCGTGCGAAAAAGGGCGCGAGTTTAACGATTCAGCCAGGTTTTGCCATTTCAGAGTTTTCTTACGTTGCCTATCGGCGTGTCTGATCTGGGGTGCTGCCAGGGGCAATGTTAGCGTGGCGCACAGCCAGGAGAAGACGCGTGATGAACATGAAAGTGACAACTGCCTTGAGTGTGATGTCTCTGATGTTGAGCGGTTGCGGAACAGTCAACACGGTCTTGCGTGATGATCTTGCGGCAACCCGTGAGCTGCGCAAGCAAAAAACCTATTGCCAATCCATTCCTCGGGTCTACAGCGGTGTAGCCTTCGATTTCTGCCTGCTCAATGCGCAGCCGGATTTTACCGGTGTACTGGTGCCGGCGGTGTTGGTGGACATTGTGGCGTCAGGTGCCGTCGACACGGTTTTGCTGCCTTACACTATTTACCGGCAAAGTACTGATGGCAACATTGGCATTTACTGGCAGGCGAGGCGTTCATGAGTCGTACATCCAAAGTCCTGTTGCTCGCTTGCCTGCTGGTTGCGGGCGGTTGCAGCACGGTCAATACGGTCTTTCGTCCAGACGCAGTTGCCAGCCAGAACCTCAAGGCGCTGCGCAGCAACTGTGAAAATGTGCCACGTATCTACAGTGGTGTGATCTATGGTTTTTGTTCGCTCAACGGCGAGCCCAATGGCAGCAGGAGCATGAATGACCAGGCCATCAACGATATCCCTTCTGTCGCTGTCGATTTCATGGCCTCCGGTGTTCTCGATACATTGATGTTGCCGTATACGGTCTATCGTCAGCACCGTGATGGCAGTATCGAGATCTTCCGCTGATGCCGCTTGTTTCTCCCTGCCATTTGCCGCTAGAGGCGTTTTGCCGCTTTTAAGCTATAATCCCGCCCTTTAGCTTTTCTCGCCGAGGCGAGGAGCACACATTTTTCAGGCGTCAGCGCCTGCATGCAGACTAAAAGAGGCTAGACCCCAGTGGCATTGACGATTCTTGGCCTGTCCGGCGCCCTTAGCCATGATCCTTCCGCAGCGTTGTATATCGACGGCAAGCTGATCGCGGCCGCCGAAGAAGAGCGCTTCGTACGCGATAAACATGCAAAGAACCGCATGCCCTACGAATCGGCGAAGTTCTGTCTGGAACAAGCCGGCATCAAGCCTTCTGACGTTGATGTGGTGGCGATCCCGTTTGCCCCGATCAGCTTGTTCGGCGAGGCCCGCTGGCACTACGCCAAGCGCTACTGGTACGCCCCGGACCGCGCCCTCGACGCGATCCTGATGGGCAACCGTCGATACAAGCGCTACCGCAACAAGATTGTCTGGTGCCTGGAGCAACTGGGTTTTGATCCGAAGAAGATCAAGATCGAACCGGTTGAGCACCACCTGGCCCACGCTTCCAGCGCCTATCACTGCTCGGGCTTCCAGGAGAAGACCGCGATCCTGGGGATCGACGGCAAGGGCGAATACGCCACGACCTTCTTCGGCTATGGCGAGAACGGCAAGATCCACAAGATCAAGGAATTCTACGATCCGGACTCCCTCGGCGGCCTGTACGGCGCGATCACTGAGTTCCTTGGCTTCGAGATGCTTGATGGCGAGTTCAAGGTCATGGGCATGGCGCCGTATGGCGATGCCAGCAAGTACGACTTCTCGCGCCTGGCCTCCTTTGAAAACGGCGAGCTGGTGATCAACACCGACTACGCCAACGTCATTGGCCTGCGCCGCTATAAAGAGAAAGGCAAGGGCTTCTACTTCTCGCCAAAACTGATCGAGTGGCTGGGTCCCAAGCGCGAAGGCGACATCGCCGACGAGCCTTACATCCACTACGCAGCCAGCATGCAAGCGCTGTTCGAGAAGCTGGCCTTGCAGATGATCGACCATTACCTGGGCGATATCCTCAAGGAAACCGGCAAGCTGGCCTTCGCCGGCGGCTGTGCGCTGAACGTCAAATTGAACCAGAAGATCATTGCCCGCGACGACGTCAAGGAGCTGTTCGTGCAGCCAGCGTCCGGCGATGCCGGCACCGCGGTAGGTGCGGCGGCCTATGTGTCCCATGCCCGTGGCGTACCGGTAGAGAAGATGGAACACGTCTATCTCGGCCCGTCCTACAGTAACGAAGAAGTGATTGCCGCGTGCGCCAAGCACCCGAGCAAGCCTAAGTGGCGCCAGATCGATGACATGCCCAAGCGCATCGCCCAGATCATGGTCGACGGCAACCCGGTGGCCTGGTTCCAGGGGCGCATGGAGTTCGGTCCGCGTGCCTTGGGCGGTCGTTCGATCATCGGTTGCCCGAGCGCCGTGGGCGTGGCTGACCGGATCAACCACCAGATCAAGTTCCGCGAGCGCTGGAGGCCTTTCTGCCCGTCGATGCTCGACACCGTGGCCCCGCAGATGATCAAGGTCGATCACCCGGCCCCGTTCATGACCTTTACCTTTGAAGTGTCGGAAGAATGGAAAACCCGCGTGCCGGAAGTGGTCCATGAAGATGGTACCTCCCGCGCCCAGGTGCTCAAGCGCGAGTACAACCCGCGCTACTACGACATGATGAAAGAGCTGGAAGTGCTGACCGGCAACGGTGTGTCCCTGAACACCTCGCTCAACCGCCGTGGCGAAGCGATGATTTGCTCGCCAACCGACGCGTTGAACATGTTCTTCGGCTCCGACCTGCAGTACCTGATCATGGAGGACATCCTGGTGGTCAAAGATGGTGTGGAAGGGCAAGTCATTGACTGAAGCACTGATTGGCGTCGTCATCCCTGCCTATAACTATGCGCGCACCCTTGGGCGTGCGGTTGAGTCGGTGCTGGCGCAACTCGACGAAGCCGATGCGCAGTTGTTGGTGATTGATGACGGCTCTACCGATGAGACGCCGCAGGTGCTGGAGGCCCTAATGGCCAAGCACCCCGGGCGTTTCCAGGCTCTGCGCAAGCCCAATGGCGGCCTGGCCTCGGTGCGCAATCGTGGCATTGAGGAGTCTGCGGGCCAGTACCTGATGTTCCTGGACGCTGATGATGAAATGGCTCCAGGTGCCCTGGCCCTGGTCGGGCAGCATATTGCCACTCACCCGGACAGTCGCTTGATCATCGGTGGCCACTGGTCGGTATTTGAAGATGGCAAGCGCCGTCTGCATGCCGTCAAGCCGTTGCCTGCTACGCCATATCTGCGGGTGCGCGGGTATTTGCTGGACAAGACCATTGCGATCTCCAATGGTGCCTGCGCCATGCACCGGGACATCTTCACGGTGGGCAACTACCCCGAACGCATGCGCAACGCCGAGGATATCCCGGTGTTTGCTCAGGCCCTGGCGCGCGTGCCCTGCACGGTCATCGACCAGCCGCTGGCGCTGATCTACAAGCACGCGGACAGCTTGCGCCATGACATCAATCACAGTGTCGCAGCAGGCGTGAGCCTGGTGGACGAGGTGTTTTCGCCAGTGCGTATGCCGGCAGAGTTGCAAGGCTTGCGCAGTGCGTTTCTCGCGCAGCGCTGCCTGTCTTTATTTCGCAATTGCTTCAGTGCTGGGGAATACGCGCTTGCCAAGCAGTTTTACTGCCAGGCGGTACGTACAGACTGGCGTGCTCTGACGCGCTGGTCGTACACACGCAAGGCACTTCAGCTGATGTTCAAGTAAGCGTTTTATAGCCTGTTACGCTACGCCGAGAGTTACCTGTACAACGCCTGGGTTGATTGCATTGACTAGGCGTTGGGTTTTGGCGGTGCAGTGGTTTTCTGGAACATATGTTTTCAAATCTTGTGCACACGATGTGACGCCAGGTTTTAAGGAGCGGGGTGTGGTTGGTATAGGCAGTAAGTTGTGGGCCCGGGTTTTGAGTGTTGTCGTCGAACATCCCGTTCGAGTGGCTTTTTTCGGGAGTCTGCTGCTATCCCTGATCGCCGTATTGGGCGCCGCGACTGTCGGGCGTGATGCTGCTTTCTACCTGACCATTGCCCAGGACGTCCAAGTCCACGGCCCGAAATCCGCCTTTGCCGTATTCAACTGGCCCTGGTTCTCCCTGCTCCTGGCGGGTACCCATTCGGTTTCAGCCCTGCCCATAGAACTGAGTGCTTACTTGTGGTGTTCGCTGTTTGCCGCTGGAACCTGTGCGCTTCTGGTTGACTGCGTTCGCCAGCGCTCGGTGCAGGTTGCACCCTGGGCCTGCCTGGTGGTGCTGGCGATGCCGGCGTTCAACCAGTTTCGTGGCGAGATCCTGCGTGAGTTCGGCTTCTGGTTTTTCTGCATCCTGACGTTGTGGCTGGCCATGCGCTGGCAGGCCCGTGGTGGATGGCTGCGGGCGGCAATCATCCATCTGGCGATTGTCGCGGCGGCAGCGTTCCGGTTGGAGGCGTTGTTGCTGTTGCCGGCGTTGGGCTTGTGGCAGTTGCCTGGCCTGTGGGTCCGCGAACGGCGCCTGGCACTCCTGCAATTTGTCGCGCTGCCGCTGCTGGGTGTGGTGGCGGGGATGGTGCTGGTCTCGGCCACTGGCGGTTTTTCATCGTCCCGCGTTGCCTACTATCTGGACCTGATCAATCCGAGCAGTGTCTTGGCGTCGTTTGATTTGCTGCGCGAGCAGTTCGCCAACTCGCTGATCAACAAGTACTCCCAGGATGAAACGGGGCGCATCATCTTTTTTGGCATCCTGGCGGCCATGGTCATCAGTTTTGTGAATATCTGCGGACCCTTTGCCGTGCCGTTTTTACGGGGGCGCAGTTGGCAGGCAATCAAGCTCTACTGGCATGAGTACCGGCCTTTTGCTTGGGCGGCGGTGTTGTATCTGTTGGTGTTGCTGCTGTTCTTTATCCAGCAGCAGTTCATGAACGCGCGTTACATGAGTTTCTTGAACCTGCTGTTTGTACCGGCGCTGGCGCTGGCGCTGCAGATGTTTGCCCAACAGTTCCCGCGCCTGGGCAAGGCCCTGGTGGCGGTCGGCCTGTTGGTGATGCTGTCCAATGTGGTGTCTACCGGGCCGGGCAAGGTCCAGTACGTAGAGGCGGGGCGTTGGATGGAGGCGAATGTCGAGCCGGATGTTCCTGCGTATTTCGATGATGGCCGTATCGGCTATTACGCTGGTCGCGGTTATCAGCTCCAGCAATTGACCCGGGAAGTGGCCATGTCGCCGGCTTATGCGGATAAATTCCGCTACTTCCTGATCGAAGCCCGTGGCAACGAGCCCTGGCTCACCAGTTGGCTGGCCGAGCGCAACCTGCGTATCGTCGAGCGCTTCGCCAATCGCCGAGGCGCCACAGTACTGATCATCACCCAGTGAGATCAGTCCAGTAGTTGTCGCAGGCGCTCAATCAGTGGCGCCTGTTGACTGCCTGCCGGCAAGCCCTGGCGATAGCCGTCGAAAAATGCTTGCCCGGCATCATCACCCAACAGCCATTGCCGATCCTCTGCGTAGCGTCGCAGATGGCTGAAGTTGCGCCGCCGTTTGCTCTGGCTCAGCGGGCTGGCCTGGCAGCTCAGGTCGGCAATGTCGATCAAGCCCAGGGTGTTTTCCGGTGTCAGGACCACGTTGCCAAAGTGCAGCGAACGAAAGTACACGCCCTTCTCGTGCAATTGCGCAATGAAGCCGCCCAGGCGCTCACGCAGGGCGTCGGCGTCGGCCTTGGCAAGTTTAAGCTGGCGGATGGTTTCCCCGGCCAGCGGGCTGTAATACACCGCATCCCGCGCAATGCTGGGGATGCGATACACCGCAATGATGCGCGGGCAGGGGATGTCTCGTTGCTGCAGTGCGCGGGTGTTGTTGGCGAAGCGTTGTGCATAGGGGTAGAACAGCGCCGAACTGAGCAGGCGCTTGCGCCGGAACAGTTTGAGCATGCAACCATCGGTCAACCGGAGCACCTTGTCGCCAGAACCATCGGCTTCCAGCACCTGCGCGCCGGCGCGCAATGCCTCATAGGTGTTGTGATCGATTACTTGCATGCCTGACTCCCATCAATAGCCGGTTATCTTAACCGACTTGGTGCAAGGCTGGCCCCTGCTCATGTTTTTTGGGGCGAAGAGGCCTGTGATATGATCCGCGCCTTACTGATTTGCGCGGATTCCCATGAGCAGTCCTGAACCGAAAACCCAGTCGACGCTGGCGATTTACTTTCGCCTCCTGACTTACGTACGGCCTTATGTGGGTCTGTTCATCCTGAGTATCGTCGGGTTCCTGATCTTCGCATCGACCCAGCCGATGCTCGCTTATATCCTCAAGTATTTCGTCGATGGCCTGGCGAACCCCGAGGCCAGCCTGTTCCCCGGCAACCCCTACCTGGGCAAGTTGCAGCTGCTGGAAACCGTGCCGCTGATGATCGTGCTGATCGCGGCCTGGCAGGGCGTGGGTTCTTTCCTCGGTAACTTCTTCCTGGCCCGGGTTTCCCTGGGATTGGTCCATGACCTGCGCGTGGTGCTGTTCAACAAGCTGTTGGAGTTGCCAAACCGCTTCTTCGACAAGAACAACTCCGGCCACCTGATTTCCCGTATTACCTTCAACGTCACCATGGTCACCGGTGCTGCCACCGATGCGATCAAGGTGGTTATCCGTGAAGGCATGACCGTGATTTTCCTGTTCTGCACCCTGGTCTGGATGAACTGGAAGCTGACCTTGGTAATGCTGGCGATCCTGCCGGTGATCGGCATGATGGTGAACAGCACCAGCCGTAAATTCCGCAAGCAAAGCAAGAAAATCCAGGTATCCATGGGCGACGTGACCCATGTGGCCTCCGAGACGATCCACGGCTACCGCGTGGTCCGCAGCTTTGGCGGTGAGCAGTATGAAAAGGTGCGCTTCGAGCAGGCAAGCCTGAGCAATACCGAGAAGCAACTGGCGATGACCAAGACCGGCGCGGTGTACACGCCAATGTTGCAACTGGTGACCTACAGTGCGATGGCCGTGGTCATGTTCCTGGTCCTGTATTTGCGAGGCGATGCGTCTCCGGGCGACCTGGTGGCCTATATCACCATGGCCGGCCTGCTGCCCAAGCCGATTCGCCAGCTTTCCGAGGTCAGCTCGACGATCCAGAAGGGTGTGGCGGGTGCCGAGAGTATTTTCGAGCAGTTGGATGAGCCGGTGGAAGTCGACCAGGGCGTGATTGAGCATGAGCGTCTGGCTGGGCGCATTGAAGTGCGCAACCTCAGCTTCCAATACCCCGAAAGCGACAAGAAGGTGCTCAACGACATCAGCTTTATCGTCGAGCCTGGGCAAATGGTCGCGCTGGTGGGGCGTTCGGGCAGCGGCAAGTCGACCCTGGCTGGCTTGATCCCTCGTTTCTATCAGCATGAGCAGGGGCAGATTCTGCTCGATGGCGTACGCGTGCAGGATTTCACCCTGCGCAACCTGCGCCGGCAAATCGCCCTGGTGACCCAGCAGGTCACCTTGTTCAACGACACCGTGACCAACAACATCGCCTATGGTGACCTGGCCGGCGCGCCAGCTGACGCGGTGCACCACGCCGCTCGCGAAGCGTACGCCGATGAGTTCATCGTGAAGATGCCCCAGGGCTACGAAACCCTGGTCGGCGAGAACGGCGTGCTGCTGTCCGGCGGCCAGCGCCAGCGCATCGCGATTGCCCGGGCCTTGCTCAAGGATGCGCCGCTGCTGATTCTCGACGAGGCCACCTCGGCCCTGGATACTGAGTCCGAGCGCCATATCCAGGCGGCCCTGGACCATGTGGTGAAGAACCGCACGACCCTGGTGATCGCTCACCGCCTGAGCACCATCGAGAAAGCCGATCTGATCCTGGTGATGGACGACGGCCAGATTGTCGAGCGCGGGACCCATGTCGAGCTGCTGGCGAAGAATGGCTACTACGCCCGCTTGCACGCCAAGGAGTTCGAAGAGGGCGACCCAGTGGCGCCCTCCCATGTGACGGATGCCTATTGAGGCGCCATTGCCGCCGGGCTGGGATCGACCGCCAGGATTGAATCGGTCGATGCTTTTCCCTGTGCTAATATCGCGCCCCTGTTCATTTTGTATGTGGGTTGCTCCATGAAGTTGTCCATGCCGCGATTCGATCAAGCCCCTGTCTTGGTGGTCGGCGATGTCATGCTCGACCGTTACTGGCATGGCGGTACCTCACGGATTTCCCCTGAGGCACCGGTACCGGTAGTCAAGGTCGAGCAAATCGAAGACCGTCCAGGCGGCGCTGCCAACGTTGCCCTTAACATCGCCGCACTCGGCGCCCCGGCCTCCCTGGTCGGCGTGACCGGCGACGATGAAGCCGCCGACAGCCTGACCAACAGCCTGCGCGGCGCCGGCGTGCGTGCCTTATTCCAGCGCATCGCCCACCAGCCGACCATCGTCAAGCTGCGGGTCATGAGCCGTCACCAGCAATTGCTGCGTATCGATTTTGAAGAACCCTTCGCCACCGACGCCCTGGCCCTCAGTGACCAGGTCGACGCGTTGCTCGAAGGCATCAAGGTGTTGGTGCTGTCGGATTACGGCAAAGGCGCGTTGAAAAACCACCAGGTGCTGATCCAGGCTGCCAAGGCCCGTGGCATCCCAGTGCTGGCCGATCCCAAGGGCAAGGACTTCTCGGTCTACCGGGGCGCCAGCCTGATCACGCCGAATCTCAGCGAATTTGAAACCATCGTCGGCGGTTGCGTCGATGAGCATGACTTGGTGAGCAAAGGCGCAAGCCTGATGGCCGATCTCGACCTCGGCGCCTTGCTGGTGACCCGTGGCGAACACGGCATGACCCTGCTGCGTCCCGGTCACCCGGCCATGCACCTGCCGGCGCGGGCGCGGGAAGTATTCGACGTCACCGGCGCCGGTGACACAGTGATTTCCACCCTGGCGGCAGCGATTGCGGCGGGCGAGGAGTTGCCCCATGCGGTGGCCCTGGCCAACCTGGCTGCGAGCATCGTGGTGGGCAAGCTGGGCACGGCGTCCATCAGCGCCCCGGAACTGCGTCGTGCGATCCAGCGCGAGGAAGGCTCGGAGCGTGGCGTGTTGAGCCTGGAGCAATTGCTGCTGGCGATTGACGATGCCCGGGCCCATAACGAACGCATTGTCTTCACCAACGGCTGCTTCGATATCTTGCACGCCGGCCATGTGACCTACCTGGAGCAGGCTCGCGCCCAGGGTGATCGCCTGATCGTGGCGATCAACGATGATGCTTCGGTCAGCCGCCTGAAAGGCCCTGGCCGACCGATCAACAGCGTGGACCGGCGCATGGCGGTCCTGGCTGGCTTGGGCGCGGTGGATTGGGTGATCAGCTTCTCCGAGGGGACCCCGGAAAACCTGCTGGCCCAGGTCAAGCCGGATGTGTTGGTCAAGGGCGGTGACTACTCGGTCGACCAGGTGGTCGGCGCCGATATCGTCAACGCCTATGGCGGCAAGGTCAAAGTCCTGGGGTTGGTAGAGAACAGCTCGACCACCGCGATTGTCGAAAAAATTCGCCAAACCAACGATGCCGCCCAATAGGTTTACCGCTATGTCTGATGCTCTCGTACTGATTACCGGCGGTGCTGGCTTTATCGGTTCCAATCTGGTCGATGCACTGCTAGCCAAGGGTTATGCGGTGCGGGTGCTGGATAACCTGTCCACCGGCAAGCGCAACAACCTGCCGCTGGACAACCCGCGCCTGCAGCTGCTGGAAGGCGATGTGGCCGACGCAGCCTTGGTCGCCCGTGCGGCGCTGGGGGCGACGGCCGTGGTGCACCTGGCGGCAGTCGCGTCGGTGCAGGCGTCGGTGGATGACCCGGTCAGTACACACCAGAGCAACTTCGTGGGTAGCCTGAATGTCTGCGAAGCCATGCGTCAGGCTGGGGTCAAGCGCGTGGTGTTTGCCTCCAGTGCGGCGGTGTATGGCAACAACGGCGAGGGCGACTCTATCGACGAGCAAACCGCCAAGGCACCGTTGACGCCCTATGCATCGGACAAGCTGGCGAGCGAGCACTATTTTGACTTCTACCGTCGCCAACATGGCCTGGAGCCGGTGATTTTCCGCTTCTTCAATATTTTTGGCCCGCGCCAGGATCCTTCATCGCCGTACTCCGGGGTGATCAGCATCTTCAGCGAGCGCGCGCAAAAAGGCCTGCCGATTGCCATATTCGGCGACGGTGAGCAAACCCGTGACTTCATGTACGTCGGGGACTTGGTGGCGGTGCTGGTACAAGCGGTGGAAATGGCCGAAGCGCCTCTGGGCGCGATCAATGTCGGCTGGAACCGCACCACCACCCTCAAGCAGCTGCTGCAGGCGCTGTCGGAAATCGTCGGCGCGTTGCCGGCTGTTACCTACACAGCGCCGCGCTCGGGAGATATCCGGCATTCCAGGGCCAACAACCAGCGCTTGGCGGCGAGCTTCACGTTGCCTGAGCCGACGCCACTGAAAGTTGGTCTGGAAAGACTGCTCAACCAGTAGCCCCTAGCCACAGCAACTGCTGCACCCTGGCAAGCCTGTTTGCCATAGAGACGTCGGCATCTAAGGGGTCGCTTTAGCGACCCGCCTTCTTCGGCACGATCTTGCGCAAGATCTGCCTGGCCCGCCCGGTCAACTGCTTCAACTTCGATTCCTTCTCCGGCGTGCTCAGGCCCTGTTGCCTGAGCCAGTCCTTCCAGCGGATCCGCTCATCACGCACCAGCCAACCCTCCTGCTGGGCAAAACTCTCAGCCAGGTATAACCCGCGGGTGCTCGCCGGGATCAGTTGATCCTTCTTCAGGGTATACAGCTCGGCGCACGGCTGGCCGTCCTTCAGGGGCATCAGGTACAAGTCCGGGCGCTGGCGGTCCAGGCGCGCCACCAGTTGGTCGCCCTCCAGGCGTTCGTCCACATGGAACAGACTCAAGGACTTGGCTTCCTTGGGCACTTCCAGGCGCAGGTCGTAGATCAATTGCAGTGAGGCCGTGGGCAGGTGCACATAGGCCCGGGGGCGTTCGATCAACTGCATGCTGGCGCAGCGCACCGGGCGGGCGGCACCGGACAACGGCGACAGGCGAAACGGCAAGGCCTCGCGGTAATGCAGCGCGCTGGAGTAGGGCGCCGGTAGCCAGGTGTCGTTGAAACGCCCGCCCAGCCAACCTTCCGGGGTTTCCAGCAGGCATTCCTCGGCGATTTCCTGGATGGCGGTGTGCAGCGGCAGGTTCAGTTCGTGGGCCGGCACGTAGCCGGAAATCAGCTTGAGCACCACATCGCCACGGTCTTGGCGACGCTGGCGCACCAGTACCCAGTAATCGCGGTTTTGCCAGTGCAGTGTCAGGCGCACCGACACCCCGAGGTTGGCCAGTTCCAGGGCGAAGCGCTCGGCATCCGCCACCTCCACCGGCTTGCGTCGCTGCAAAGTCTGGGCAAAGTTGAGCGGCATGCCCACGCTCTGGTAGCTCAGGCCTTCGGGGGTGGCTTCGACGTACAGGGACAGAGTTTTAAAGTTACTGGGGTTTTTTCTTATGAGCGTTCGCGGCATGTCGGCTCCTTCTTGCGTCGGGGTCGGCCGCGTCGGCGGCATCAGGATTGGCGAATGATCTTGGCAGCGGTTGCCACATTATGGGCAAGGTGCAGCGGGTTGATGGTCCCGACAATAGCACTGGCCACGCCCGTTTGCGCAAACAACAAGATGAAACTGGCGTGAATTGGATCCACTCCCGGTTCCAGGCACGCATGGCCACTGGCCAGGGCCTTTTTCACCAGGATGCCTTTGCCATGGGCGGCGGCATAATCAATCACGGCTTTTTCGTTTTGCTCGTTCAGATTGTAGGTGACCATGGCGCAATCGCCCTGTTCCAGAGCCTTCACGCCGCCTTCTACGGTTTTTCCGGAGAAGCCGAAACCTCGAATCTTGCCCTCGGCCTTGAGGTCCGCCAGGGTCTGGTAGACCTCGCAATCGTTGAGGATATGCAAGTCGTTGCCGTCGGAATGCACCAGCACCAGGTCGATAAAATCCGTTTCCAGGCGTTTCAGGCTGCGCTCCACGGACAGCCGGGTGTGGGCCGCGCTGAAGTCGTGACGGGACACGCCGTCGGCAAATTCTTCGCCGACCTTGCTGACAATCACCCAGTCCTGGCGCTGGCCACGCAGTAGCGGGCCCAGGCGTTCTTCGCTGTGCCCATAGGCGGGGGCGGTGTCGATCAGGTTGATCCCCAGCTCGCGCGCCTGGCGCAGCAACATCCGCGCCTCCTCATCGTTGGGGATCTGGAAGCCATTGGGGTACTTCACCCCCTGGTCGCGCCCCAGCTTCACGGTGCCCAGGCCCAGTGGCGACACCAGCAGGCCGGTGCTGCCCAGGGGGCGATGAAGGTCATGCAGGGTCGGCAGGCTCATGGCAACAGTTGCTCCCAGGCGGGTTGGGCTACGGCGGGGCGAGGCAGTTCAGGCAGTGGCGTGCTTGGCGTTGGCTGGATGCCGTCGCGTTCCAGAGCGCTGAGTACCCGGTCGGCGAAATCCGGCGCCAGGGCCAGCTTGGTTGGCCAGCCCACCAACAGGCGGCCCTGCTCGGCGAGGAACGCGTTGTCCGGTCGGGTCAGGCCCGTTTGCAGGGGCTCGGCGCGATCCACCCGCAGGGTCGTCCATTGGGTCTGGCTCATGTCGATCCACGGCAGCAGGTGCGCCAGTTCCTTTTGCGCCGTGGCGATCTGCTCGGCGGGCGTGCGGTGCACGCCTTCGGTCTCGGCAATGTCACCGCCCATGTACCACACCCAATTGCCATCGGCGGCCGGGTGCGTGGTGATGGTGATCCGTGGCTTGGTGCCGCCGCCCAGGCAGTGCGCGTACAGGGGTTTGAGGCCGGGGCCCTTGGCGATGATCATATGCAGCGGGCGCTTTTGCATGGCCGGTTGGCTCAGGCCCAGGGCCGTGAGCAGCTCGGCGGTGCCGCCGCCGGCACTCAGTACGATGCGCTGGGCGCGAATCGCCCGGCCATCGACTTTCAGGCCGACCAGGATGCCACCCTCAAGCAGCGGCTCGATCTGTTGCCCGGCGAGCAGGCCATCGCCGGCCAGTTGCGCCAGGCGTTCGATCAGGCTCGGTACGTCCACCACCAGCTCGGCCAGGCGATAAACCTTGCCCTTGAAGCGACGGTCTTGCAGGGCCGGCGGCAAATCGTCGCCCTTGACCTGGTCGACGCGGCCACGCACCGCCTTGCTGGCGAAGAAACTGGTGAGGTTGCCGGCCAGGGTGCCGGGCGACCACAGGTAATGGGCCTGGGACAGCAGGCGCACGCCCGTAAGGTCCAGTTCGCCGGTGCCGGCCAGCGCTTCACGCCAGCGTCGTGGCATATCGGCAATGGCTTCGGAAGCGCCGGTCAGGGCACCGTGCAAGGCGTATTTCGCACCACCGTGAATGATCCCCTGGGACTTTACGCTCTGCCCGCCACCCAGGGTTGCGTTCTCCACCACAATCGTGGAAAACCCCTGGCTGCGCAGGCGCGCATTGAGCCAGAGGCCGGCAACCCCGGCGCCGACAATCAGGACGTCGGTGGAAATAACGGATGGCATGGGGCGACCTCAGTGTTCAGAACAAGAGGCCAAGTATACAGACTCGACGGCGGGATCTTTGCTCAGGATCAACAACGTAGGAGGTCAGTGACCGGCAGTTTTCGAAAACAACTGAATCACCACCACTCCCAGCACAATCAAGCCCATCCCCAGCATCGCTGGCAGATCGAGCTTCTGCCCATAGATAAACAGCGCAGCGATGCTGACCATGACGATCCCCATCCCCGCCCATACCGCGTAGGCCACGCCCACCGGCACAGTGCGCACTACCAGGGTCAGCATCCAGAAGGCCACGCCATAGCCGACGATAACCAGCAGCAGCGGGATCGGCGTGCTCCAGCCCTTGATTGCTTTCATGGAAACGGTGGCGATCACTTCCGAGCAAATGGCAATGGCCAGGTAGTAGTAGGCGACGTTCATGGGGCAATCCTCGGGATGGGCTCAGTACTGTAGGAGCGAGCTTGCTCGCGAAAATCGTTAACGATTACGCGTATAGCCTGGTTGAACGTGGTGTTCTTGGGTTTTTCGCGAGCAAGCTCGCTCCTACAAAGGTGGGCATTTTAGTGCGTTATCAGATGGGGTAAAGTCATTACCTATCCGAATTTAAGATGGGTTTGGCCGATGAGCGTGCAATGGAACCTGGATCAGATGCGCCTGTTTGTCAGCGTCGCCGAACAACGCTCGTTTTCGGCGGTGGCGCGGGACCAGCGCAAGGCGCAGTCGGCGGTGAGTAATGGGATTGCCTTGCTGGAGGCCGACTTGGGCGTGAGCCTGTTTGATCGTAGCAGCGGTCGCCAGCCCCGTTTGACCGAGGCCGGCACGGTCCTGCTGGAGGAAGCCCGGGAAGTGCTGCGCCAGTGCGAGCGTCTCAACGGCCGCGCTCTGTCCTTGATGCGTGGCGAAGAAGCGCGGCTGCGCCTGGCCCAGGACGAGGCCATGTTGTATCAGCCGGTACTCGATAGCCTGGAGGCGCTGGCGGGGAAATTTCCCAGCCTGGAGGTGCAGTTGTCCAGCACGGCCCAGGGCGATGTCGCGCGCAAGCTGGTGGAGCGCAAGGCTGACCTGGGGTTGCTGTTCTACCACGACCAGATCCCCGAAGCCCTTGAGCGGCGGGTGGTCGGCAGTGTGGAGATGGTCACGGTGTGCGGCGTCGGGCATCCGCTGGCCAGGGATGGTTTTGTCGATTGCCAGCGCCTGGCGCAGTTTCGCCAGTTGCTGATGTCGACCCAGACCAGCGTCTACCCCGGCAGTGAGGCTGCCAGCCCGCAGGTGTGGCGCGCCGACAGCTTCTACGTGCTGGCCGAATGGTTGGCCCGTGGTCTGGGCTGGGCCTGGTTGCCCCGGCATGTGGTGCAATATCCGACCTATCACGGGCAGATGGTCGAGCTCGATAGCGAATGGACCCCGCCGGCCCTGGTGGTGGAGCTGGTGTGGCGGCGCGATGAGCCCCTGGGCCCGGCGGCGCGCTTTCTGGCCGAACGTTTTACCGCGTGTTTGCAGGCGATCGGCTGAAAAAGCCGATAAACTCCGCCGCCATGAATAGAACTCTCTACAGCTGTCTGTTTTACCTGGCGCTGCCGTTGGTGGCCTTACGTCTATGGCTGCGGGCCCGCAAGGCGCCGGCCTACGCCAAGCGCGTCAGTGAGCGCTTTTCCTACGGTTTGCCGGTACTCAAACCCGGTGGGATCTGGGTGCACGCGGTGTCGGTGGGCGAGAGCATCGCCGCCGCGCCAATGATCCGTGGTTTGCTGGAGCGTCATCCACAGTTGCCGATCACCGTCACCTGCATGACGCCCACCGGTTCCGAGCGGATCCAGGCATTGTTCGCCCATGAACCGCGCATCCAACATTGCTACCTGCCCTACGATTTGCCATGCGCCGCCAAGCGTTTTCTGGACCGGATCCAACCTAAACTCGCGGTGATCATGGAAACCGAGTTGTGGCCCAACCATATCCATCAGTGCGCCAAGCGCGGAATTCCCGTGGCCCTGGCCAATGCGCGGCTGTCGGCGCGCTCGGCCAAGGGCTACGCACGTTTCGCCAAACTGACTACGCCGATGCTGGCAGAAATGAGCCTGTTCGCCGTACAGACTGCAACCGAGGCCGAGCGTTTTCGCAGCCTGGGTGCGCGCCCGGAAACGGTCGAAGTCACCGGCTCGATCAAGTTTGACCTGACCATCGACCCACAACTGCTGGTACGCGCTGCCGCGCTACGCGAGCAGTGGCAGGCCAGCGAACGCCCGGTGTGGATCGCCGCCAGTACCCATGCGGGCGAAGATGAAGTGGTGCTGGCTGCCCATCGGCAGTTGCTCGCCAGCTACCCCAATGCCCTGTTGATTCTGGTGCCCCGGCATCCGGAGCGTTTCAACGCGGTGCTGGAGCTGTGCCAGCAACAGGGTTTTGCCACGGTACAGCGCTCCAGCGGCGCGTCGGTGAGTGCCGATACGTCGGTATTGCTGGGCGACACCATGGGGGAGTTGCTGTTTCTCTACGCCTTGGCCGACAGCGCCTTTGTCGGCGGCAGCCTGGTGCCCAACGGCGGGCATAACCTTCTGGAACCGGCGGCGCTGGCCAAGCCGGTGATCAGCGGCCCGCACCTGTTCAACTTCCTCGAAATCGCCGCGATGATGCGCGAAGCCGGGGCGTTGCAGGAGGTGGAGGATGCCGAAGGGTTGGCCGAGGTGGTGCGGCAGTTGTTTGAGCTGCCGCAGGATGCACAGAAGATGGCACAGGCGGGGCTTAAGGTGATGCAGGCCAATCAGGGGGCATTGAAGCGCTTGCTCGAGGGTCTCGATCGCCTGATCAACCGCTGACATTGTGGGAGCGGGCTTGCTCGCGAAGACGGTGTGTCAGTCAATACATGTGCTGACTGACACACCGTCTTCGCGAGCAAGCCCGCTCCCACATTTGTTATGCGGTGGGTTTAGTTGCTGGGGCGGGCCTTCAGTTGTTCGGCCGCAGCCTTGGCCAGGTCCGGCGGCAGGAAGTCCTTGTCCGGGTTGTAGTCTGCCTTCAGGTACCGAGCCAGATCCTGCAGATCCCCCGGGTTCAACGTCCCCGCCGCCTGCTTGAGGCGCAGGTTGTCGAGGATGTAGTCATAGCGGCTGTTGTTGTAGTTGCGCACTGAGGTGTACAGCTGGCGCTGGGCGTCGAGCACGTCGACGATATTGCGCGTACCCACCTGGTAACCGATTTCCGTGGCTTCCACTGCGCTCTGGTTGGAGATGATCGACTGGCGGCGCGCCTGTACCTGCTCCACATCGGTATTCACCGCGCGGTGCAGGTTACGGGTGTTTTCCACCACTTGGCGGCGCAGGCCTTCGCGTTGCTGTTCGGTCTGGCCCAGGCGCGAATAGGATTCGCGCACCTGGGAGCTGGTGAGGCCGCCGCTGTACAGCGGGATATTCAGGCGCAGGCCGATGGTGCGTTGTTCGACATCGCCACGATAGGGTTGGCCGAAGGCATTGGGGTTGCTGAAACCGAGGGCGTCGTTATCGCCTTTCTCGTATTGCGCCACCGCGTCCAGGGTCGGCGCGTGACCGGCCTTGCGTTGCTTGAGGGTTTCTTCGGCCGCCGTGACCGCATAGTTGCTGGCCAGAAGATTCAGGTTCTGCCGCCCGGCGGTGTCGACCCAGGCCTTGGCGTCGTTCGGCGCCGGTGGCAACACCGGCAGCGTGTGGACAATGCCCTGGATCGCGTTGTACTGGCGGTTGGTCAGGGTGATCAGCGCTTCAAACGCGTCATCCACCTGGCGCTGGGCAAGGATCCGGTTGGCCCGTGCGGTGTCGTAGCTGGCCTGGGATTGCAGCACGTCGGTCTTGTCCGACAGGCCCACGTCGAAACGCTCGTTGGACTGGTCCAGTTGGCGCTTGAAGGCAGCTTCCTCGGCCTTGGTCGAGGCCAGGTTGTCCTGGGCACGCAGCACGGCGAAGTAGTTTTCTGCACTTCGCAGGATCAGTTCCTGCTCGGTAGCCGAAAGTTGCAGGGCCGCTTGTTCATTGACGGCTTCGGCAGCCTGCAACTGGAACCAGCGGTCGGCGCGAAACAGCGGCTGGCTCAGGGTTGCGCGCCAGGTGTGGGCGTCGCGATTGGCAGTGGCCGAGGGTGTGTCGATCTGGGTGCGCACGTTGTTCACGTCGGCGCCGGCCGAGAGGTTGGGCAGCAAGCCGGCGCGGGCCTGGGGCACCACTTCTTTCTGCGCGCCGTATTGGGCGCGGGCGGCGGCCAGGTCGGCGTTGTTGTCCACCGCTTCCTGGTAGACGCTGACCAGATCGGTTTTGGTCGACAAGGGCGCTTCTGCTGCCCAGACCATTCCATTGGTCGCACAAGACACGGCAAGAGCCAGTGAAAGTTTGCGCAGCATGAGGCGATCCCTAGATAAATATTACGGCGATAATTTAGCGCCCAAGGCTACGACGAGCAATCCATAGCGTCAAGGCGTTGAGGCGGTAGCCGAGTGTAGTGGCCGCACTGCGGCACAACAATCCTGTAATTGCGCCATTCATCACGCTGAATGCACCGCTATTGGCAATTTGCCTGCTCCATGGTCTAGACTGGCCGCGTTCTTGTCGGGGTGCCTTGCTATGAGGCTGAGATCGGTAAATACCGGATCCCGTTGAACCTGATCAGGTTAGCGCCTGCGTAGGGAACAAGATTTCTCGTCACCCGGCGAGTCCTCTTGTGCTTCGTCCGGGATGTTGTTCGACAATCGAACGGCCCTCGTGCGTCAAGCACAGCACTGCTTGCAGTGCGTCCATCCGTCACAGGTTCGCTCCGACAAAAATCCACTGCCTGGATGTGTCTGGAGAGCCCGTGATGAGTACAAAACTAAAAAACACCGTGCATTTGAGTGAGTCGGCCAAAGTTGACTCGGGATCCGTGCAGCCGTTTACCCGCTCGCAAAAAGTCTATGTGCAGGGCACTCGCCCGGATATCCGCGTACCGATGCGCGAAATCAGCCTCGACGTGACGCCCACCGACTTCGGCGGCGAGATCAATGCACCCGTGGTGGTCTACGACACCTCCGGCCCGTACACCGACCCCAACGTGATTATCGACGTGCGCAAAGGCCTGGGCGATGTGCGCTCGCCGTGGATCGAATCCCGTGGCGATACCGAGCGCCTGCCGGGCTTGAGTTCGCACTTCGGCCAACAGCGCCTGAGCGACGCCGAACTGACCGCCCTGCGTTTTGCCCACGTGAAAAACCCGCGCCGCGCCAAGGCCGGGGCCAACGTCACGCAAATGCACTACGCGCGCCAGGGCATCATTACCGCCGAGATGGAATACGTCGCCATCCGCGAAAACATGAAGCTCGAAGAAGCCCGCGCTGCCGGCCTGCTGACCCCGCAACACGCCGGCCACAGCTTCGGCGCCAGCGTGCCGAAAATCATCACACCCGAATTTGTGCGTGAAGAAATCGCCCGTGGTCGCGCCATTATCCCGGCCAACATCAACCACACCGAATTGGAACCGATGATCATCGGCCGTAACTTCCTGGTGAAGATCAACGGCAACATCGGCAACAGCGCCCTGGGCTCGTCCATCGAAGAAGAAGTGGCGAAACTGACCTGGGGCATTCGCTGGGGTTCGGACACGGTGATGGACCTGTCTACCGGCAAGCACATCCACGAAACCCGCGAGTGGATCATCCGCAACTCGCCGGTACCGATCGGCACCGTGCCGATCTACCAGGCCCTGGAAAAAGTCGGCGGCGCCGCCGAAGACCTGACCTGGGAGCTGTTTCGCGACACCCTGATCGAACAGGCCGAGCAGGGTGTCGACTACTTCACCATCCACGCCGGCGTGCTGCTGCGCTATGTACCGCTGACCGCCCAGCGTGTCACCGGTATTGTTTCCCGTGGCGGCTCGATCATGGCCAAGTGGTGCCTGGCGCATCACAAAGAGAATTTCACCTACACGCATTTCGATGAAATCTGCGAAATCATGAAGGCCTACGACGTCAGCTTCTCCCTCGGCGATGGCCTGCGCCCGGGGTCGATTGCCGACGCCAACGACGCCGCGCAGTTCGGCGAGCTGGAAACCCTTGGCGAACTGACCAAGATCGCCTGGAAGCACGACGTACAAACCATGATCGAAGGCCCGGGCCATGTGCCGATGCAGTTGATCAAGGAGAACATGGACAAGCAACTGGAGTGCTGTGAGGAGGCGCCGTTCTACACCCTCGGCCCGCTGACCACTGACATTGCACCGGGCTACGACCACATCACCTCAGGCATCGGCGCGGCGATGATCGGCTGGTTCGGTTGCGCGATGCTCTGCTACGTCACGCCCAAGGAACACCTGGGCCTGCCGAACAAGGATGATGTGAAGACCGGCATCATCACCTACAAGATTGCGGCCCACGCCGCGGATTTGGCCAAGGGCCATCCAGGCGCGCAGATCCGTGACAACGCCTTGAGCAAGGCGCGGTTCGAGTTCCGTTGGGAGGACCAGTTCAACCTCGGCCTGGACCCGGACACCGCACGCTCCTATCACGACGAAACCCTGCCCAAGGATTCGGCCAAGGTCGCGCATTTCTGCTCGATGTGCGGGCCGAAATTCTGCTCGATGAAGATCACCCAGGAAGTGCGTGAGTACGCGGCCAACCAGCGCATCGAGGCTGTGGACGTGGATGTGGCCAAGGGCTTGGCCGAGCAGGCAGAGCGGTTCAAGCAGGAAGGTAGTCAGCTCTACAAAAAGGTCTGATCCAAGATCGCGGGCGCCTGTAAGGGCGTCATCGCGAGCAAGCCCGCTCCCACATTCGATCGAGTTCCACCTCTGGAATACGGTCGAATGTGGGAGCGGGCTTGCTCGCGAAAGCGACCTCTCAAACAACAAATACTCCTCAGAGATTCCACCCTTGAGCATTCAACCGAGTACCTACTCTCCCGACATTGCCGTGCCCCTAGACAAACGTGTCTTCGGCGCCCGCGATCTGTTCTCCCTGTGGTTCTCCCTCGGCATCGGCCTGATGGTCCTGCAAACCGGCGCGCTGCTGGCGCCTGGCTTGGGTCTGTCGGGCTCGTTGCTGGCGATCTTCCTCGGTACCCTGGTGGGTGTGCTGTTGCTGGCCGCCGTCGGGGTGATCGGCAGTGACACCGGCCTATCGTCCATGGCCGCCCTCAAGCTCAGCCTGGGCGCCAAAGGCGCCAGCCTGCCGGCGCTGTTGAACCTGCTGCAACTGATTGGCTGGGGCTCGTTCGAAATCATCGTCATGCGCGACGCCGCCAGCCTGCTGGGCACCCGTGCCTTCAACGAAGGCAGTCTGTGGGCCAGCCCATTGCTCTGGACGCTGTTCTTCGGCGGCCTCGCCACCTTGCTGGCGGTCAGCGGCCCGTTGACCTTCGTACGGCAGATCCTGCGCAAGTGGGGGATCTGGCTGCTGCTGGCGGCCTGTCTGTGGCTGACCTGGAACCTGTTCGCCAAGGCCGATCTGGCCGCGCTGTGGGCCCAGGCGGGCGATGGTTCGCTGCCGTTTGCCGTCGGGTTTGATATCGCCATTGCCATGCCGTTGTCCTGGCTGCCGCTGATTGCCGACTACTCACGCTTCGGCAAGCGCGCCACGCGGGTGTTCGGCGGCACGGCCCTGGGCTTTTTTATCGGTAACTTCTGGCTGATGAGCCTGGGCGTGGCCTACACCCTGGCGTTTGCGCCCAGTGGTGAAGTCAACGCGCTGTTGCTGGCATTGGCCGGAGCTGGCCTGGGGATTCCGCTGCTGTTGATTCTGTTGGATGAGTCGGAAAACGCCTTCGCGGATATCCACTCGGCGGCGGTGTCCAGCGGCATGCTGCTGCGCCTTAAAGTCGAGCACCTGGCGTTGGCTATTGGCGTGGTGTGCACGCTGATCGCCTGCTTCGCGCCCTTGGCCCAGTATCAGAATTTCCTGCTGTTGATCGGCTCGGTATTCGCGCCGCTGTTTGGCGTGGTGCTGGTGGATCACTTCATCCTGCGCCGGCGTGGCCTGGCGCTGCCTGCAAGCTTGCGCTGGCCGGCGCTGCTGGCCTGGCTGGGTGGTATCAGCACCTATCATCTACTGGCCAATCTGTATCCGGATGTCGGTGCGACCCTGCCGGCACTGGCGCTGGCAGGGCTGCTGCAATTTATCCTTGGGCGTGCCTTCAGTGACGCACGGGCACCAGCTCAGGCTTGATGATGCCGTCGAGGCGCGCGTAAGGAATCTGCAACTCGACGTGGCCCATGGCGTAGGGCGCAATGGTGGTCGTAGGGTACTTGAGCACCACCGCGCCATAGGTCAGTGCCACGTTCGGGGTTTTCTGGAAGGGCCAGCTTTTCACGTAGTCCGGCTCCAGGCTCAGGCGGGTGCTGATCAGCCAGCTGTTGTGGGCCACTTGGGCGGCTTTCCAGAACGCGTCTTCCTTGCCGGGGCGCAGCATGTCCGCCAGGGTCAGGTTTTTTTGTTGCTGGCGCGAGTAGTTGATGAAGCCGCGGCCAGGTTCGCCGTGGGCGCCGCCGGTGTCCAGATAGCTGGACAGTTCGATGATCACCAAGCCGTCATGCTGCTCCCGTACCTTGGCTTGCAAATACATGCTGTTGCGTGGGCCGGACTCGCGCAGGAATTTTTCCCGATAGGCATTCAGTGACGCCGGCAGTGGCGTGCCGGGAGAGGTGCGAGTCATTTCCAGCAGGCGTTGCTCGATCAATGCGTCGAGCTTGGGCTCGTTGGCGAAATGCACCGTATCGATGTTCACCAGTGGGCAATCGGCAGTGGTGCAGCCCGGTTGCACCACTTCGGATGCATCGCGGGTGGCTTCCAGCGGCGCGCGGTAGCTGGGTTGGAACAGGCTCTGGCAAGCGCCGAGCGTCAAGGCAATACAGGCCACGGAGGCGACTTTTAACAGCGACATGGGCGTCCTTCATAAAGCGGAGAAGAGCGAAAGATATGGGGCTTCGACTGTCGGCATCCCAGTCAGTTCGCCACTAAGCTGATTACAGTGAGTTTGACCGCCGCCGCCTGTCCCGGCAACAGGAAAGGGGCTGCACCGACGAGGGCGGGCGCTGTAGGATGGCGCGATGCCGAGACACACACCGCAATAAACGAGGGTTGATATGACCGACAGTGCGAAATCGACGCCGAACAGATTTGAAGTGGTTCAGCGCGACAATGCCTACCAGGGCTTCTACAAGCTTGATCGTGTACAGCTGCGCCACGAGCTGTTCGACGGCGGCATGAGCCCGGTGATCAACCGCGAGATTTTTGTCCGCCACGATGCCGTCTGTGTCCTGCCCTACGATGCGCAACGCGATGAAGTGGTGTTGATCGAACAGTTCCGGGTTGGCGCCATGGGTCGTACCGACAATCCATGGTTGGTGGAGATGGTTGCCGGTCTGATCGACAAAGACGAGCAACCGGAGGAGGTTGCGCACCGCGAAGCCGAGGAGGAAGCTGGGCTGACCTTCTCTGCGCTGTGGCCGATCACCAAATATTTCCCGTCGCCGGGGGGCAGCACCGAATTCGTCCACCTGTTTTTGGGACGTTGCGACAGTACCGGGGCTGGCGGCATCCATGGCTTGGTCGAAGAAGCAGAAGATATCCGCGTGACCGTGTGGGCCTTTGAAGATGCCCTGCAAGCGGTACGCGACGGTAAAATTTCCAACGCAGCCAGCATTATCGCCCTGCAATGGCTTGCGCTTAATCGCGCGGAAGTGAGGGGGCTATGGCAGTAAAGGCACGGGAACGCTACCGGGTCGACTTGATCGGCTTGCAAGCCGCTTGCGAGGCTAACTATGCGCGGCTGATGCGCCTGTTGCCGGACATGCGCCATACCCCCCAAGCGCGGCGGATCGCCGTGACACACGGCGACCAGATGCTCGGTGTGCTGACCCTGGAAGTCATCCTCACCTGCCCATACACCAGCACCCTGCGCGTACGCCAGGAGCACAGCCTGCCGTGGCTGCCGGTGCCGCAGCTGGAAGTGCAGGTGTATCACGATGCGCGGATGGCCGAAGTGGTCAGCGCCGAACATGCACGACGCTTTCGCAGCATCTATCCTTACCCCAATGTGTTCATGCACCAGCCCGATGAGAAAGCACAGCTCAATGTGTTCCTCGGTGAATGGTTGAGCCATTGCCTGGCCCTGGGCCATGAGTTTGAAGTCGTCCGATAGCGTTCAACGGCGTGCGTTTGACGGCTTTCCTCTTTGTGTCCTGCCCCAGCATAATTGCACCCATTGTCCATCTATGTGATTGCCCTGGGAGAACGCCTTGCCGAGCGTATCCACCGTGAACCCCGATGCGCCGGCGTTGCTGGTGCAACTGTCTGACAGCCACCTGTTTGCCGAGGCCGACGGCACGCTGCTGGGCATGAACACCCGCGACAGCCTGCAACGGGTGATCGAGCTGGCGCGAGCCCGGCAACCGCAGATTGATTTGCTGTTGGCCACCGGCGACTTGTCCCAGGACGGTACGCTTGAGTCCTACCAGCTGTTTCGCGACCTGAGCCAGCAGATTGGCGCCCCGGCGCGCTGGATTCCCGGCAATCACGATGAGCCGCAGGTCATGGCCCAGGCGACCATGGGCAGTGCGTTGCTGGAGCAGGTGGTGGATGTGGGCAACTGGCGGGTCATTTTGCTGGACTCCGCCGTGCCGGGCTCGGTGCCGGGTTATCTGGCGGATGTGCAGTTGCAACTCCTGGCCCAGGCCTTGAGTGAAGCGCCGGGTCGCCATCATCTGGTGTGCTTCCATCATCACCCCGTGCCCATTGGCTGTGCCTGGATGGAGCCCATCGGTTTGCGTAACCCCGAGGCGCTGTTTGCCGTGCTCGACCGTTTTCCCCAGGTGCGGGCGGTGCTGTGGGGGCATGTGCACCAGGAAATCGACCGGGAACGTAATGGCGTGCGCCTGCTGGCGTCGCCGTCCACCTGCATCCAGTTCGCCCCCGGCAGTGAGGATTTCAAGGTCAGCGAAGAGGCCCCCGGCTATCGTTGGTTGCGTCTGCATCCGGATGGGCTGCTGGAAACAGGGGTAGAACGGGTCGAAGGCTTCACCTTTACCGTGGATTACGGCAGCAACGGCTACTAAACCTGCAAACACACATCACAATGTAGGAGCGGGCTTGCCCGCGATAGGCATAGGTTTCTACACAACTTTGCTGCATCGCATAACCCCAGGCAGATAGGGCTGTTGTGGCGAGCCCGCTCGCCACAGGGGGGGGCGCGTCAGTTTCTGAGAGTTGTGTAGATACTTGTGCCGCGATAGAGGTGTTAGCCAACCAATTCATGGCGAATAGACTGCTATCGCGGGCAAGCCCGCTCCCAAACCCCTGGCAGACCGCGTTCGGCAGTAACCCTGCTCACACCGCGTCATTCCCTGTAAACTGCGCCCCTTTGGCCGATAACGCACGGAGAGCCCGGCATGTCCGCTTCGATCTTGTATATCCACGGTTTCAACAGCGCGCCGGCCTCGACCAAGGGCAGTTACCTGATGGGCGTGATGGACAGTCTCGGGCTGGCCGACCAGCTGCGGGTGCCGGCCCTGCATCACCACCCCCGCCAGGCGATTGCCCAGTTGGAGCAGGCGATCGGCGAGCTGGGGCGGCCGCTGCTGGTCGGCAGCTCACTCGGCGGCTACTATGCAACCCATCTTGCCGAACGCCATGGCCTCAAGGCCCTGCTGGTCAACCCGGCGGTCAGGCCCCATCGCATGTTCGACGGTTACCTGGGCACCCAGAAGAATCTCTACACCGATGAAACCTGGGAACTGACCCACGATCACGTCGCGGCCCTGGCTGAGCTTGAGGTTGCAGCGCCCCAGGATGCCCAGCGCTATCAGGTGTGGTTGCAGACCGGGGACGAAACACTGGATTATCGCCTCGCCGAGCAGTATTACCGGGCCTGTGCCTTGCGTATCCAGGCTGGCGGCGACCACGGTTACCAGGGCTTTGGCCGACAGTTGCCGGCGCTGTTGAGTTTTGCCGGCATTGGCGCAGATCAGTACCAATCCTTCGATTTCACCGCATTGTGAAACCGCAGGTTACTTTTTAATCGAACGACTCACGACGAGACCCCATGGCCACTCCCAGCGCTAGCTCTTATAACGCCGACGCCATCGAAGTCCTCTCGGGCCTCGACCCGGTGCGCAAACGCCCCGGCATGTACACCGACACCAGTCGGCCGAACCACCTTGCCCAGGAAGTCATCGACAACAGCGTCGACGAAGCCTTGGCCGGGCACGCCAAGTCGGTCCAGGTCATTTTGCACGCCGACCATTCCCTGGAAGTGTCCGACGACGGGCGCGGCATGCCGGTGGACATCCACCCCGAAGAAGGGGTGTCGGGTGTCGAGCTGATCCTCACCAAGCTTCACGCCGGCGGCAAGTTTTCCAACAAGAACTACCAATTCTCCGGCGGCTTGCACGGTGTGGGTATTTCCGTGGTCAACGCCCTGTCCACGCAGGTGCGGGTCAAGGTCAAGCGCGACGGCAACGAATACCAGATGACCTTCGCCGATGGCTACAAGGCCACCGAGCTGGAAGTGGTTGGCACTGTCGGCAAGCGCAATACCGGGACCAGCGTGTACTTCGCGCCGGATCCGAAATACTTCGATTCCCCGAAATTCTCCATCAGCCGCCTCAAGCACGTACTCAAGGCCAAGGCCGTGTTGTGCCCGGGCTTGCTGGTCAGTTTTGAAGACAAAGGCACCGGCGAAAAGGTCGAGTGGCACTACGAAGACGGCCTGCGCTCCTACCTGGAAGACTCGGTCAGCGACTTCGAACGCCTGCCCAACGAACCTTTCTGTGGCAGCCTGGCCGGTAACAAGGAGGCCGTGGACTGGGCCTTGCTGTGGTTGCCCGAGGGTGGGGACAGTGTCCAGGAAAGCTACGTCAACCTGATCCCCACCGCCCAGGGCGGCACCCACGTCAACGGTCTGCGCCAGGGCCTGCTGGATGCCATGCGCGAATTCTGTGAGTACCGCAGCCTGTTGCCGCGCGGCGTGAAGCTGGCGCCGGAAGACGTGTGGGAACGCATCGCCTTCGTGCTGTCGATGAAGATGCAGGAGCCGCAATTCTCCGGCCAGACCAAGGAACGCCTGTCGTCCCGCGAGGCGGCGGCGTTTGTCTCGGGTGTGGTCAAGGATGCTTTTAGCCTGTGGCTCAACGAGCATCCGGAACTGGGCCTGGCCCTGGCGGAACTGGCGATCAACAACGCCGGCCGTCGCCTCAAGGCCAGCAAAAAGGTCGAGCGCAAGCGCATTACCCAGGGCCCGGCATTGCCCGGCAAGCTGGCGGACTGTGCCGGGCAGGACCCGATGCGCTCCGAGCTGTTCCTGGTGGAAGGTGATTCTGCCGGCGGTTCGGCCAAGCAGGCACGGGACAAGGAGTTCCAGGCGATCCTGCCGCTGCGCGGCAAGATCCTCAACACCTGGGAAGTCGATGGCAGCGAAGTCCTGGCCAGCCAGGAAGTGCACAACATCGCCGTGGCCATTGGCGTCGATCCAGGCGCCGAGGACATGAGCCAGTTGCGCTACGGCAAGATCTGCATCCTCGCCGACGCCGACTCCGACGGCTTGCACATTGCTACCTTGCTCTGTGCACTGTTCGTCCAGCATTTCCGCCCGCTGGTGGATGCCGGTCACGTCTACGTGGCGATGCCGCCGCTGTACCGTATCGACCTGGGCAAAGAAATCTACTACGCCCTGGACGAAGCCGAGCGCGACGGCATCCTCGATCGCCTGGTGGCCGAGAAGAAACGTGGCAAGCCGCAAGTCACTCGATTCAAGGGCCTGGGTGAAATGAACCCACCGCAACTGCGGGAAACCACCATGGACCCGAACACCCGGCGCCTGGTGCAGTTGACCCTGGAAGACTACGCCGCGACCTCGGAAATGATGGACATGTTGCTGGCCAAGAAGCGCGCCGGCGACCGCAAGGCCTGGCTGGAGTCCAAAGGCAACCTGGCCGAGGTATTGGGCTGATGCGCAGCGGTTTCGCCCTGGCGATACTGTTGTTGAGTGGGTTGGCAGCGACCCAGGTCGTGGCCCAGCCTCCGGCCGAGCTCAAATTGCTGTCCGAGCACCCGGTAGACGGCATGAGTGGCGGTAACCTGTCGGGCCTGGCCTTGTGTGGCAAGGAGTTGTGGACGGTCTCTGATCGCGACGACGACCAGATCTACCGCCTCGATACCCGCGCCGACACCTGGCAGGCCGAGACGGTAAAGATCGATGTGCCGCCGGTGCCTGAGTCGGGCCTGCCTTGGGGCTTGCGCGCACGCACCACGGCGGCGTCGGTGATTCGCGGCGGCGACCTGGATTTTGAAGGCATCAGCTGTGACGCCGCGGGTAATCGCTATATCGTCAGCGAAGCCCACGCGGCGGTGCTGCAGGTGCCGGCAAGCGGCGATCCAGAGTGGCTGAAGATTGCCCCTGGCATGGTTCGCGAGGCTCGGGCCAGTGGCTTGCTGCTGCACTTCAATGCGTTGTTTGAAGGCCTGGCGGTCAACCCCGAGGGCAATCAGATCTGGCTGGCTGCCGAGCGTGAGCGGCGCGGGCTGATTTCGATCAAGCGTGGGCAGAGCGTTTGGGATTGCGACGGCCCCTGCGTACTGTTGAGCGAAGCCGGCCAGGAAATGCAGCCGGCGCAGTTTCCGGGAGCCAAGGCGGTGTCCAAGGACTTTGCCGACCTAGCGCTGTTCAATGGCAAGCTGTTTACCTTGGAGCGCAATGCGTTCCAGATCTGCCGGCGCGATAGCGTAACGGCCAAGGTCGAGCTGTGCTGGTCGTATGCCGATGAGGCGTTGCTGCCAAATCGACGTTACTCCCAGAGTTATGGTCTGGCGGAAGCCTTGCTGATTGACGCCGACGGAGCCTGGATTGGCATCGACAATAATTTCGGCGCCCGGGCCGACGGTGAAAAACGCCCGATGGTCTATCGTTTTGCCGCTCCGGCCGGTGGCTGGAGCGCCCAGCCGTGAGTACGCAGCCGCCTGGCAAGCGCGCCGGACGCATATTGATGTTCGTGGCGTGGGGCGCCGGGCTGTTTCTGGCAACACGGTTTTTTGGGCAATGGGAAGCGCGTCAGGAAAACCCCAACGCCGTAGTTACCTCGCAGCAACACGCGGGTTATATAGAAGTGAAACTGGTCGGCAACGGCCAGGGGCATTTTGTCGCCACTGGCCAGATCAACGGCCAGCCGGTGGATTTCATGCTCGATACCGGTGCCACCGACGTGGCGGTACCGGCCGAGTTGGCCGAACGCCTGGGGCTCAAACGCGGTTTGCCGGTGACCTTGAGCACCGCCAACGGCCGCAGCCAGGGCTATCGCACCCACCTCGACCGCCTGCAACTGGGCGATATCGTCCTGCAGGACGTACGCGCCCTGGTGGCGCCGGGCCTGGGTGGCGAGCAAGTGCTGTTGGGCATGAGCGCATTGAAACAACTTGAATTTACCCAGCGTGGCGGCACCTTGCTGCTGCGCCAGACCAGACAATGATGAGGCCCGCATGAGTGACATCCTTGCAGACAGCTTAGACGGCGTAGAGCGCCGGTCGCTGGCTGACTTCACCGAAAATGCCTACCTCAACTACTCCATGTACGTGATCATGGACCGTGCCCTGCCACATATCGGCGATGGCCTGAAACCGGTACAGCGGCGCATTATCTACGCCATGAGTGAGTTGGGCCTGGACGCGGATTCCAAGCACAAGAAGTCGGCGCGTACCGTTGGTGACGTGCTCGGCAAGTTCCACCCCCACGGCGACTCGGCGTGCTACGAAGCCATGGTGCTGATGGCCCAGCCGTTCAGCTACCGCTACACCCTGGTCGATGGTCAGGGCAACTGGGGTGCGCCGGATGATCCCAAGTCCTTCGCCGCCATGCGTTACACCGAGGCGCGGCTGTCGCGCTACTCCGAAGTACTGCTCAGCGAGCTGGGCCAGGGCACCGCAGACTGGGGCCCGAACTTCGACGGCACCCTCGACGAGCCGCTGGTCTTGCCGGCGCGCCTGCCCAATATCCTGCTTAACGGCACCACCGGCATCGCCGTGGGCATGGCCACCGACGTACCGCCGCACAACCTGCGCGAAGTCGCCACCGCCTGCGTGCGTCTGCTCGATGAGCCCAAGGCCACGGTCGAGCAGCTGTGCGAGCATATCCAGGGCCCGGACTACCCGACCGAAGCGGAAATCATCACGCCGCGTGCCGACCTGCTGAAGATGTACGAGACCGGCAAGGGCTCGGTGCGCATGCGTGCCGTGTACCACATCGAAGATGGCGACATCATCGTCACCGCCTTGCCGCACCAGGTCTCCGGCGCCAAAGTGCTGGAACAGATTGCCGCGCTGATGCAGGCCAAGCCGTCGAAATTGCCGCAAGTCGCTGACCTGCGTGACGAGTCCGACCACGAGAACCCTTGCCGCATCGTGATCATCCCGACCAATAGCCGGGTCGATCACGAAGTGCTGATGCAGCATCTGTTTGCCAGCACCGAGCTGGAATCCAGCTACCGGGTCAACGTCAACATCATCGGTCTGGACGGCAAGCCGCAGCTGAAAAACCTGCGCAACCTGCTGGTGGAGTGGTTGGAGTTCCGGGTCAATACCGTACGCCGCCGCCTGCAGTTCCGGCTGGACAAGGTCGAGCGTCGCCTGCATCTGTTGGACGGCTTGCTGATTGCCTACCTCAACTTGGATGAAGTGATCCACATCATCCGTACCGCCGAGCACCCGAAGGCCGAGTTGATCGCGCGTTTCGAACTGAGCGAAATCCAGGCCGACTACATCCTCGACACCCGCCTGCGCCAGTTGGCGCGCCTGGAAGAGATGAAGTTGCGCGACGAGCAGGACGCGTTGCTCAAGGAACAAGCCAAGCTGCAAGCGCTGCTGGGTAGCGAAGCCAAGCTCAAGAAGCTGGTGCGCAGCGAATTGATCAAAGATGCAGAGACCTATGGCGACGACCGCCGCTCGCCGATTGTCGAGCGTGCCGAGGCCAAGGCCCTGACCGAAACAGAGCTGTTGCCCAACGAGAAAATTACCGTCGTTCTGTCGGAAAAGGGTTGGGTTCGCTCCGCCAAGGGGCATGATATTGATGCCACTGGCCTGTCGTACAAAGCGGGGGATGGGTTCAAGACCGCCGCCGCAGGGCGCTCCAACCAGTTTGCGGTGTTTATCGACTCCACCGGGCGCAGTTATTCGGTGCCGGCCCATACCTTGCCGTCTGCGCGGGGCCAGGGCGAACCACTGACCGGCCGCCTGGCGCCACCGCCAGGGGCGAGTTTTGAGTGTGTGTTGCTGCCCGATGATGATTCGCTGTACGTCATCGCCTCCGACGCCGGCTACGGGTTCGTGGTCAAGGGCGAGGACTTGCAGGCCAAGAACAAGGCGGGCAAGGCCCTGTTGAGCTTGCCGAACAACGCCAAGGTGATCTTGCCGCGTCCGGTCGAGGACCGCGAAGGCAATTGGCTGGCATCGGTGACCACCGAAGGGCGCTTGTTGGTGTTTAAGATCAGCGACCTGCCGCAGTTGGGCAAGGGCAAGGGCAACAAGATCATTGGTATCCCAGGGGAGCGGGTGGCCAGTCGCGAAGAGTACGTGACCGACATCGCGGTGATCCCGGAGGGCTCGACCCTGGTGCTGCAAGCCGGCAAGCGCACGTTGTCCCTGCGCCCTGACGACCTGGAGCATTACAAGGGCGAACGCGGGCGCCGCGGGAACAAATTGCCCCGTGGCTTCCAGCGAGTGGATGCATTGCTGGTAGAAACACCCGCTTAAAGCGATATAGAGCGCCCGATCTACGATTTAACGCGTAGATCGGCGCTTTCGCGCTGGAGTCATGGCGCATATTCACGGATGATATGGCCTTTCCAGCGCCGGCGTGGCTGAGCGCGTATAGGTTATTTTTAGTATTACATTGTGGTTTGCCTTGTGGCAGCCACCTGGATGGGATGATGACTGCTCCACGCCTTCCTTTATTTTTGATGCTCGCTGGCCTTTTGGGGTTGGCGGGTTGCACTACGCACCAACCGGTGTCGCTGTACCAGCTGGATAGCGGAAATCCGGCGCAGCCAGCGCAAAGTGCTGGCATGGCGGTCTTGCTCGGGCCGGTAGTGGTTGCCGATTACCTGCAGCGTGAAACCCTGCTGCAACGCCAGGACGATGGCAGCCTGCAAGGCTCCATCGACGGCCGTTGGGCCGGTAGCTTGTCGTCGGATATCAACCAATTGATGCTGCGCCAGGTGGCCGGTCATCTGGACAGCCAGCGTGTGGTGCTGTCGCCGGCGCCCACCAGCTTTACGCCCGATGTGCAGGTATTGTTGACCATCACGCGCCTGGACTCCGGAGCTTCGCAGCCGGCCATCCTCGATGCGCAATGGCGCCTGATCGACCGCCGCGGCCAGGTGCGGGACAACCGCATCGTGCATCTGCAGGAACAGCATGCGGGCAGCACGGCCTCCCAGGTCCAGGCCCAGGGTGTGTTGTTGCAGCGTTTGGCAGAACAGCTGTCGGTAGCCCTCAAGCCGCTGGCCAACCAGCCACCGATTGCCGAGGCCCCGCGCAAACAGGCCCCGGCCCCCGCCAAGCCGGCGGCCCCGGAAAAGCCGAAGATCCCGATGGCTTCGCCGATTCGTACGGATATGGAAGTGTTCCGCTTCTGAGGTAAATGCCCCCTGTAGGAGCGAGCTTGCTCGCGAAAACCTCAAGGGCGCCGCGCTCATTCAGGATAAGCGCGTTAACGTTGACGATCTTCGCGAGCAAGCTCGCTCCTACACAGAGCCAATAAAAAGCCCACCCTTGAGTGATCAAGGGTGGGCTTTTTATTGGGGGGATGATTCAACCCTTGTTGCGGGTCTCATGCATCCGCGCCAACTGGCGCTCCAGCATCGACGGATAAGGCTCCATCAACCGCTCGACACAGCACGCGCCTTCCGGGCTGGCAATCGGGCGGATACGCGCGCGTTGGCGGATCAGTGCGTCGTCGCTGATCTTGCGCTCCACCAGCAGCAGGTTGCGGCTGTGTTGCGACAAGGCCAGGGCGTCCTGGGCGTTTTCGGTCAGCAGCAGATCGATCTGGCTCATGCCATACAGGTCGTCGCCCAAGGTCAGGCCCAGTTGCAGTTGCAGGGTGATGCCGCTGTCAGCGACTTCAATTTGCAACGCGTGGCCCAGGGCGCGCAGCAGCTCACCGCAGCAGATGGCATTGGTCAGGTAGTCTTCGCCACTGTCTTCGCTGTGGAACAGCATCAGCGTGCTGCCATCATTGAGGGTGTGCAGCTCGCTCTGGTACAGCGAAGCCGCCTGGTCGAGGCAGTCGCGGTAGCGTTCCAGCAACTCGGTCAGGCGGGCGCGGGGCAGGCGGCGCAATTGCTCCTGGGCGCCCAGTTGCACGGCCAGTACGGCGCTGTGCTGTGGCTGGGTGTTCTGGGAGACGGCAGGTTTTGGTGTCGGCAACGGTGCAGGCGTTGAGTCGTCGCGCAAGTCGGCAAACGGGTCGTCATCGTCCAGGCTGTCTTCGTCGGCCTTGATGGCCGTGCGCGGTACTGGCTTGAGGCCCACCACCGGCGCCGACTCGTCGAAGCTCGGGTCACGCAGGTTGCGCACCGCAAACTCGGGTTCGTCGTCGTAATCGGCGTCGTCAAACTCCGGTTCAGGCTCGACCTGCTGCACCGCCGGTTCCGGGGCGAAGCTTGTGTGCAACTGGCGGGCAAGGTCGCCGATCTCATCCTGGCGGTCGGTGGCCGGGGTATGTTCGTCGATATCGCGCAGCCAGATACGCAGTTGCATCAGGGGCGTGGAGATATGCCGGCCCAGGCGCAGGCTCAAGGCCAGAGCCAGAGCCAGCAGGATCGCGCTGAGGATGCCCATGCTTTGCAGGCTGATGGTCATCGGCTGCTGGAACTGTTGCATGTCCAGGCTGATGCGCAATTGGCCGGCCTTCACATCCTGAAACGTGATATTGCTCTGGTACAGGCCTTCGGCCTCACCCAGCAGGCCGTTTTTCGGGCGTTGCCCGGCTTCGGCCATGATCCGGTTGTCCACGCTGTAGATAGCGGCGTGGGCCACCAGCGGGTTCTTGGTCAGGTTGTTGAGCAGCACGTTGAGACTGAGGATGTCATTGGACACCAACAGTTCGGTCGCCGACGTTGCGGTCTGGGTCGTCAAGCTTTCGCCCAGGGCGTCGGCTTGCTCGTGCATGGCCTGTTTGAACTGCAGCCCCATCACGCAGGCATAGATCACCAGGGCCAAGGCGACCAGGATCACGTTATGGCTGGCAATGCGTAATGCGATCGGTACACGGCGGTGGCGCAGTGCCCGGAAGATCAGCAGGAAGAAATTATCGGTTTTTACTGGCGTGGGCCGGTTCACTTGCGCTCGGCTCTTGGTCCGTGAAGTTGACGCGCAGTATAGCGACAGGCCCAAGACCGGCAAAGCGCTGGCTGTGCCCGATGGTCACTGAAAGTGGGTAGAATGCGGTTTTTTTCCAGCCCGGGGGTGCGCTTTGCGCGAAATTGTCCTGATTAACATCACAGGTGAGGACCGTCCGGGTCTTACCGCAGCCATTACTGGTGTGCTCGCCCAGGGTGGTGTGACCATTCTCGACATCGGCCAGGCCGTGATCCACGACACCCTGTCGTTCGGCATCCTGGTCGAGATCCCGAGCACTGAGCAGGCCTCGTCCGTGCTCAAGGACATCCTGTTTACTGCCTATAAGCTGGATCAGCAGGTACGTTTCACCCCGGTTTCCGAAGAGGATTACCAGCATTGGGTGGCCGGCCAAGGCAAAAAACGCCATATCGTCACGCTGTTGACGCGCCGGGTGACCGCCGAACAATTGCAGCGGGTCAGTTCGATCACCGCGCAATATGGTCTGAACATCGATCATATCGACCGTCTGTCGGGCCGCATGCCGCTGGACATGCCGGCGGACCAGGGCAAGGGCTGTATCGAATTTTCGGTGCGCGGTGAGCCGGCCGATCCGCAGGCCTTGCGCGCCGAGTTCCTCAGCGTCGCCCAAGAGTTGAACGTCGATATCGCCTTCCAGGAAGACTCGCTGTTCCGTCGCAATCGCCGCCTGGCGGTATTCGACATGGACTCGACCCTGATCGAAGCCGAGGTCATCGACGAGTTGGCCAAGGCTGCGGGCGTTGGCGAGCAAGTTTCCGCGATCACCGAGCGCGCCATGGCGGGTGAGTTGGACTTTCGCGCCAGCTTCAAGGAGCGCCTGGCGCTGCTCAAGGGCCTGGACGTTAGCGTGCTGGATTCCATCGGCGCCTCGCTGCGCTTGACCGAAGGTGCCGAGACCCTGTTCGCCGAACTCAAGCGCCTGGGCTACAAGACGGCGATTCTGTCGGGCGGCTTTACCTACTTCGCCAAGCAATTGCAGGCCAAGCTGGGCATCGACTATGTGTTCGCCAACGAGCTGGAAGTGGTGGATGGCAAGGTGACGGGCGTGGCGGTCGAGCCGATTGTCGACGCGCAACGCAAAGCTGACTTGCTCAAGGAGTTGGCGCACAAGGAAGGTTTGCGTCTGGAGCAGACCATTGCGGTCGGCGACGGTGCCAACGACTTGCCGATGCTGGCTATCGCCGGGTTGGGCGTGGCGTTCCGTGCCAAGCCGTTGGTCAAGCAATCGGCCAAGCAGGCGATTTCGACCTTGGGCTTGGACGGTGTCCTGTATCTGTTGGGCTTTCGCGACCGCGACGGCCAATAACGACAGGAACGCGGTCAAAAATGTGGGAGCGGGCTTGCTCGCGAAGGCGGTGTGTCAGTCAACTAAGGTGTCTACTGTCACACCGCTTTCGCGAGCAAACCCGCTCCCACATTTGATTTTCGCTGTATTCGGATCAGGCTTTTGGCAGCGCGATACCCTGGCCCATCTGCACCGGGGTGCCTGCCGCCAGCTCTTGCGCCCACTGCACCTGGCCTGGGCCAAACAGCACGATAGCCGTCGAACCCAGCTTGAAGCGCCCCAGTTCCGCACCTTTTTCCAGGTGGATCGGCGCACGGGCGGCTTCGTCGTAGCGGAAGGTTTTCAGCTCGCGTTTCGGCGGCGTCACCAGGCCCGCCCATACGGTCTCGATCGACGCCACAATCATCGCGCCAACCAATACCACGGCCATCGGACCGCGTTCGGTATCGAACAGGCAGACAACTCGCTCATTGCGCGCAAACAACTCCGGCACGTTTTCGGCGGTGGTCTGGTTGACCGAGAAAATCCGCCCAGGCACGTAGACCATTTCCCGCAGGGTGCCGGCCAATGGCATGTGCACGCGATGGTAGTCCTTCGGCGACAGGTAGATGGTGGCAAAGTCACCGCCCATAAATGGCGCAGCAACGGCGGCGTCGCCACCGAGCAATTCCAGCACGCTGAAACTGTGGCCCTTGGCCTGGAATACACGGCCATGCTCGATCGGGCCGAGCTGGCTGACCGCACCGTCTGCCGGGCTCAACACCGCGCCCGGGGTCGGGTCCAGTGGGCGCGCGCCGTCTTTCAAGGCGCGGGTGAAGAAGGCGTTGAAGTGCTCGTAAGCGGTCACGTCTTCCACCAGTGCCTGGGACATATCCACTTGGTAACGCTTGGCGAACCAGGTGGTGAAGGCATTCTTGAACCAGCGCACGCGGCACTCGGCAATGCAGCCGGCCAGGCGCGACAGCAGGTGATGGGGCAGCAGGTACTGGCTGAGGATAAACAAACGCTTTTTCATGAACTGTCCTTAAACCTTAAATCTCGACGGGGGTGTCGGGGTGGTTGCCCCATTCGCCCCAGGAACCGGCATAACCTTTGACTCGCGGATAACCGAGCGCCTTGGCCACCAGGTAGGTGAAGCCAGAACGGTGGTGAGTCTGGCAGTGGGTAATGATTTCTTTGTCTTTGGTCAGGCCCAGGCCTTCGAGGATCTGCGGCATGTCGCG
Organism: Pseudomonas sp. WS 5027; assembly: GCF_012985695.1. Taxonomy (NCBI): domain Bacteria; kingdom Pseudomonadati; phylum Pseudomonadota; class Gammaproteobacteria; order Pseudomonadales; family Pseudomonadaceae; genus Pseudomonas; species Pseudomonas sp. WS 5027. The sequence goes on along the minus strand of NZ_JAAQWU010000002.1, from coordinate 64,464 downwards.
GCGGATCCGCAGGTTGCGCGCCTTGTCCATGCCGGCAGTCCACTCGAAGTTCACCGCGCCGGGAATATGCCCGCCTTTGGCAGCGAGGACTTTTTCGCCGGAGTACTCCAGCGGGCCACGGGCATCCCAGATGCACAGGTCGGCCGCGCCGAGGCGGCTTTGCAGGTACTCGCGGGTGGCGGTGGGTTCGTCGTGCAGGGTCAGGCTGACCGGCCCTGCAACGGCGGCGGCGACCTCGGTGGACACCGGGTGCTGTTCATCCAGCCAAGCCAGCAGGCCGCCATCGAGGTAGTGATATTTCTTGTGGCCGATCACGTCGAGCAACCAGATGAACCGCCCGGCCCAGCCGCCGCCTTCGTCGTCGTACACCACGTAGGTGGCGTCCGGGGTGTGGCCAAGTTCGCCGAACAGCTTTTCCAGGTCGGCCTTGGCCGGCAGCAGCCCCGGTGCGGGTGGCTGGCCCAGTTGGGTGCGCTTGGGATCAACGAAGTGCGCGCCGGGGATATGCCCTTGGGCGTAACGTGCGGCGCTGGTGAGGTCCACCAGAATCAACTGCTCGGCGGCGAGGTGATCCAGCAGATCGCTGGGCTCGATCACCAGCGGCAAGCCAGAAAAGTCAGGCATGTGAGGTCTCCCGGGCACTAGGTTTGGGCGATAAAAGAGGGCGATTGTAACGCAAGCATCAGGTGGTGCGGTTGGTAAAGCAGTGCAGGGCTTTCTCGATGCATTGGGCGGTTTTGCCGAAGGCCTGCACGGTGGTTTCGGAGAACGGCCCGCCACCCTGGTCGGCAATCATCAGCATCACCACCCGGCCATTACAGCTCAGGGAGCGCAACAGCAGGTGCTCGCCCACGAACAGGCGTCGCACTGAGGCAGGTAGCAGCGCCGCGAATTGTGCGTGATTGTCCGGGGTCAGGCGCACCTGCGCAGACTTCTCCAGCAGGCGTTGCAGCAGCGTGCTTTGTGCGGTCTCAAGGCTCAGGTTGGCGGCGTCCTTGGGCAGGCCGTCGACCTGATGCACGCGCAACGTGGCCAGGGCCTTGTCGGCCATCAGCAGCATGACGCGCTGCATGCCGCTGGCCACCAGGGCCTCCTTGGCGCAGGTGGTCAAGTGCATGGCGTTGGCGAAGCGACTCGGCTCCACCAACAACTCGCTGCAACGCTTGCGCCAGATTGCCAGGGCTTCGGCTGTGGGTGGCGGTGCTGGCAGCAGGCCGCGATGCACACGCTGCACGTGCCACGGCCAGATCAGCGCCAACGCCGGATGCCAGAGACCAGCGGTCAGGGTATGGCGGGCGCTGGTGGCGGCCTGTTGGTGCACTTGCTGCTGCACATCAGGCAGCGGTTGCTGCAGGTACAGCGCGGTAAGGTACTGCCAGCGCTGGGTGTGCGGGCAGGTCCAGGACTCTTGCGCCGCCAGTGCCATGCCATTGGCCAGTAGCACGGTGTTGGCCGGCTGGTTCAGCCAGCGGCGCAAGGCAGGGTCGTCATCGAGTTTTTGCTGTTGGCTCAACGGCACTTCATCGCGGGCGATGTGCAGGGCCTTGACCAGCAAGCGTTGTTCCTTGAGCAGCAGTTGGTAGCCCTGGGACACCCAGATCGGCAGGCGCCAGGCCTCGGTCAGCCCCAGGCACAGCTCCAGCAGGCGCACGCCAAACAGTTCCTGCTCGACCTTGCGTGCCGACTGGCCCTTGTGAATCACCCGCAGTTCCCATTCTTCCAGGAGCTTGGGGTAGGCCACGGCCATCGGCCACAGCGGCGAAAGAAACAGCAGGCTGCCCCAATGGATATCCTGCCAAAGCCGCGCCAGGCGGCTGGCGAACAGGCCGCTGGCTTGCTGCGAGGCATGTTGGCTGATCAGTTGCAGTTGGCGCAGGGCCACGGGGATTTCATTGAGTGGCACTGACGGCAGGCGCGCGAGCAATTCTTCGGTGCGCTTGAGGCCGAGGCGGTTGATCGCCACTTCAAGGTTTTCCGCAGGTTCTGCCAGGCTGCCGTGGGCCTGGTTGTTGGCTTCGCGCATGACGCTCAGGACCAGTGCCGGGCTGTCTTGCATCAGCTCTGCAATATCTCGCAACGAACGGCGGCTGTCGCCGATGGCCTTGCACACGGCCATGTGGCTCGCTTGCGGGACGGGCAGGTGAACCTCGTCCAGGCGCTTTATCCAGCCAGCCAGAGAGTTGGGTTTTGTTGTTGGGACTGTCGTTTCGTTTGCCATGATTGGGGCGCGATCATCACTTGCGGTCAACACGCCCGGAGCGGGCCGAACTGGCTTTTCGCCTTAACGGGCTATAGTCTGGCGCAGTTTTGCCGATAAGTAGAAGAAGAGTTTTTAGATCTTCCGAATATGTCCATGAACCCGACGGCGCAAGTACTCATCCCCTATGGCTAAAATTATCGGCATCATCGTCGTCATCGCAAGCGTGCTCGGCGGATACGTTCTGTCCCACGGTAAAATTGCTGCGCTGATCCAGCCCTTCGAAGTGCTGATCATCGGCGGTGCGGCGTTTGGCGCTTTCCTGCAGGCTAACCCCGGCTACATGACGATGCACGTGGTCAAAAAGTCGCTGGGCATGTTCAGCTCGCGCTTTTCCCACACCTTCTACCTGGAAGTGCTGGGCCTGGTCTACGAGATCCTCAACAAGAGCCGCCGTGAAGGCATGATGGCTATCGAGGGTGATATCGAGGACGCTGCGGCCAGCCCGATCTTCGCCAAGTACCCGGCCGTGCTCAAAGACGAGCGCATGACGGCCTACATCTGCGACTACCTGCGCATCATGTCCTCCGGCAACATGGCCCCGCACGAGCTGGAAGGCTTGTTCGACATGGAGCTGTTCAGCCTCAAGGAAGAACTCGAACACCCATCCCACGCCGTGACCGGCATCGCCGACGGCATGCCCGGCTTCGGTATTGTCGCGGCAGTACTGGGTATCGTGGTGACCATGGCGTCCCTGGGCGAAGGCGACCAGGCCGCGATCGGCATGCACGTGGGTGCAGCGTTGGTGGGGACCTTCTTCGGTATTCTCGCGGCGTATGGTTTCTTTGGTCCGCTGGCCACCTCCCTGGCCCACGATGCCAAGGAAGAGCTGAATATCTACGAAGCCATCAAAGCGTCGCTGGTGGCATCCGCTTCCGGCATGCCGCCGTCCCTGGCCGTGGAGTTCGGGCGCAAAGTGTTGTATCCGAAGCATCGTCCGAGCTTTGCCGAGCTGGAACAAGCAGTTCGCGGTCGCTAAGCCATGGAAAACAACCAGCCAATCATCATCAAGCGCGTCAAGCGCTTCGCTGCCGGGCACCACGGCGGCGCCTGGAAAATTGCGTTTGCCGACTTTGCGACGGCGATGATGGCGTTCTTCCTGGTGCTGTGGCTGATGTCCACCGCGACGCCGGAACAGAAGATCGCCATTGCCGGTTATTTCAAGGATCCCATCGGCTTCTCCGAGAGTGGCACGCCGTTTGTGATCGACCTCGGTGGTTCGCCAGAGTTGGCTCCCGAGCGCACCATCAACCCGGAAGTGCAGACCGAAGCGCCCCAGGAAAACATCCCGATTGAACGCCAGACCGTCGAAAGCATGGCCGAACAGGTCGAGCAGGAACGCCTGGAATTGTTGCTGCAAGAACTGCAGAACAAGGTTGACGAGAATCCGCAACTGCAGAAATTCAAGGATCAGATCCACTTCGAGATCACTCCGGACGGCTTGCGTATCCAGATCATGGATGCGGCCAACCGACCGATGTTCGATTCTGGCAGTGCGCGCCTGAAGCCTTACTTCGAAGACATCCTGCTGGCCATGGCCGACACCATCAAGGCGGTGCCGAACAAGATCAGCGTCAGCGGCCACACCGATGCCAAGCCGTATTCGGGCCTGGGTGATTTCGGCAACTGGGAGCTGTCTGCCAACCGCGCCAACGCTGCGCGCCGTGCCCTGGTGGCCGGCAGTTATCCGGATACCCAGGTAGCGCGCGTGGTGGGTTTTGCGTCATCGCAGCTGTTTGATGTGAAGGACCCGTTCAACCCGATCAACCGGCGCATTGATATTGTGGTGCTGACCAAAAAGGCCCAGCGCGCCATTGAAGGTGAACAGGGCGCCACACCGCCGGTACCGACCCAGGGCGATGGCGCACCGGGTGAAGTGCCGGTGGACCCGAACGCCCTGCCGCCAGAGCAGCAGCCGTTGCCGGCCCATGAGTTGCGCCAGAAGCTGAATCTGTTTGATGAGGGCGGGGTGAAGGCTCCGGGAGAAGCCCCAGCCGGTAGCTGATGCGCTTTGTGTCGGAGCGGGCTTGTGTGGGAGCGGGCTTGCTCGCGAAGACGTCGGCCCAGTAAACATTGAGGTTGGCTGACCCACCGCTTTCGCGAGCAAGCCCGCTCCCACACAAGCTCGCTCCTACATAAGCGTGTGCCTACAGCTTAATAGCTGCTCTCTGGCAAGCTGGCGATGATCGAGCGATAGCTGTTCATCCGCTGCTGCTGCACGCGGCCATCTTCCAAGGCCTTGAGCAAGGCGCAGCCTGGCTCGCGATCGTGCTTGCAGTCGCGGAAGCGGCAGGTGCCGATCAAGTCGTTGAACTCGATGAAACCGGCCTCTACATCGCTGCGGCTGACGTGGCCCAGGCCGAATTCACGGATGCCCGGTGAGTCGATCAACTCGCCGCCGCCCGGGAAGTGAAACAGGCGAGCGGTGGTGGTGGTGTGCGTGCCCTGGCCAGACAACTCCGACAGCGGGCCGACGCGGGTCTCGACTTCCGGCAACAGGCTGTTGACCAGCGACGACTTGCCCACGCCCGACTGGCCGACGAACACGCTGATGCGCCCGTCCAACTGCTGTTGCAGCTGTTCCATGCCATTGCCATGGTGCGCCGAGACTTCCAGTACCGGGTAACCCAGATGCCGGTAAACCGCGAGCAGCGCATTCAGCGCTGGCGCGTTGTGTTCGTCGATCAAGTCGAATTTGTTCAACAGCAGCAGCGGGCGGATGCCGGCGTGTTCGGCAGCCACCAGGTAGCGGTCGATCAGGTTGGCGTGGGGCTCGGGCAGCGGGGCGAAGACGATGACAATCATGTCGACGTTGGCCGCTACCGGCTTGAGTTGGCCGCGGCTGTCGGGGCGACGCAGTTCGGTGGTGCGCGGCAGTTGCGCGACGATCACCCCGATACCCTGGTTGCCGGCACGCCAGACCACCTTGTCGCCGGTTACCAGCGCGGGCAGGTTGGCGCGCAGGTGGCAGCGGAACACTGCGCCGGCCAGTTCGCCTTCCAGGGCTTCGACTTCGACCTGCACCCCAAAGTGTGCGATCACCAGGCCCGTTTGTTCGGGGCCCAGATCGCCGCCCTCTAGCGCTTCCACGGCAGAGGACTCACGTTTGGCGGCGCGGGCAGCGCGTTCACCCTGGATTTTTTCGATGCGCCAGTTTTGGCGGCGGTTGAGCTGGCGTTTGGCCATTGGTGTTCCGTGTCGATAATGCAAAAGGTTGGGTAAAACGGTCGCGAGTCTAGCACGCCGCCGCCTGCTAAACTGCGCAGCTACGCCAAGGTGCCAAGGAACTACAACATGCAAAACCCACAGAACCTGATTTGGATCGATCTGGAAATGACCGGTCTGAACCCTGACACCGACGTCATCATCGAGATGGCGACCATTGTCACCGACAGCAACCTCAACACCTTGGCCGAAGGTCCGGTGATCGCTATCCACCATAGCGACGCGGTGTTGGCCACTATGGACGAATGGAACACCCGCACCCACGGCAACTCGGGGCTGACCCAGCGCGTGCGCGACAGCCGCATCAGCATGGCCGAGGCTGAGGCTGAAACGATTGCCTTCCTGGAAAAATGGGTGCCCAAGGGCAAGTCGCCAATCTGTGGCAACAGCATCTGCCAGGACCGCCGCTTCCTCTATACCCATATGAAGGCGCTGGAAAGCTACTTCCACTACCGCAACCTTGATGTGTCGACCTTGAAAGAGCTGGCTGCGCGCTGGGCGCCAGAGGTCAAGGACAGCTTCCATAAGGGCAGCACCCACCTGGCCCTGGACGATATCCGCGAGTCGATTGCCGAGCTGCAGCATTACCGCAAGCATTTCATCAAGGCCTGATCCTACCGTTTGGCAGGTTTGTTGTGGGTATGTCGTGGCGAGCGGGCTTGCCCCCGCTGGGGCGCGCAGTGGCCCTAATTCAGCCACTGCAACCCTTCGGTCGGATATCATCGCCCACTATCGGGGCTGCTACGCAGCCCAGCGCGGGGCAAGCCCGCTCGCCACAACACGCCAGCTCTGCACAATATTCTTGCAAGGATCGCCATCATGCTGTTGATGCTCTACCTCATTGCCATCACCGCCGAAGCCATGACCGGTGCCTTGTCCGCCGGTCGGCGCGGCATGGATTGGTTTGGCGTGGTGCTGATCGCGTGCGTCACAGCCCTTGGCGGCGGTTCGGTGCGTGATGTGCTGCTGGGCCACTACCCGCTGACCTGGGTCAAACACCCGGAATATCTGGTACTGACTTCGGTTGCGGCCTTGGTGACGATCTTTATCGCGCCACTGATGCGCCATTTGCGCTCGTTGTTTTTGGCGCTGGACGCCGTCGGCCTGGTGGCCTTCACCTTGATCGGCTGCATGACGGCTCTGGAAATGGGCCACGGCATGCTGGTGGCCTCGGTCAGCGGCGTGATTACCGGGGTGTTCGGCGGCATCCTGCGGGATATATTCTGCAACGACATTCCGCTGATCTTCCGCCGCGAACTGTATGCCAGCGTGTCGTTCCTCGCGGCCTGGTGCTACATGCTGTGCATCTACCTCGAACTGCCCAGTGAGCAAGCTATCCTGCTCACCCTGTTCAGCGGTTTTCTGTTACGCCTGCTGGCGATCCGCTTTCATTGGGAAATGCCCAAGTTCGTCTACAACGACGAGCACTGACGGATCGCGTGCTGGTTCAGCGCCCATTCCACATGTTCGCGGACCAGTTCAGAGGGGTAATCCCGGCGCGCCTTCAACGCTTCGAGCACCGGAATGCTGGAGGGCGCATTCCCCAGGCCCACGGCCAGGTTGCGTAGCCAGCGCTCGTAACCGGCGCGGCGCAGCGGCGAGCCTTCGGTGCTGCTGAGGAATTTATCCTCATCCCACATAAATAACTCGGCCAGTTCGGCGTTATCCAGATTGTGGCGTGGCTTGAAATCGCTTTCTCCTGAAGGCCGGGCGAAACGATTCCACGGGCAAACGATCTGACAGTCATCACAGCCGAACACGCGGTTGCCAATCAATGGCCGCAGGTCTTCGGGGATCGCACTTTTAAGCTCAATGGTCAGGTAGGAGATACAGCGCCGGGCGTCGAGCACATAGGGCCCGACGAACGCATTGGTCGGGCAGATATCCAGGCAAGCGGTGCAGCGGCCGCAATGTTCGGTGCTGTGGGGCGGGTCGATAGGCAGCGGCAGGTCGACAAACAGTTCGCTGAGGAAGAAGTAACTGCCGGCCTTGCGGTTGAGGACCAGAGTGTTTTTGCCGATCCAGCCCAGGCCGGCCTTTTCGGCGATGGCTTTTTCCAGCACCGGGGCGCTGTCGACAAAGGCGCGAAAGCCAAACGGGCCGATCTGTGCCTGGATGCGGTCGGCCAGTTGCTGCACGCGCTTGCGGATCAGCTTGTGGTAGTCGCGGCCCAGGGCGTAACGGGAGATGTAGGCTTTTTCGGGTTGGGCCAGCAGTTGCGCCATTTGCGTGTCGCCGGGCAGGTAATCCATGCGCAGGGACACCACGCGCAAAGTGCCGGGTACCAACTCGTCCGGGTGCGAGCGCTTGCTGCCATGGGCGCCCATGTAGTCCATCTCGCCGTGATAGCCCGCGTCGAGCCAGCGCTGCAGGTGCTGTTCATGCTCGGCCAGGTCCAGGCCGCTGATGCCGACTTGTTGAAAGCCCAGCTCGCGGCCCCAGTCTTTGATCGATTGGGCGAGGGCGGGCAGATCGGTGGTAATAGCAGGCATGAGACGAGAGAAACCGCAGGTTAGATGCGTATAATTCTGCCAGACATCGGAGCTTGAAGACGCATGCCGCAGACAAAACACGAAATAACCGACGTTCAGCCCCTGTTGCCTGGCCATTTGCCGCAACTGGCTGCGCGTTCCCCAGCGGCCCACAAGGGCCAGTTTGGCCATGTCCTGGTCATTGGCGGCGACCATGGCTTTGGCGGTGCGTCGCTGCTGAGTGCCGAGAGCGCGCTGCGCAGTGGGGCTGGCCTGGTGTCCCTGGCGACCCGCAGCGAACATGTCCCGGCAGCCCTGACCCGCTTGCCGGAAGTCATGGCGCGGGGCGTGCATTCGGCCAATCAGTTGATGGCCTTGCTGGAAAAAGTCTCTGTGATCGTCATTGGTCCTGGCCTGGGCGACATGGCCTGGGGCAAAAGCCTGCTGTCGGTGGCCGCCAATGCCCGGCAACCCCAGGTCTGGGATGCTGACGCACTGAACCTGCTGGCCGCAGGCCATGTCGCTCTGCCGGCCGATTGCGTGATCACTCCGCACCCGGGTGAAGCGGCGCGGCTGATGGGGATCTCTACAGCCGAGGTTCAGGCCGACCGGCTTAAGGTGGCGCGCGCGCTGAGCCAGAAATTCAATGCCGTCACGGTGCTCAAGGGTGCTGGCAGCCTGATCGCCAGCCCGGATGGGCGGGTGGCGCGTTGTGATCAGGGGCATCCGGCCATGGCTTCGGCAGGCCTGGGTGATGTGCTCGCCGGCCTGATCGGCGCGCTGCTGGCCCAGGGCATGCCGGCGTTCGAGGCCGCCAGCCTGGCGGTGTGGTTGCATGCCACGGCGGGCGATCGCCAGGGCAGCTTTGGTCGCGGCTTGGCTGCCAGCGACTTGATTCCCGCCATTCGTCAGTTGTTGGAGGAGCAGTCACCGTGTCTGAAGTAACGCTGATTATTGCGGATGAAGAGGCCATGGTGGCTTTTGGTAAGCGCATTGCTGAAATCACTAAAGGCATTGGTCTGATTTTTCTACAGGGTGACCTGGGGGCCGGTAAAACCACGCTGTCGCGCGGCATCATCCGTGGGCTTGGGCATACCGGTGCGGTGAAAAGTCCGACGTTCACCCTGGTAGAGCCTTACGAAATAGGTGATATACGCGCGTTTCATTTCGACCTGTATCGCCTGGTGGATCCTGAGGAATTGGAGTACATGGGCATCCGCGATTACTTCGATGGCGAAGCGTTATGCCTGATCGAGTGGCCGGACAAGGGCACAGGCTTTTTGCCAAAGCCTGACCTGACCATTACCATTACCCCGCATGACAATGGGCGTCAGTTGAAATTGTTGTCCCAGAGCGCGCGCAGTGAGTCCTGGTGTGCCGCTTTGGATTTGGAATTCTAATAATGGGTGGGTTAGGTATGCGCTTTCGCGCGTTGGTTGCTGTCGTGGGGGTGTTGCTTGCGGCAATGACTGTCAATGCTCTGGCCGCTTCACAGGTAAAAAGTGTGCGCCTGTGGCGAGCGCCGGATAACACGCGACTGGTGTTCGACCTGTCTGGCCCGGTCCAGCACAGTGTCTTTACCCTGACGGCGCCTGATCGCCTGGTGATCGATATCAACGGCGCGACCCTGGCCGCGCCGTTGAAGGTCTCCACCGCCAATACGCCGATTACCGCGATGCGCTCGGCCCAGCGCACGCCGACCGACCTGCGGGTGGTCATCGACCTGAAGAAGGTCGTCACGCCCAAGAGTTTTTCCCTCGCGCCGAATGCCCAGTATGGCAACCGCCTGGTGGTCGACCTGTTTGACAACCCGGCCGACGCAGCGCCAGCCCCTGCGCCCGCACCTGCGGTTGCCACGACGCCCGCCGTGCCGGTCAATCCTGCGCAGCCCCAGATCAAGTTGCCACCCCTGCCGCCAGCGCCAGCGGGCAAGCGTGATGTGATCGTGGTGATCGACGCCGGCCACGGCGGTGAAGACCCCGGCGCCTCCGGCTCCCGTGGCCAACACGAAAAAGACGTGGTCTTGGCCATTGCCCGGGAATTGCAGCGCCAGATCAATGGGATGAAAGGCTATCGCGCCGAATTGACCCGTACGGGTGACTACTTCATTCCATTGCGTGGGCGTACCGAAATCGCCCGCAAGAAGGGCGCCGACCTGTTTGTCTCGATCCACGCCGACGCCGCACCGTCGAAGGCCGCCTTTGGCGCCTCGGTGTTTGCCCTGTCGGATCGCGGCGCCACGTCCGAGACCGCCCGCTGGCTGGCCGATAGCGAAAACCGCTCCGACTTGATCGGTGGTGCTGGCAACGTGTCCCTGGATGACAAGGACCGCATGCTCGCAGGTGTGTTGCTGGATCTGTCGATGACCGCCTCGCTGACCTCCAGCCTGAACGTCGGGCAGAAAGTCCTGACTAACATGGGCCGCGTCACGCCGTTGCATAAGCAGCGGGTAGAGCAGGCCGGGTTTATGGTGCTTAAGTCGCCGGATATTCCGTCGATCCTGGTCGAAACCGGTTTTATCTCCAACGCCAACGAAGCCAACAAGCTGGCGTCCGCCAGCCACCAACAGGCGCTGGCGCGCTCCATCAGTTCCGGCGTGCGTCAGTTCTTCCAGCAGAACCCGCCACCGGGCACCTATATCGCCTGGCTGCGTGATTCCGGGAAAATCGCCCAGGGCCCACGCGATCACCGGGTGCAACCCGGCGACACCCTGGCCATGCTGGCCGTACGCTTCCAGGTGTCGGCTGCTACGTTGCGCAGCGCCAATAGCCTGAAAACGGACGAATTGAAAGTCGGCCAGGTGTTGACCATCCCCGGCACTGAATTGGCAGCACAGTAATGAGTGAATCGGTATTGAACAGCGCCTCGCGCATCGAACTGCTCAGCCCGCGACTGGCCAACCAGATCGCTGCCGGCGAAGTGGTCGAGCGCCCGGCCTCGGTGATCAAGGAACTGTTGGAGAACAGCCTCGATTCCGGTGCCAAGCGCATTGACGTGGATGTGGAGCAGGGCGGGGTCAAGTTGCTGCGGGTGCGCGACGATGGCAGCGGGATTTCCTCCGATGACCTGCCGCTGGCCCTGGCGCGACATGCCACCAGCAAGATCCGTGACCTGGAAGACCTTGAGCGGGTGATGAGCCTGGGCTTTCGTGGTGAGGCGCTGGCGTCGATCAGCTCCGTGGCGCGCCTGACCCTGACTTCCCGCACCCGTGGCGCCGAACAGGCCTGGCAGGTAGAGACCGAAGGCCGCGACATGGCCCCCCGGGTCCAGCCGGCGGCCCATCCGGTGGGCACCTCGGTGGAAGTGCGCGACCTGTTCTTCAATACCCCGGCGCGGCGCAAATTCCTCAAGGCCGAAAAAACCGAATTCGATCACCTGCAAGAAGTCATCAAGCGCCTGGCTCTGGCCCGTTTCGATGTGGCGTTCCATCTGCGCCACAACGGCAAGACCATCCTCAGCCTGCACGAGGCCAACGACGATGCTGCGCGCGCGCGACGCGTATCGGCGATCTGTGGCGCGGGCTTCCTGGAGCAGGCGCTGCCGATTGAAATCGAGCGCAATGGCCTGCATTTGTGGGGCTGGGTGGGCCTGCCAACGTTCTCCCGCAGCCAGGCGGACTTGCAGTATTTCTTTGTGAATGGCCGTGCGGTGCGCGACAAGCTGGTGGCCCATGCGGTACGCCAAGCCTATCGCGACGTGCTGTTCAATGGCCGGCATCCGACCTTCGTGCTGTTTTTTGAAGTGGACCCGGCGGTCGTTGACGTCAACGTGCACCCGACCAAGCACGAGGTGCGTTTCCGTGACGGGCGTATGGTCCACGACTTCCTTTATGGCACCTTGCACCGTGCCCTGGGCGATGTGCGCCCGGATGATCAACTGGCCGCGCCGATTGTCACCGCCATTGTCCGCCCGACAGGGCCGGAGGCTGGTGAATTCGGGCCTCAGGGCGAAATGAGCCTGGCGGCCAACCTGCTGCAATCGCCACCAGCCCAGCCAAGTTACCCGGCAGCGGGTTCCGGTGCCGGTGCGGGCTATCAATATCAATACACCCCGCGACCGCAATCGGCGGTACCGGTGGCCGAGGCCCAGGCGGCCTATCGCGAATTTTTTGCGCCGCTGCCCGGTGCTGAGCCGGGCGCAGTTGCCCTGCCGGAAGGTGGCGGGGATGTTCCACCCCTGGGTTATGCCCTAGCCCAGCTCAAGGGCATCTATATCCTCGCGGAAAACGCCCACGGCCTGGTGCTGGTGGACATGCACGCCGCCCACGAACGGATCATGTACGAACGCCTGAAGATCGCCATGGCCAGCGAAGGCCTGAGCGGCCAGCCACTGCTGGTGCCAGAGTCCCTGGCGGTCAGTCAGCGTGAAGCCGATTGCGCCGAGGAGCACCACGCGGTGTTCCAGAAACTGGGCTTTGAATTGCAGCGCCTGGGCCCGGAAACCCTGGCCATCCGGCAGATTCCCGCTTTGCTCAAGCAGGCCGAGGCCAATCGCTTGGTGGCCGATGTGCTGGCGGACTTGATGGAATACGGCACCAGTGACCGGATCCAGGCGCATATCAACGAACTGCTCGGCACCATGGCCTGCCACGGTGCGATCCGCGCCAATCGGCGCCTGGCCCTGCCGGAAATGAACGGCTTGCTGCGGGATATGGAAAACACCGAGCGCAGCGGCCAGTGCAACCACGGCCGACCGACCTGGACCCAAATGGGCCTGGATGATCTGGACAAACTATTCCTGCGCGGCCGTTGATGAGCTCTCTACCTCCCGCCATCTTCCTGATGGGCCCGACGGCCGCCGGCAAGACCGACCTGGCTATCGAGCTGACCAAGGTCCTGCCCTGCGAATTGATCAGTGTCGATTCGGCCCTGGTGTACCGGGGTATGGATATCGGCACTGCCAAACCGTCCAAAGAACTGTTGGCCGCCCATCCCCATCGTCTGATCGACATTATCGATCCATCCCAAAGCTATTCGGCAGCGGATTTTCGTACCGATGCCCTCGCCGCCATGGCTGAGATCACCGCGCGGGGTAATATCCCGCTGCTGGTGGGCGGCACGATGCTCTATTACAAGGCGCTGCAGGAAGGCCTGGCAGACATGCCGCCCGCTGATCCTCAGGTGCGCGCCGAAATCGAAGAAGAGGCTGCACGCCTTGGCTGGCAGGCCCTTCACGAGCAATTGGCGGCGATTGACCCGGTATCTGCCGCGCGCATTCATCCCAACGACCCTCAGCGCCTGAGTCGGGCGCTGGAAGTCTGGCGCGTGAGTGGCCAGACCATGACAGCCCACCGCCTCAGACAATCTGCGCAAAGTACTGATGCAGGCACCTCTGGAGCGGGACAATTGCCCTATACTGTCGCAAATCTGGCTATCGCTCCGGCGAATCGCCAGGTGCTGCATGAGCGAATTGCACAAAGATTCACAATTATGTTGGAACAGGGGTTCGTAGAGGAGGTCGTAGCACTGCGTTCAAGAGGTGATCTGCATCCAGGATTGCCTTCGATACGTGCTGTAGGCTACCGCCAAGTCTGGGATCATCTGGATGGCAAGCTGACGTCAGCCGAAATGCAGGAGCGCGGCATTATTGCCACGCGCCAATTGGCAAAGCGCCAGTTCACTTGGCTGCGCAGCTGGACTGACTTGCATTGGCTGGACAGTCTGGATTGCGACAATCTGTCACGCGCCTTGAAATACTTGGGAACGGTCTCCATATTGAGCTGAGTCCTTGCAATTGCCGTCTATCCTTGGGGGTGTGACGGTTACAAACTATCTATTTTTCCGATTTTTTATTATTGATCCTTAAAGGAGTGCGGCACATGTCAAAAGGGCATTCGCTACAAGACCCTTACTTGAATACTTTACGTAAAGAGAAAGTTGGGGTTTCCATCTATCTGGTCAACGGCATCAAGCTGCAAGGTACGATCGAGTCTTTTGACCAGTTCGTTATCCTGCTGAAAAACACCGTCAGCCAGATGGTCTACAAACACGCTATCTCGACAGTAGTGCCGGTTCGTCCAATTCGTCTGCCTAGCGCAACCGAATCCGAACAGGGTGACGCTGAGCCAGGTAACGCCTGATAGGAGTCTCCTTTGTTCTTTGAGCGCCACGGTGGTGGTGAGCGAGTAATCCTCGTTCACTTGGATGGACAGGACCCTGAGGCGCGCGAAGATCCGCAGGAGTTTCAGGAGCTGGCAAATTCGGCCGGCGCCGAGACCGTTGCGTTTTTTAACGTGCCGCGTCATCGGCCAACCGCCAAATTTCTGATTGGCAGCGGCAAGGTCGAGGAACTGCGCGACCTGGTCCATGCCGAAGAAGCCGATCTGGTGATCTTCAATCACATCCTCACGCCCAGTCAGGAACGTAACCTCGAACGTGTCTTCGAGTGTCGCGTGATTGACCGCACCGGTCTGATTCTCGATATTTTCGCCCAGCGCGCCCGTACCCATGAAGGCAAGCTCCAGGTCGAACTGGCCCAGCTTGACCACATGAGCACCCGCCTGGTTCGCGGCTGGACTCACCTTGAGCGTCAGGGTGGCGGTATCGGCATGCGTGGCCCGGGTGAAACCCAGCTTGAAACCGACCGACGCCTGCTGCGGGTTCGCCTGCGCCAGATCAAGGGCCGCCTGGAAAAAGTACGCAGCCAGCGTGAGCAATCGCGCCGTGGTCGTACACGTGCGGATATCCCTACCGTGTCCCTGGTGGGCTATACCAACGCCGGCAAATCCACGCTGTTCAACAACGTGACCAAGTCGGATGTGTACGCGGCGGACCAACTGTTCGCCACCCTCGATCCGACCTTGCGCCGTCTGGAACTCGACGACCTGGGGCCGATTGTGCTGGCCGACACCGTGGGCTTCATTCGCCACTTGCCCCACAAGCTGGTCGAGGCATTCCGGTCTACGCTCGAAGAGTCGAGCAACTCCGACCTGCTGCTGCACGTAATCGATGCGGCCGAGCCAGACCGGATGTTGCAGATCGAACAGGTCATGGTGGTACTGGGCGAGATTGGTGCCCAGGACTTGCCGATCCTCGAGGTCTATAACAAACTCGATTTGCTTGAGGGTGTAGAGCCGCAAATCCAGCGCGACGAAAACGGCAGGCCCCAACGGGTCTGGCTCTCGGCGCGCGATGGCAGTGGTCTGGAGCTGCTCGAACAGGCGATTGCCGAGTTGCTCGGTGGCGATTTGTTCGTCGGCACCTTGCGCTTGCCGCAACGTTTTGCTCGACTGCGTGCTCAATTTTTTGAGTTGGGCGCCGTACAGAAAGAAGAACACGACGAAGAAGGTGTCAGCCTGCTGGCTGTTCGTTTGCCTCGTTCGGAACTCAATCGGCTGGTGAGCCGGGAGGGTGTGGTACCGACGGAGTTCCTCGAACAACACACTTTGCAATAAAAGCCTGAGAAAGCGGTTGTGCCGCTGTGGCAGGCATTCTGTAGCATTGGTCGGCGCGCCGTGGGTGCGTCTTTGCTTTATCAGATGGAGAGCGCTATGGCTTGGAATGAGCCGGGTGGCAACTCGAATAATCAGGATCCTTGGGGTGGTAAACGCCGCAATAATGGCGACCGCAAGGGGCCACCAGATCTCGACGAGGCCTTCCGAAAGCTGCAGGAAAGCCTGAATGGGTTGTTCGGTGGTGGAAAAAAACGTGGTGGTGACGACGGCGCTCGCACAGGCAAGGGCGGCGGCTACGGCCTGCTTGGCCTCGGTCTCGTGGCGCTGGCGGCTGTCTGGCTGTACAGCGCTGTCTATGTGGTCGACGAGCAGGAGCAAGCCGTGGTGCTGCGCTTCGGCAAGTACTACGAGACTGTCGGTCCAGGCCTGAACATCTACTTCCCGCCGATCGACAAGAAGTACATGGAGAACGTCACGCGTGAGCGTGCCTACACCAAGCAGGGCCAGATGCTGACCGAAGACGAGAACATCGTCGAAGTGCCGCTGACCGTGCAGTACAAGATCAGCAACCTGCAGGACTTCGTGCTTAACGTCGACCAGCCGGAAATCAGCTTGCAGCATGCGACCGAAAGCGCCCTGCGCCACGTAGTGGGTTCCACTGCGATGGACCAGGTGCTGACCGAAGGCCGTGAACTGATGGCCAGCGAGATCAAGGAGCGCCTGCAACGGTTCCTCGATACTTATCGCACCGGTATCACCGTTACCCAGGTCAACGTACAGAGCGCAGCGGCACCGCGTGAAGTGCAGGAAGCCTTCGATGACGTGATCCGCGCCCGTGAAGACGAGCAGCGTTCGCGCAACCAGGCTGAAACCTACGCCAACGGCGTCGTGCCGGAAGCCCGTGGTCAGGCCCAGCGCATCATCGAAGATGCCAACGGTTACCGCGACGAAGTCGTGTCCCGCGCCAAGGGTGAGGCTGACCGCTTCACCAAGCTGGTGGCCGAGTACCGCAAGGCACCGGAAGTCACCCGCGAGCGTCTGTACCTGGACACCATGCAGGAAGTCTTCACCAACACCAGCAAGGTTCTCGTGACCGGCAACAAGGGTGGGCAGAACAACCTGCTGTACCTGCCGCTGGACAAGATGATCGAAGGTGGTCGTAGCGCTGGTAACACTTCGTCTTCTGCCAGTTCGACTGCCGCTGCCAACGAAGCGAGCGCCCGTGCGGCCGCTGACTTGCAGCAACAGCAAACACGTTCCAGGGAGAGTCGTTGATGAGCAATAAATCGCTGACCGCCCTGATTGTGGGTGTCGTCGTGGTCATCGCTGCCTGGAACTGCTTCTACATCGTGGCTCAGACCGAGCGTGCGGTGTTGCTGCAATTCGGGCGTGTGGTCCAGGCGGATGTCCAGCCGGGCCTGCATGTGAAAGTCCCCTACGTCAACCAGGTGCGCAAGTTCGACGCCCGCCTGATGACTCTGGATGCACCGACGCAGCGTTTCCTGACCCTGGAAAAGAAAGCCGTGATGGTTGACGCCTACGCCAAGTGGCGCGTCAAGGATGCCGAGCGCTTCTACACTGCGACTTCCGGCCTCAAGCAGATTGCCGACGAGCGTTTGTCCCGTCGTCTGGAATCGGGCCTGCGTGACCAGTTTGGTAAACGCACCCTGCACGAGGTGGTATCGGGTGAACGTGATGCGCTGATGGCTGACATCACGCGTTCGTTGAACACCATGGCGGAAAAAGAGCTGGGTATCGAAGTGGTCGATGTTCGGGTCAAGGCCATTGACCTGCCCAAGGAAGTGAACCGCAGCGTGTTCGAGCGTATGAGCACCGAGCGTGAGCGTGAGGCTCGTGAGCACCGCGCCAAGGGTAACGAACTGGCTGAGGGTATCCGTGCGGATGCCGACCGTCAGCGTCGCGTACTGTTGGCGGAAGCCTATCGTGAGTCTGAAGAGGCTCGCGGTGATGGTGATGCTCAAGCCGCGGCGATCTACGCCAAGGCTTACGGCCAGGACCAGGAGTTCTACGCGTTCTACCGTAGCCTGCGTGCCTACCGTGAAAGCTTCGCGAACAAAACCGATGTCATGGTGCTGGACCCAAGTAGCGATTTCTTCCGCTACCTGGAAAAGTCCAAGTAACCCGCTGACTGGCTGGATGCACTCCGTCGGGCGGCTAAAACGTTCGGCGGGGTGATCCTTTCGGAAAACGGGTGTATGATGCGGCAGCCGGGAAATTCCCGGCTTTTTTGCGTCTGCATGTTTGATTGTTGTTGTGCGCTGCAGGCGTGACAGGTTTTTCGAGGAAAGTGCCCGACGAGGCCCGTTACAGGCCATTCGTCACGTCGCTCTTGCGCGTGGTTTATGCAGGGGCCGGGTATTTTCTGCTTCACTCAAGGCTCGCCCATGGGCAGGCCGGGTCATAGGGGAATGGCGTAATGGCAACGGTAGACCGCTGGCTGCTGCCAGATGGCATCGAAGAAGTACTGCCACCAGAGGCTGCGCGTATCGAAATCGCGCGTCGCCAGGTGTTGGATCTGTTCCAGAGCTGGGGTTACGAGTTTGTCGTGACTCCCCATATCGAGTACCTGGAATCCCTGCTGACCGGCGCGGGCCAGGACTTGGATCTGCGCACCTTCAAGGTCATCGACCCGCAATCGGGCCGGCAAATGGGCTTTCGTGCCGACATCACGCCGCAAGTGGCGCGCATCGATGCGCATACCTTGCGCCGTGAAGGGCCGAGCCGCCTGTGCTACGCCGGCAGCGTGCTGCATGCGCAACCGCGCGCCTTGTCATCTTCCCGTAGCCCGATCCAGTTGGGCGCCGAGTTGTACGGCGATGCCAGCCCGAGCAGCGACGTCGAAGTCATCAGCCTGATGCTGGCGATGTTGCAGTTGGCTGACGTGCCGGATGTGCACATGGACCTGGGGCATGTCGGTATCTACCGTGGCCTGGCCCGTGCGGCTGGCTTGTCCGGCGAAGTTGAGCAACAGTTGTTCGATGCTCTGCAGCGCAAGGCTATCGATGAAGTGATCGCCCTGACCGAAGGTGTGCCTGCCGATCTGGCTGACATGCTGCGTGCGCTGGTGGGGCTGTGTGGTGGTCGGGAAGTGCTGACCGCCGCCCGTGATCGCCTGGCCAAGGCTCCGGCTCCGGTATTGGCGGCCCTGGATGACGTGCTGGCGATTGCCGAGCAGTTGTCGGCGCGCTTCCCGCAGCTGCCTTTGTATTTTGACCTGGGTGAGTTGCGCGGCTACCACTACCACACCGGTGTGGTGTTCGCCGTGTTTGTGCCGGGTGTTGGCCAAGCCATCGCCCAGGGCGGTCGTTATGACGATATCGGCGCCGACTTCGGTCGTGCCCGTCCGGCGACTGGCTTTTCTACCGATTTGAAAACCCTGGTGACCCTGGGGCGTGCTGAAGTCGAGCTACCGTCTGGCGGTATCTGGATGCCAGACAGTACGGACGCGGCACTCTGGCAGCAGGTCTGCCAGTTGCGCAGCGAGGGTCAGCGTGTCGTCCAGGCCTTGCCTGGGCAGCCATTGGCCGCCGCCCGTGAAGCGGACTGCGACCGGCAATTGATTCAGCAGAACGGGCTTTGGCAAGTATCGCCACTGGCTTCTTGAGTTTTCCTGCCGGCCAACGCCGGCACCAAGTTTGCGCGAATGAGGACAAGTGTTATGGGTAAGAATGTCGTAGTCCTGGGCACCCAATGGGGTGATGAGGGCAAAGGCAAGATCGTTGATCTGCTGACCGAACATGCTGCCGCCGTAGTGCGCTACCAAGGTGGCCACAACGCTGGCCACACCCTGGTCATCGATGGCGAAAAAACCGTCTTGCACCTGATCCCGTCGGGCGTCCTGCGCGAAGGCGTGCAGTGCCTGATCGGCAATGGCGTGGTGGTTGCACCTGACGCCCTGCTGCGCGAGATCACCAAGCTGGAAGAGAAAGGCGTACCGGTGCGCGAGCGCCTGCGTATCAGCCCGTCCTGCCCGCTGATCCTGTCCTTCCACGTTGCGCTGGACCAGGCCCGTGAAAAGGCCCGTGGCGAGCTGAAGATCGGTACTACCGGTCGCGGCATCGGCCCGGCCTACGAAGACAAGGTTGCGCGTCGTGGCCTGCGTGTGGGCGACTTGCTCAACATGCCGCGCTTTGAAGACAAGCTGCGTGAACTGGTGGATTACCACAACTTCATGCTGGTCGGTTACTACAAAGAGCCGGCCATTGAGTTCGACAAGACCCTGGCTGAGTGCAAAGAGTACGCTGAACTGCTCAAGCCGCTGATGCTGGACGTGACTGCCGAGCTGCACGACCTGCGTCGCGCCGGCAAAGACATCATGTTCGAAGGTGCCCAGGGCTCGTTGCTGGACATCGACCACGGTACCTACCCGTACGTGACCAGCTCCAACACCACCGCTGGTGGCGTGGCGACCGGTTCGGGTGTTGGCCCGATGTTCCTGGATTACATCCTGGGCATCACCAAGGCCTACACCACTCGCGTAGGTTCGGGTCCGTTCCCGACTGAGCTGTTCGACGACGTCGGTGCGCACCTGGCCAAACAGGGCCACGAATTCGGCGCGACTACCGGTCGTGCTCGTCGTTGCGGCTGGTTCGACGCCGTTATCCTGCGTCGCGCTATCGATGTGAACAGCATCTCGGGCATCTGCCTGACCAAGCTGGACGTGCTCGACGGTCTGGAAACCATCAACATCTGCGTCGGCTACAAAGACGCAGAAGGTAACGATGTTGCCCCGACTGACGCTGACAGCTACGTGGGCCTGCAGCCGGTGTACGAAGAAGTGCCGGGTTGGACCGAATCGACCGTGGGTGCCAAGACCCTGGAAGAACTGCCAGCTAACGCCCGTGCCTACATCAAGCGTGTTGAAGAGCTGATCGGCGCGCCGATCGACATTATTTCGACGGGCCCGGACCGCAACGAGACCATCGTCCTGCGTCATCCGTTCGCTTAATAAGCTGTTGATGTAAAAAGCAAAGGGTCCCTTCGGGGGCCCTTTGTCGTTTCTGCCTCGGGCACGGCACGACCCTTGCTATGTTTCTCTCTTTCGCGGTGCTATCAATTTAATGGCACCCGTGGTGGAGGGATTCCCGATGTCTGCCGTTCTCTCATTGTTACAAAGCCGGCTGTTGCGGCCGGTGTTCGTTACCCTTGGTATCGCTCTTTTGGTGCAAGTGCTGGTGGCGGTCGCCCTGACCCGGAGCACAGTCACGGCCCTGGAAGCCGATTTGGGCAAGCGCCTGGGCGCGGACAGTCAGAAACTGTCGGGCGAATTGACCCAGGCGGGCAAGGAAGTGACGTCCAGCCTGGATAGCTTGTCGGCCAGCACCAGCGACCGCCTGACGGCCGGGCTTTCTGCGCGGTTGAAGCAAGAGCAGCAGCAACTGCGTACGACCCTGGAAAAGGACCTGAAGGACTCTGCCAATGACATGGCACAGTTGCTGGCCTCGGTTGCCCCGCGTGCGATGTGGGACAGTGATGTTCCGGCACTTTCGGAATTCGCCCGGCGCGCCCAGCGCAATCCCAATGTGTTGTTTGTGGTGTATGACGATGCTACTGGCCAGCATCTGACCCGTTATCTGAACCGGGAAAACCCGATCAACAAGGCGCTGTTGGAGAAAGGCGAGGGTGATCGTGCGCTGGATAAAGTGTTGAATGCGGCGAAAAACGACCCTTCGGTGTACTACGTCGAAGCGTCCATCAGCCCTAATGGCGTGGAGATCGGCAAGGTGCTCATGGGGGTTTCCACCGCTGCGGTAGAGGCTGACCTGACGGCGCTGGACCAGCGCTTTGCCGCGCTGATCGCCAGTGGCGGTCAATTGGTGGGGGATAGCCTCAAGGGTGCGGCGGCGGACAGTGCGGCAGCCATGGGCGCCCGCCTGCATTCGGCGCAAGCCACGGCCACTGAAATGACGGCTAATACCTCTGGTGCCGTGCAGGAGGCTGCGCAAGCCCTGCGCTGGCGCATCGGCCTGGGTCTGGCGGTGGTTGGCCTGGGCGTGTTGTTGCTGATTGCCGTGGTGCTTGGGCGGCGGGTGGTCAATCGCTTGAAACTGCTGATTGCAGCCATGGATGATCTGGCGGCTGGCGAGGGTGACCTGACCAAGCGCGTGCAGATCAACAGCCAGGATGAAATCGGCGCCATGGCCTCGGCGGTCAACCGGTTTGTGGATAAGTTGCAGCCCATCGTGCGTGAGGCGGGTGATGTGGCGCAGCGTACCGGCGTGGAAATCGGCGCGATGACCCTGCGCAATGCCGGTGCCGATGCGGCGGCGGGCTTGCAGCGCGACGAAGTGGCCGAGAGCTTGCGGGCGCTGTCGCAAATGGCTGATGAGGCTCAGGCCGAAAGTCATGCGATGCAAGCCGCGTTGCAGCAAGTGGTGGATATTCGCCAGGCCACTGATGAAAACTCCCGCACCTCGGCCGAAGTCGGCAGTTTGATCGAGGCGCTGGCAGGTCAGGTGCAGGCCGGCTCCAAGGTGATCGAGCGCCTGGCCCAGCAAAGCGAGCAGATTGAAGTAGTGCTGACGGTGATCCACGGCATTGCCGAGCAGACCAACCTACTGGCCCTGAATGCGGCTATCGAAGCGGCGCGTGCCGGTGAGACCGGGCGTGGTTTTGCGGTGGTGGCGGACGAAGTGCGGGCGCTGGCGAGTAAAACCCAAAGCTCCACCGGTGATATCCAGGCGCATATCGTGGCGTTGCAGCAAGGCGCGCGCGAGGCAGTGGAAACCATCGGCAAGGCCGGACGCCAGGCCAGCGAGGGGCTGTTGGTGCTGCGCGAAAGTGTGCGCTTGCAGCAAACGGTACAAGACTCGGTGGAGCAGGTGCATGCGGCGATTGGCCTGGCGACCCGGGCTGCCGAGCATCAGGCCCAGGGCGCGCATGCGGTGCGTGGTCGGGTCGAGGTGATCCATGCCCAGGCCGAGCGTGCGGCGCAGGCGGTGGTGGAAACTACCGCCAGCGGCAAGGTGCTGGATGGGTTGGCGGCGCAGTTGAAGGCCAGCCTGGGGCAGTTTCGGGCCTGAGGTTGGCTGATCGGGCCTCATTGCGGGCAAGCCCGCTCCCACAGGTAATCGCGTTCCAATGTGGGAGCGGGCTTGCCCGCGATTGCGGCCTCAGCGGCTCAGATACATCCGCGTCGTGAGCAGATAGACGGGCAACCCCGACACCACAATCAACAACGCCGCATAAGGCGCCGCCGCCGCAAACTCCACATTCGAGGTGTGTGCCCACACGGCAGTGGCCAAGGTGTTCAGCCCGGTCGGGCTCAACAGCAGCGTCGCCGTCAGCTCCTTCATCGCATCAAGGAACACCAGCGCAAACGCTGCCCCCAGTGCTGGAAAGATAATCGGCAAGGTCACCCGGCAAAATGCGCTGAACGACGATGCGCCGAGGGTGCGCGCCGCCTCTTCAAGTTGTGGCGCCGCCTTGTTCAGCGCGGTACGGATCGGCGCCTGGGCCAGCGGCAAGAACAGCAATGCATAGGCGATCAGCAGCAGCGCCGAAGTCTGATACAGCGCCGGCACGTAATGCAGGGCGAAATACACCAGGGTCAGGGCAATCACCAAGCCTGGCAGGGCGTGCAGCAGGTACGGCAGGCGTTCGGCCCACAGTGCCAGTTGGCCCTTGTAGCGCACCACCAAAAGGCCCACCGGCACCGCCAGCGCCAGGCAAAGTGCGGCGCCGCCCAGGGACAAGGCCAGGGAGGACAGCAATGCTTCACTGATTTGCGCGATCGGGAAGGCGGCCGAAGAACCCACGGCCAGCCAGTAACCGAGCATCCCCAGTGGAATGCCGCTGCCAATGATCGCCAGCATCAAGCAATAAAGCTGGCCCAGTGGCGCCCATTTACCCAGTCGAACCTGCTCGGCATGCCGCGCGGCGCCTTGCCCGGTGCGCACATGGCGGCCCTTGCCGCGCACGCGCAACTCCAGCCACAGCAGGGTCAGGCACATCAGCAGCAATACCGCCGACAGCATCGCCGCGTTGGCGTTGCTGAACTCCAGTTCGAACTGTTGGTAGATCGCTGTGGTGAAGGTTTGCAGGCCGATGATCGACAGGGCTCCGAACTCCACCAGCATATGCAAGGCAATCAGCAGGGCGCCGGCCAGCAGCGACGGCCACAGCAGTGGCAGCGTAATGCGAAAGAACACGCCCCAACGATTGAGCCCCAGGGTGCGGGCCGATTCTTCCAGGGACGGATCGAGGTTGCGCAGGGTGGCCGCCACCGGCAGGAATACCAGTGGGTACTTGGATAGGGTCATGACCAGAATCGCGCCGCCCAGGCCTTCGAACTGTGCGCTCAGCGACACCCAGGTAAAGCTGCTGACAAACGCCGGCACGGCAAACGGCAGGCACAGAATCACCCCCCAGACGCGCCGGCCCGGCAGGTTGCTGCGCTCCAGCAGCCAGGCCAGGGACAGGCCGATCACCGCGCAGGCCACGGTTACACCGATCATCAGTGCCAACGTGTTGCGCAGCAATCCGAATACATACGGTCGCCACAGCAGATGCACCGCCTCGGCCCAGCCGGCTTGCCAGGCCTTGAGGCCCACATACACCAAGGGCAGCAGGCTCAGCCCCACCAACAGCAAGACCGGCAGTAGCAGCCAGATTGAGGGGCGCTTGCGCCGTGGACTAAAACCCCCGCGCAAGGCGGGGGGCGGTAGCGATGGGTTCATCAGTTCAGGCCAACCTCACGTTCCAGCTCCAGGGCTTCTTCAGCATTGCCCAGGTCGGCGGGAGTGATTTTCGGCGGCTGCAGTTCGCTAAATGGCTTGAGGCCGCGATTGGATTCCATGCCTTTGCGCAGCGGGTATTCGGCGGACGTGTTGGTAATCACGCGCTGGCCTTCTTCGCTGGCCATGAACGCCAGCAACTGCTGCGCTTCCTTGGGATGCTTGCTGGATTTCAGTGCTGCTGCTGCGGATACGGTAATCAGGCCGCCGGCATCGCCATCGGTGAAGTAGTGCAGTTGCGAATCCAGGTTGGTCTTTTCCTTTTTCAGGGCAAACCAGTAGTAGTTGTTCACCAGTACCGTCGCTACTTCGCCGTTTTCCACGGCTTTGAGGGCGACCATATTGTTGCTGTAGACCTTGCCGAACGCACGCAGGCCCGTCAGCCATTCCTCGGCGGCTTCGCGACCATGCAGTTTGATGATCGCCACGGCCTGTTCCTGGAAGGCGCCGCTGGTTGGGACGAAGCCAACCTTGCCTTGCCACTCGGGGCCGGCAAAATCCAGCACCGACTTGGGCAGCTCGTCTTCCTTGATCAGTTTCGGGTTGAAGGCTACGACCCGGGTGCGTGCGGTCACGCCCATCCAGGCGCCGTTGGCGGCCACGTATTCCTTGGGTAATACATCAAGCGTGCTGGCATCGATGGTCGCCAGCAGGCCTTGTTCGCCAAGCTTGTTGAGCGGCGGGGATTCTTCGGTGTAGATCACGTCGGCAGGGGAGCGCTCACCCTCCTCAACGACCTGGCTGGCCAGTTGGTTGCTGCTGCCCTTGCGCACATTCACATGAATGCCGGTCTTGGCTTCGAAGGCCTTGGCGAGTTCGTCGCCGACTTCCTTGTGTTGGCCGTTGTACAGGGTCAGTTCAACCTTGTCGGCGGTATAGGCGGTGGGCGAGAGTAGGGTCAGGCCGAGCAGAGTGATGGTCAGGCCACGCAGAAGGGATGTCTTGAGACGGGTATCGCGGATCATCATCCGGGGTTTTCCTCACTTGAGTGCAACAAATCATTGCAAGGATAAACGATAAAACTTCTCAAGTGCGGGCAGGGCGGGAATTACGGGTGGAGTTTTTAAACCCCAGAAACGAAAAAACCCGCTTTCGCGGGTTTGATCTGAATTTGGTGCCCAGGAGAAGACTCGAACTTCCACGACCTTGCGATCACCAGCACCTGAAGCTGGCGTGTCTACCAATTTCACCACCTGGGCATTATCAAACAACGTTGCCGCTGTTGATGGGGCGAACTATACGGCGGGCTTTTTGATCTGTAAACCCCTGATTTGATTTTATAAATCAAATTTTCGGTTAAAAATCAAAGGCCTGTAACGCAAAAACCCGCTTTCGCGGGTTTTTGTAAAACTCAAGGCTGACCTTGGGTTTTGAATTGGTGCCCAGAAGAAGACTCGAACTTCCACGACCTTGCGGTCACCAGCACCTGAAGCTGGCGTGTCTACCAATTTCACCATCTGGGCAGTATCTTCAACGTTGCCGTCGTCGATGGCGCGCACTATACGGAGTGACTTTTGAGCTGTAAACCCCCGTCATCAAAAAAGCCTGGAAAATTTCGCGGGCGGTCGCGCAAGGTGGCTTATCGGGGCTATAAAACGCATTTCCCGGCTAGTTATTGCTGGAAATTTCCCGTTTCAATACGCGTATGCCAAACTAACCCACATATAGACAAGGTGAAAACTCTCTAATGGCCGATTGGCAGTCCCTCGATCCCGAGGCCGCTCGTGAAGCGGAAAAATATGAAAACCCTATTCCTAGCCGCGAACTGATCCTGGCGCATCTCGCCGATCGGGGTTCGCCTGCTAGCCGCGAGCAGCTGGTTGAAGAATTCGGTCTGACCACCGAAGACCAACTCGAAGCACTGCGCCGCCGCCTGCGCGCCATGGAGCGCGATGCACAGTTGATCTACACCCGTCGTGGCACTTACGCCCCGGTGGACAAGCTCGACCTGATCCTTGGCCGCATTGCCGGTCACCGTGATGGCTTCGGCTTCCTGATCCCTGACGATGGCAGCGATGACCTGTTCATGAGCCCGGCGCAAATGCGCCTGGTATTCGATGGCGACCGTGCCCTGGCGCGCGTATCCGGCCTGGACCGTCGTGGTCGCCGTGAAGGCGTGATCGTCGAAGTGGTGTCCCGTGCCCACGAGTCCATCGTCGGTCGTTACTTCGAAGAAGGCGGCATCGGCTTTGTGATCCCGGACAACCCGAAGGTCCAGCAAGAAGTGCTGGTGACTCCGGGCCGCAATGGCGCCGCCAAGGTCGGTCAGTTTGTCGAGGTGAAAATCACCCACTGGCCAACCCCACGCTTCCAGCCACAGGGCGATATCGTCGAAGTGGTCGGCAATTACATGGCCCCGGGCATGGAAATCGATGTTGCGCTGCGCACCTACGATATCCCTCACGTCTGGCCTGACGCCGTGCTCAAGGAAGCCGCCAAGCTCAAGCCGGAAGTCGAAGAAAAAGACAAAGAGAAGCGCATCGACCTGCGCCATCTGCCGTTCGTCACCATTGACGGTGAAGATGCCCGCGACTTCGACGATGCGGTCTACTGCGAAGCCAAGCCCGGCAAACTGCGCCTGTTCTCCGGCGGCTGGAAGTTGTTCGTCGCGATTGCCGACGTATCCAGCTACGTGAAGATCGGTTCGGCCCTGGATAACGAAGCCCAGGTGCGCGGCAACTCCGTGTACTTCCCTGAGCGCGTGATCCCGATGCTGCCTGAGCAGCTGTCCAACGGCCTGTGCTCCCTGAACCCGAAAGTCGACCGCTTGGCCATGGTGTGCGAGATGACCATCTCGAAAACCGGCGAAATGACCGACTACCAGTTCTACGAAGCTGTGATCCATTCCCAGGCGCGCCTGACCTACAACAAGGTCAGCACCATCCTGGAAACGCCGAAAACCAGCGAAGCCAAGGCTTTGCGCACCCAGTATGCGGACGTAGTCCCGCACCTCAAGCAGCTGTACTCGCTGTACAAGGTGTTGCTGGGCGCACGTCATGTGCGTGGCGCGATCGATTTTGAAACCCAGGAAACCCGGATCATCTTCGGTTCCGAGCGCAAAATCGCCGAGATCACGCCGACCACCCGTAATGACGCGCACAAGCTGATCGAGGAATGCATGCTGGCGGCCAACGTGGCCACCGCTGAGTTCCTGAAAAAGCACGAGATTCCTGCGCTGTACCGGGTCCATGATGGTCCGCCGCCGGAGCGCCTGGAAAAACTGCGCGCCTTCCTCGGCGAGCTTGGCCTGTCGCTGCACAAAGGCAAGGACGGCCCGTCGCCGAAGGATTACCAGGCTCTGCTGGCCAGCATCAAGGATCGTCCGGACTTCCACCTGATCCAGACCGTGATGCTGCGTTCCCTCAGTCAGGCAGTGTACAGCGCCGACAATCAGGGCCACTTCGGCCTGAATTACGAGGCGTACACGCACTTCACCTCGCCGATCCGTCGCTACCCGGACCTGCTCACGCACCGCGCAATCCGCAGCGTGATCCATTCCAAGCAGAACACCCCGCACGTCAAGCGCGCCGGTGCCATGACCATTCCGAAGGCACGGATCTATCCGTACGACGAAGCGGCCCTGGAACAGTTGGGCGAGCAGTGCTCCATGAGCGAGCGCCGTGCCGACGAAGCCACTCGCGATGTGGTGAACTGGCTCAAGTGCGAGTTCATGAAAGACCGCGTAGGCGAGTCGTTCCCAGGCGTGATCACCGCCGTCACCGGCTTTGGCCTGTTCGTCGAGCTGACCGATATCTACGTCGAAGGCTTGGTACACGTCACCGCCTTGCCGGGTGACTACTACCACTTCGACCCTGTGCACCACCGCCTGGCGGGCGAGCGCACCGGTCGTAGCTTCCGCTTGGGCGATACCGTCGAAGTGCGGGTCATGCGCGTCGATCTCGACGAGCGCAAGATCGACTTCGAGATGGCTGAAAAAACCATCGACGCTCCGATTGGTCGCAAAAAGCGTGGTGCTGAAACTGCAGCACCGGCGAAAAAAGGCGCTCCGGCGAAAGCTGCCGCTGCAGCCGAGCCCGCCGCCAAGCCTGCTCGCCGTTCGTCGAGCAAGGAAAAGGTCAGCGATGCTTACCGTCCTAGCGATGCCGCGGCGAAAAACGCCGAGCTGCGCAAGAGCCGCGAGTTGAAGCAGCAGTTGCTCAACGAAGCCAAAAGCGGTGGTAAAGCGGCGTCTGGGGGAAAGTCCCAGGGCGCCGACAAGCCGTCGAGCAAACCGAGTAAACACCGTAAAGGCCCGCCTAAAGCGGGTTCGGCCCCTGCGAAAAGCGGCGGGTCGCGCAAACCTAAGGCCAAGTCATGAGTCTGGAAAAAATCTACGGCGTGCACGCCGTAGAAGCGTTGCTGCGTCACCATCCCAAGCGCGTCAAGCAAGTGTGGCTGGCCGAAGGTCGCAGCGAGCCGCGTGTGCAAGCGCTGGTCGAGCTGGCCAACCAGAACAAGGTTGCCATCGGCCAGGCCGAGCGTCGTGAAATGGACGTTTGGGTCGAAGGCGTGCACCAGGGCGTGGTCGCGGACGTGAGTCCGAGCCAGGTCTGGGGCGAGGCGATGCTCGACGAATTGCTTGATCGCACCGAAGGCGCGCCGCTGTTGCTGGTGCTCGACGGCGTGACCGACCCGCATAACCTCGGCGCCTGCCTGCGTTCGGCGGACGCTGCCGGTGCTCTGGCGGTGATCGTGCCTAAAGACAAGTCGGCCACGTTGACGCCGGTTGTACGTAAAGTCGCCTGCGGCGCGGCGGAAGTGATTCCGCTGGTGGCCGTGACCAACCTGGCACGCACCCTGGAAAAACTCCAGCAGCGCGGCTTGTGGGTCGTGGGGACGGCGGGGGAGGCCGAGGTCAGTATCTATGACCAGGACCTTACCGGCCCGACCATCCTGATCATGGGGGCTGAAGGCAAGGGTATGCGTCGCCTGACCCGTGAGCATTGCGACTACCTGGTGCATTTGCCGATGGCCGGTAGCGTCAGCAGCCTCAACGTTTCAGTCGCAACGGGCGTCTGCCTGTTCGAAGCCCAGCGCCAGCGTGGCGCCAAGGCCAAGACCAAGAAGTAATCAGGCCTGACGCAGGTCCAAATGTGGGAGCGGGCTTGCTCGCGAATGTGCAGTGTCAGTCGCCATAAATGTTGGCTGGCCTAACGTATTCGCGAGCAAGCCCGCTCCCACACTGGTTTTGCATCGCTTGAAAGGTTGTTCAAATAATCACCAATTGCCTTGCGCCCTTTCTTCCCCTTCTCTACAATTGCGCCCCTTGCCTTCCCGGCGGGCACGCATGTGCCTCCCAGCGGCAAGATTCCTAAGTGTCATTCACTCCTTGTCTGACCGTTTTTGAGCGGCAGGCTACAACCCGTAAGGAGCATTCATGCGTCATTACGAAATCATCTTTTTGGTCCACCCGGATCAAAGCGAGCAAGTCGGCGGCATGGTTGAGCGTTACACCAAGCTGATCGAAGAAGACGGCGGCAAAATCCACCGTCTGGAAGATTGGGGCCGTCGTCAACTGGCCTACGCAATCAACAATGTTCACAAGGCTCACTACGTGATGCTGAACGTTGAGTGCACTGGCAAGGCCCTGGCCGAGCTGGAAGACAACTTCCGCTACAACGATGCAGTGATCCGTAACCTGGTCATCCGTCGCGAAGAAGCCGTAACCGGCCAATCCGAGATGCTCAAGGCTGAAGAAAACCGCAGTGAGCGCCGTGAGCGTCGCGACCGTCCTGAGCACGAAGGCGCTGAAAGCGCTGATAGTGATGACAGCGACAACAGCGATAACGCTGACGAGTAATCCACGGACCTTATTAAGGAGCCTATCAAATGGCACGTTTCTTCCGTCGTCGTAAGTTTTGCCGCTTCACCGCTGAAGAAGTGAAGGAGATCGACTACAAAGATCTCAACACTCTGAAAGCCTACGTATCCGAGACCGGCAAAATTGTTCCAAGCCGTATCACCGGTACCAAAGCTCGTTATCAGCGTCAGCTGGCCACCGCTATCAAGCGCGCCCGCTTCCTGGCCCTGCTGGCCTACACCGACAGCCACGGCCGCTGAGACCGGGCAGTCGACAAGTAGTAAGGGATTGAATGCATGCGCGCCTTAGCTGAGTTCATCATGCGCGGTCGTGTGCAGGCCACTCTGGTAGTGGCTGGATGTGCAGCATTGCCGTTGTTGTATTGGTTGGGTGCTGCCGCAGGAAGCCTTGTGCTGCTGCGGCGCGGTTTGAAGGACGCCCTTGGCGTTCTTGCCCTGGGGTTGCTGCCGGCCTTGATCTGGTGGCTGCAATTCGACGATCCGCGGGTACTTCTGGTACTGCTGGGGTCTTCGAGCCTTGCGTTGGTTCTGCGCGCAAGTGAGTCCTGGGTCCGTACGCTGCTGGTCAGCGTGGCATTGGGATTGGTGTATTCAGTGGTGCTTGGCGCGGCTTTCCGCCCGCAAATCGAGGCGCTGTCGCAGGAGTTGGTAAAAATCCTGCCACTGGCCCTCGGGGATCTCTACCAGCAATTGTCGGTAGATGAGCGAGCGCGCATGGCCACGCTGATTGCCCCGGTCCTTACCGGCCTGATAGCGGCACTGTTGCAGATCGTCAGTGTGCTGAGCCTGATTCTTGGGCGCTACTGGCAGGCGTTGTTGTATAACCCGGGTGGTTTTGGTCGCGAGTTTCGCAGTATCAGAATCCCCGCAGGACCAGCGATGTTGCTGCTGGCGTGCATGCTTGTAGGGCCGAACTTCGGCTCGCAAATGGCCATGTTGACGCCGTTGTGCAGCGTACCGCTGGTGATTGCCGGGCTGGCCCTGATGCACGGGCTGGTGGCGCAAAAGCGCCTGGCCAAGTTCTGGCTGGTGGGGTTGTACGTGACGCTGTTGCTGTTTATGCAACTGATCTATCCGTTACTCGTGGTCTTGGCCATTGTCGACGGCCTGATTGATTTTCGCGGTCGTCTGGCGCCGAAAGACGCCGATAACGCGAACGGTGAAGGTTAAAAGTTAGAGGATTTTCACATGCAACTGATCCTTCTGGAAAAAGTCGCCAACCTGGGCAACCTGGGCGACAAAGTAAACGTTAAGGCCGGCTACGGTCGTAACTACCTGCTGCCATACGGCAAAGCTACCGCTGCAACCGCTGCCAACCTGGCTGCGTTTGAAGAGCGTCGCGCTGAGCTGGAAAAAGCTGCAGCAGACAAGAAAGCTTCGGCTGAAACCCGTGCTGCCCAACTGGCCGAGCTGGAAGTGACTATCACTGCCACCGCTGGCGACGAAGGCAAGCTGTTCGGTTCGATCGGTACTCACGACATCGCTGACGCACTGACCGCCTCCGGCGTTGAAGTGCAGAAGAGCGAAGTTCGTCTGCCGAACGGCACCATCCGCAACGTAGGCGAATTCGACGTAGCCGTGCACCTGCACGCTGAAGTTGAAGCCACCGTACGCGTTGTCGTGGTAGCAGCTTAAGAAGCACCTAACTGACTGGCACCTCGCGTGTCAGCCAGTTAACATCGGGCACGATCCTGTTTACAGGTCGTGCCTTTTGTTTTTCTACACACCCCTAATTCCAAGTGGCCATGAACGATATTTCAGCTCCTGAGCAATACGATCTGCAAACCGCTGCCCTGAAGGTGCCGCCGCATTCCATCGAGGCCGAACAGGCCGTGCTCGGTGGCTTGATGCTGGACAACAACGCCTGGGAACGCGTGCTCGATCAAGTCTCGGACGGTGACTTCTATCGCCATGACCACCGCCTTATCTTCCGCGCCATTGCCAAGCTGGCCGACCAGAACTCACCGATCGACGTGGTGACCCTGGCCGAGCAACTGGACAAGGAAGGCCAGACCTCACAAGTCGGCGGCCTCGGTTACCTGGGTGAGCTGGCGAAAAACACGCCATCCGTCGCCAACATCAAGGCCTACGCCCAAATCGTGCGCGAACGGGCGACCCTGCGCCAGTTGATCGGTATCAGCACCGAAATCGCCGACAGCGCCTTCAACCCCGAAGGCCGCACCGCCGCCGAGATCCTCGACGAAGCCGAACGCCAGATCTTCCAGATTGCCGAAGCCCGCCCGAAAACCGGCGGCCCGGTCAGCGTCAACGACCTGTTGACCAAGGCTATCGACCGCATCGACACCTTGTTCAATACCGATAACGCCATCACCGGCATCTCCACCGGCTACACCGACCTCGACGAGAAGACCAGCGGCCTGCAGCCGTCCGACCTGATTATCGTCGCCGGCCGTCCATCCATGGGTAAGACCACCTTTGCGATGAACCTGGTGGAAAACGCCGTGTTGCGCAGCGACAAGGCCGTTCTGGTGTACTCCCTGGAGATGCCAGGCGAATCGCTGATCATGCGTATGCTTTCCTCGTTGGGGCGGATTGACCAGACCAAAGTGCGTGCCGGTCGCCTGGAAGACGACGATTGGCCGCGCCTGACCTCGGCGGTCAACCTGCTCAATGACCGCAAGCTGTTCATCGACGACACCGCCGGTATCAGCCCGTCCGAGATGCGTGCGCGTACCCGGCGCCTGGTGCGTGAGCACGGCGACATCGCCCTGATCATGATCGACTACCTGCAGTTGATGCAGATCCCTGGCTCCAGCGGTGACAACCGCACCAACGAGATTTCCGAAATCTCCCGGTCCCTCAAAGCCCTGGCCAAGGAATTCAACTGCCCGGTGGTGGCCCTGTCCCAGCTCAACCGCTCCCTGGAACAACGCCCAAACAAGCGCCCGGTGAACTCCGACTTGCGGGAATCCGGAGCGATCGAGCAGGATGCCGACGTGATCATGTTCGTGTACCGCGACGAGGTGTATCACCCCGAGACCGAGCACAAAGGTATTGCCGAAATCATCATCGGCAAGCAGCGGAACGGGCCGATCGGCTTTATCCGCCTGGCGTTCATCGGTAAGTACACGCGCTTCGAGAACCTGGCGCCGGGTAGTTACAACTTCGACGACGACGAATAAGCACCATCCAATGTGGGAGCGGGCTTGCTCGCGAAGGCGGTGTGTCAGTCAATATATCGACTGACTGATCCGCCGCTTTCGCGAGCAAGCCCGCTCCCACATTGAAAAGTATTCACAATTCAGGGCAGTCCACAATTCCGACCATTACCGTCGGAATTGGTCAAAATTTGTGCTATATTCCGCGCCCGCGATTTTTCATCTCAACACCGGTCACCGTCATGCAAACAGCCAAGCCGTTATTTGACTATCCCAAGTACTGGGCCGAATGTTTCGGTCCAGCGCCATTCCTGCCCATGAGCAGGGAGGAGATGGATCAGCTTGGCTGGGATTCATGCGACATCATCATCGTCACCGGTGATGCCTACGTTGACCATCCGTCGTTCGGCATGGCAATCATTGGCCGGCTGCTGGAGGCCCAGGGCTTTCGCGTCGGGATCATTGCCCAGCCCAACTGGCAGTCCAAAGACGATTTCATGAAGCTCGGCGAGCCGAACCTGTTTTTCGGCGTCGCGGCCGGCAACATGGACTCGATGATCAACCGCTACACCGCCGACAAGAAAATCCGCTCCGACGACGCCTACACCCCCGGCGGCATGGCCGGCAAACGCCCGGACCGTGCGAGCCTGGTGTACAGCCAGCGTTGCAAGGAAGCCTACAAGAATGTGCCGATTGTACTCGGCGGCATCGAGGCCTCCCTGCGCCGCATCGCTCACTACGACTACTGGCAGGACCGGGTGCGCAACTCGATCCTGATCGATGCTACCGCCGACATCCTGCTGTACGGCAACGCCGAGCGGGCGATTGTCGAAGTCGCCCAGCGCCTGTCGTGGGGCCACAAGATCGAAGACATCACCGATGTACGCGGTACTGCGTTCATCCGCCGTGACACGCCCGAAGGCTGGTACGAGGTGGACTCCACCCGCATCGACCGCCCGGGCAAGGTCGACAAGATCATCAACCCGTACGTGAACACCCAGGACACCCAGGCCTGCGCCATCGAGCAGGAAAAGGGCCCGGTTGAAGACCCGGAAGAAGCCAAGGTCGTACAGATCCTCGCCAGCCCGCGCATGACCCGCGACAAGACCGTGATTCGCCTGCCATCCGTAGAGAAAGTGCGTGGCGACGCGGTGCTGTATGCCCACGCCAACCGCGTATTGCACCTGGAAACCAACCCGGGCAACGCCCGCGCCCTGGTGCAGAAGCACGGCGAAGTGGACGTGTGGTTCAACCCGCCGCCCATTCCCATGACCACCGAAGAAATGGACTACGTGTTTGGCATGCCTTACGCACGTGTCCCGCATCCTGTGTATGGCAAGGAGAAGATCCCGGCCTACGACATGATTCGCTTCTCGGTGAACATCATGCGTGGCTGCTTCGGTGGCTGCACCTTCTGCTCGATCACCGAGCACGAAGGCCGGATCATCCAGAACCGTTCCGAAGAGTCGATCATTCGCGAAATCGAAGAGATCCGCGACAAGGTCCCGGGCTTTACCGGTGTGATTTCCGACCTCGGCGGCCCGACCGCGAACATGTACCGCATCGCCTGCAAGAGCCCGGAAATCGAATCCGCATGCCGCAAGCCATCGTGCGTGTTCCCCGGCATCTGCCCGAACCTGAACACCGACCACTCTTCCTTGATCCAGCTGTACCGCAGTGCCCGCGCGTTGCCAGGTGTGAAGAAGATTCTGATCGCTTCCGGCCTGCGCTACGACCTGGCTGTCGAGTCGCCGGAGTACGTCAAGGAACTGGTGACCCACCACGTGGGTGGCTACCTGAAGATCGCCCCGGAACACACCGAGGAAGGTCCGCTCAACCAGATGATGAAACCGGGCATCGGCAGCTATGACAAGTTCAAGCGCATGTTCGAGAAGTACACCAAGGAAGCGGGTAAGGAGCAGTACCTGATCCCGTACTTCATCGCCGCCCACCCGGGCACCACCGATGAAGACATGATGAACCTGGCCCTGTGGCTCAAGGGCAATGGCTTCCGTGCCGACCAGGTGCAGGCGTTCTACCCGTCGCCAATGGCCACCGCCACCGCGATGTACCACTCGGGCAAGAACCCGCTGCGCAAGGTCACCTACAAGAGCGACGCGGTGACCATCGTCAAGAGCGAAGACCAGCGCCGCCTGCACAAGGCGTTCCTGCGTTACCACGACCCGAAGGGCTGGCCGATGCTGCGTGAAGCACTGACCCGCATGGGCCGCGCTGATCTGATCGGGCCGGGCAAGGACCAACTGATCCCACTGCACCAGCCGTCCACCGACAGCTACCAGAGCGCCCGTCGCAAGAACTCGACGCCGGTGGGCAGCCATAAGGTCGCCAAGGAAACCACCACCAAGATCCTCACCCAGCACACCGGTCTGCCGCCCCGTGGCAGCGATGGCAGCAACCCGTGGGACAAGCGCGAACAAGCCAAGGCTGCGGCCCAGGCGCGTAACAAGCAGGCGGCCAAGGAGCGCGCTGATGCGGCCAAGGGCAAGGGCGGCAAGCCTGCGCGCAAGCCTGTTGTGCCGCGTTGATCGCAGCCTGAACATGCAAAACGCCAGCCTCGTGCTGGCGTTTTGCTTTCTAGCGGGTGGGGAACCTGTTTGTTAAGGTGGCGCCCATTGAATCGCCATACCTGTAGGAGCGAGCTTGCTCGCGAAAAACGTCAACGATAACGCGAGCTGCCTGGACAAACGCGGCGCTTGTGAGTTTTTCGCGAGCAAGCTCGCTCCTACAGAAGTTAGGCCTCTGCGGTCACTCGAACCCTTCAAGGAAGATCACCCCATGAGCAACCCCCTGCTCAACATCGGCATGGACTCCAACCGCTCCCAGTTCATGGCGCGCCAGCGCATCGAAAGCCAGATCAACCTGCCACGCCTGTTCGCGGCCATCGACGCTGACCCCGGCATTGTCGGCGCGGGGGTGGTGTATATCGACGCTGACTTCAATGTCATTACCCTGCGCGAGTTCAAGCCGATCTGCAGCATCAAGCCTAAGCGCATCATTTTGCGTGAAGCGCAAAAGTACGTTTCGCCGGTGCAGTTTGCCCAGCAGGTGCAGGACAATCCGCGCGAATCGCGTCTGGTCGGCGAAGCGATCAACACCACGTTGTCCTGCGCCGGTGCTGTGATCGGCTGGGTCGTAGTATTGAGTGGTACCGTTGCTATTCCGTTTTCGGCGGGAGCCAGTACCGTGGTCGCGGCGCTTGGTTACACCGCTGCGGCTGCCAGCTCTGTCCAGTGTTTTGCCAGTGGATATCGCACTGTCAATGAGATCAGAAACCCCGCACGCAACGATCAACTCGATAGCGAGGAGTGGTATCAGTACACCATGATCGTGTTGGATGCTGCGTCGCTGGTTGGGGTTGGAGCATCGGCACTGACAACGGTCAAGCTGGTAAGGCTGAACAGGGCGACAACCGGTAAGAGTGTGAGAGAGGTGCTCAAGGGCTTGAGTCGGCAGGAGCGAGCCAAACTGACCAAGGAACTATTGAGTATCAACGACCCTCGCTTGACATCGAAGATGATTAAGTTGAAGCAGTTGTCGGGTGAGCTGCCCAAGCGTTTCGCGCCTACCGAAGTCAAGCATGCAACAGTCACGCAAATTAAGGATGCCTTGGGTGCTGCGGTCGGTTTTACCGGCAGTGCGATTTCGGGGAATGTTCGGACTATTGCTGTAGGACTGTACGAGGAGGTCGAGCAATGAATGAGCTACCCAGCATTCGTAGTTTTCTGTCGAAGTATTTCCCAGTCTTTATGGGGGCGATATTCGCGTCCATTTTTACTCTGGTGTTTGCGGTCCCGTTGTTTTTCGACAGCTACTTTCAGGACCTTTCCATGGAGAGCAATGCCAAGTATTCGTTCCTAGGTGGTATCGGGCTCACCCTAGTGATCGTGCATTGCAACTTCATGATTGCTCGCGGGCGTGCGCAATGGGTGTGGCCGCTGGCGGTGCTCCTGGGGCTGTGCTTCCTGGGTGTGTTGCCCACCATCGGTGATCAGCAGCATGCGTTAATCTATGTTTTGAGCTTACTGTTTCCATTGCTGGGACTGCTGTTGCTCAATAGTAAGCGTCATCGGGAAATGCGACAGAAACTCGTCGAGGTCCGCCATCTGCGCCAGGCTGCGACAGCAAAGTACAAAAAATGGTGACTGTATGGATTCACTAGCCCTGCCTCAATGCGAGCTGCCTGGACAAACGCGGCGCTTGTGAATTTTTCGCGAGCAAGCTCGCTCCTACAGAAATGAGGCCTCTGCGGTCACTCGAACCCTTCAAGGAAGAACACCCATGAGCAACCCCCTGCTCAACTTCGGCATGGACTCCAACCGCTCCCAGTTCATGGCTCGCCAGCGCGTTGAAAGCCAGATCAACGCGACTGTGACGCAGATCAGAGACTCCCTTGGGGCCGCTGTTGGTCTTACCTGGAGCGCTATATCAGGCAATATTCTAACTATTGCAGTTGGCCTGTATGAGGAGCTTGAGTGATGGATCGCCAAGGTTCATTGAGAGCTTTTTTAGCGCAATATTTTCCAGCGTTTATATGCGCATTCTTCCTTGCCTGCTTCTCTCTCTCCGCCGCTATTTCATTGGCTTCAAGTACATTTCTTCGCAGTGACCCAGAACGGGCGCGTTACTCTTTTCTGGCGGCAGTTTTCTTGGGCTTGCTCTTGGCATTCAGCCATTTCGTCATGATCAGAGGGCGAGAGTGGGGGGCTTGGGTCATCGCTGCCTTCTACGTTGTATGTTTACTGGCCGTGTTGCCAACCTATAGCTATCGGCCACATATGGCAGCGTATGTAATAGGGCTGCTGTTTCCGTTGGCGGGGTTGCTGTTGCTCAATAGTCAGCGTCATCGGGAAATGCGACAGAAACTCTTCGAGGTCCGCCAGTTGCGCAAGGCTGCAATTGCCAAACACAAGTCACAGTAGGCAAGTCCGACTGATGGCTGGAGGCCGGGGTGGAAAACACTTCGGCTCACACGTTCAAACTTTGATGTTTTCGCGAATATTCCAGCCGAACTTGATAGCCCCACCATCCTTGCCGCCATCGGACTTCTGCGGCTGATAGCTGACTTCGATCTTGGCGAAGTTCAGGTTGATCATTTCGCTCAGTACATCCTTGGTGGTGACCGCGTCGCTCTGATAGGACGCGATCATGACTTCTTTCATCGTGATCACCAGATACTCCACAGCGCTGGCCCCGCCGGCCTTGCGCACGGTTAATCTGGCCTCTGGATAATGCTTTCCGGTGGCGCAGGCCATCATCAGGTTGGGCGAGGATTTGTCCACGGTTTTGGTGATGGACAGGTTCTGCATGTTGACCTTGCCCGCGCCACCGCCGGTTCCGCTGTGCATGGATCCGGATTGCGACATCCCCCAGCCCCATTCGCTGACGTCGATTTCGTCGCGATGCGCCTGGTCCCCGGACTCACCCTTGATGTCCCCCAGTTTCAAAAACATATCCGTTGCCATCGTTGCTCCCTGCCTCAGTATTTGTCGTTAAGGACGCGCACTTTTTCCCATCCTCGGTAAGGCCCGCAAGGCCTTGAGGTACGTTCAGGAAGTGGCTGTCTGAAGATAGGAAAAAATCCGACATTCTTGAGCGATGCACTGTCTTTACGCTCGGCGCTCTTGTGTACTAAGGAGTAAAAGGATGACTTCCAGCGTATTGAGGGATGGTTTCTCCATCGACCATTCCATGACGCGGCAACGGGTTGAAAGCAGTATCGACCTACGCCGATTGTTTGCGGCCATCGACGCTGATCCCGCTATTGTCGGGGCCGGGGTGGTGTATCTCGATGCGCAAATGCGTGTGGTGGTGTTGCGTGAGTTTCAGCCGATTTGCAGCATTGCGCCGAAGAAGTTGATTTTGCGGGAAGCTCCCAGCTATATCGGGCGAGTGGAGTTCGCTCGGCGGCTGGAGAACGAACCGCGAGAGTCGCAGGTGGCGTTTGAAGCGGTTAATGCGGTGTTGGCGTGTAGTTCGGCGGTGATCAGTTGGTTGGTGATATTGGGGGGCTCGGTGCTGAGTCCTTTTACCTTCGGAGCGACGGGTGTGGTTGCTGTGATTAGTTATACGTCAGCAGTAGCCAGTTCGATTCAGTGCGTGATTGGCGCTCGCCGGACCAGGAATGAAATGACTGATCCTGCCCGTAATGACGCTCTGGATAGCGATCAATGGTATCAGGCCGTAACGACCGGATTGGATGCGGTTTCGTTGTTAGGTACTGGTAGCACAGCGCTGTCGACGATTCGATTCGTCAGCATGCTCAAAAAGGCAACGGGGAAAAACACACACCAGGTACTCAAGGGGTTGAGTCGACAGGAGCGGGTAAAGCTCACCAGGGAGTTACTAAGTATCAATCATCCGGAATTGACCCGGAAAATGATCAAGCTGAAACAAATGGCTGGAGAGATGCCAAAGCGCTACACCTCGGCCGAAGTAAGGCGCGGGACCATCATACAGATGCTTGATGCACTTGGCGCCGTATCGGGCGTTACTGGCAGCATGCGTTCCGGCAACATCCGGACTATTGCGGTCGGACTCTACGAGGAGACATCAGAATGAAATTTCTCGTGCCACTTCGCCCTTTTTTGGTACGTAATTTCCCAGTGTTTATCGGCGTCATTTTTTCGGGTTTCTTCGGCAGTACTGCTGTTGTCGTGTTGGTGGAAAATTATTATTTACCATCGTTATCGAATGCTGCTGCTGAAAATGCCTGCGTGGTCTTGGCTTTATTTATCACACATTGCAACTTCATGATTGCCTATGGGCGACCGAAGTGGGCCAGGGGCATGTATGGCCTTTTCATCGCCTGCCTATTGGTTGCCTTGCCAGGTTTTCAGTTCTCGCCGCACCCATTCATTTACGCAGAAAGCCTCTTTTGGCCGGTACTTGGGCTGCTGCTGCTGCGCAGTAAACGCCATCGAGAAATGTGTGCAAAAGCCGTAGAGCTTCACCATATGCGCCGGAAAGTATCGGCGGCCATTAATAAGCGGCGTAAACACGAGCGCGCAATTATAAGAATAAAAAAATCGAGGGAGCGTTAAAATTGCCATCGCCGACAAGCCAGCTCCCACATTTGATCGCGTTCTTCGCAATGAAGCTGGCCAATGTGGGAGCCGGGCTTGCCCGCGATGAGGTCAGTCAGTTCACAATCATTCTCAAGGAAGAATACTTCCCATGAGTAAACCCCTGCTCAATATCGGCATGGACTCCAATCGCTCCCAGTTCATGGGGCGTCAGCGTGGGTGTGGTGTATATCGATGCTGACTTCAATGTCATTACCCTACGCGAGTTCAAGCCGATCAGAAGCATCAAGCCCAAGCGCATCATTTTGTGCGAAGCGCAGAAGTACATTACGTCGGCTTGTACGAGGATCTGACTGAATGAATGGCTTCCCCGACCTGAGTAGTTTTCTCACCCGCTATTTTCCAGTGTTCATGGGCACGATCTTCATGGCGATTTTTTCCGGCGCCAATGCGCTTTCCTTGGCGGGAGTGACCTATTTACGGGGTGTGGACCCTTCTCTCAAGGCGAACTACTCCGTGCTGGCCATCCTGGTGCTGGTGGCGGTGCTGGTTGTTGGCAACGTCATGATTGCGCGAGGTTATCCTTGGGCTGACAGGCTGGTAGCGGGATATCTGGCAGGTTGTCTGCTGTTTGTAGTGCCCATGATTCAGTACCACCCTCATATGCAGGTTTATTGCTCTGCTGTGCTTTTTCCGCTATTCGGGTTGCTATTGCTCAATAGCAAGCGTCACCGGGAAATGCGTCAGAAACTCGTCGAGGTTCGCCATCTGCGCCAGGCTGCGATAGCAAAGTACAAAAAATGGTGAATGTGTGGATTCGCTAGCCTTGCCTCAATGTGAGCTGCCTGGACAAACTCGGCGCTTGTGAGTTTTTCGCGAGCAAGCTCGCTCCTACAGAAATGAGGCCTCTGCGGTCACTCGAACTGAATCGAGATTGGACTTTACGAGGAAGTAAGTGAATGAGCGAATTGATGACGCTACGCGACTTTTTCAGGCAATACTTTCTGACGTTTATGGGCGGCGTATTTGCTGCGTGTTTTTCTTTGGCATTGGCTGTGGCGCTGGCGTTCGTCACTTATTTTCGTGATGTGCCGCTGGATCAAGTGGGGCTCAAGATCATGTTGGTCGGGGCGCTGCTCATTCTGTTGACGGTCCATAGCAACTTTATGATTTTGCGGGGCCGACCCTCCTGGGTATGGGTGATGGTCGGTATCTACCTCGCCTGTCTAGTGTTTGTAGTTCCAATGGTTCAGTACCAGCCTCATAAAATTCTCTATGGGTTGGCGCTGTTATTCCCATTCCTTGGATTGTTGACACTTAACAGCAAGGTTCAACGAGAGATGCGTACAAAACTCGTTGGAATCCGTCGCATTCGGCAGTCTGTCAAATCAACGGCTAGATCGAGTAGTCGCATGTGAAGGCGTCGCCTTCGATAACCGGTTTTATCGCAACGCGCAAAAAGCGCTGATTGGGTAGATTCACCACTGCGCCCCGCACTCGCGCCACAAATATGTGCAACCCTCGCACCACGGCGTTCACTCTCGCGCCGTTTTGGTGCTGTACTGCACCGGGTCCCTCGATAAAGCGCAATGACCACCGCTCTGGCATAAGTCTTGCGCGCTTTGTTTCCATGCCCTGGCTCGCAGGAGGCCGCCGTGTCGATTCATGTCGCGTTGCACCATGTTACGCATTACCGCTACGACCGCGCTGTGGAGCTTGGCCCGCAGATTGTGCGCCTGCGCCCGGCGGCCCATAGCCGTACGCGGATCCTGTCCTATGCCCTGAAGGTGTTGCCCGAGCAGCACTTCATCAATTGGCAGCAAGACCCCCAGGGCAATTACCTGGCGCGTCTGGTGTTCCCGGAAAAGACCGATGAGCTGCGTATCGAGGTCGACCTGGTCGCCGAGATGGCGGTGTTCAACCCGTTCGACTTTTTCCTTGAGCCCTACGCCGAAAAAATCCCTTTCAGCTACGCCGCCGATGAGCAACGCGAGCTGGCGCCGTACCTGGAAACCCTGCCGCTGACGCCACAATTCGCCGCGTATCTGGCCGGTATCGACCGTACGCCGCTGCCGGCCGTGGATTTCCTGGTCGGTCTCAACCAGCGCCTGGCGGCGGATATCGGCTACCTGATCCGCATGGAGCCGGGCGTGCAAACCCCGGAATTCACCCTGGAAAACGCCTCCGGCTCGTGCCGCGACTCGGCCTGGCTGCTCGTGCAATTGCTGCGCAACCTGGGCTTGGCGGCGCGGTTTGTCTCCGGTTATCTGATCCAGCTCACCGCCGACGTCAAGGCCCTCGACGGCCCGTCCGGCACCGAAGTGGACTTCACCGACCTGCACGCTTGGTGCGAGGTGTATTTGCCCGGCGCCGGCTGGATTGGCCTGGATGCCACCTCCGGTCTGTTCGCCGGTGAAGGGCATATCCCGTTGGCCTGCAGTCCCGATCCATCGTCCGCCGCCCCGATCAGTGGGCTGGTGGAACCCTGCGAGTGCGAATTTACCCACGAAATGTCGGTGGAGCGCATCTGGGAAGCCCCCCGGGTGACCAAGCCCTACACCGAAGAACAATGGCTGGCGATCCAGGCCCTGGGCCGGCAGATCGACGGCGACCTGCTCAAGGACGATGTGCGCCTGACCATGGGCGGTGAGCCGACGTTCGTTTCCATCGACGACCCCGACGGTGCCGAGTGGAACACCGCCGCCCTCGGCCCGGACAAGCGCCGGCTGTCTGCCGAGTTGTTCCAGCGCATGCGCAAGCACTACGCGCCCAAGGGCCTGGTGCACTTTGGCCAGGGCAAGTGGTACCCCGGCGAGCAACTGCCGCGCTGGTCGCTCAATTGCCATTGGCGCCGCGATGGCGTGCCGGTCTGGCACAACGACGCGTTGATTGCCGACGAGCAGCAAGACTACGGCGCCGATGACGTGATGGCCGGGCGCTTCCTGGCGAGCATTGCCGAGCGCCTGAAGCTCCCCGCGCGCTTTGTGTTCCCGGCCTTCGAGGACAATTTTTACTACCTGTGGCGCGAAGGTGCCTTGCCGCAGAACGTCAGCGCCCAGGATTCGCGCCTGGACGATGAGCTGGAGCGCGAGCGCCTGCGCAAGGTGTTCAGCCAGGGCCTGGATAAAGTCATCGGCCATGTGCTGCCCCTGGCGCGCACGGCGGCCAATGATCGCTGGCAGAGTGGCCGGTGGTACCTGCGCGACACCCATTGCCGGCTGGTACCGGGTGACTCGCCGCTGGGCTATCGCTTGCCCCTGGCCTCACAGCCTTGGGTGACGGCGGCAGACTACCCTTTCGTGCATCCGACCGACCCCAATCAGGACCTGTCGCAACTTCCCTTCACCGCCCCAGCGCCTGGTGAGCCCGCGCCCATCGACGAGCGTGTGCCCAAGGTCGACGAATCCGCTGACTGGCTGACCCGCACCGCTTTGTGTGCCGAAGCGCGCGGGGGGCGGCTCTACCTGTTCATGCCGCCCCTGGAGCGGGCCGAGGACTATCTGGAACTGGTGGCCGCCATCGAGGCCACCGCCCAGGAACTGCATTGCCCGGTGCTGTTGGAAGGCTATGAGCCGCCGAGCGATCCACGCCTGAGCAACTTCCGCGTTACGCCGGACCCAGGCGTGATCGAAGTCAACGTGCAGCCATCGACGACCTGGGATGAATTGGTAGAACGCACCGAGTTCCTCTATGAAGAAGCCCGGCAAACCCGCCTGACCACCGAAAAATTCATGATCGACGGGCGCCACACCGGCACCGGCGGCGGCAACCACTTCGTGCTGGGCGGCGCCACGCCCAAGGATTCGCCATTTCTGCGTCGCCCGGACCTGCTGCGTAGCCTGATCAGCTACTGGCATAACCACCCGTCCTTGTCGTACCTGTTTTCCGGGCTGTTTATCGGCCCGACCTCCCAGGCCCCGCGGGTGGATGAAGCGCGCAATGACGCGTTGTATGAGCTGGAAATTGCCTTCGCGCAGATGCCCGCGCCAGGCGAGGAATGCCCGCCGTGGCTGGTGGACCGCTTGCTGCGCAACCTGCTGATCGATGTCACCGGCAATACCCACCGCGCCGAATTCTGCATCGACAAGCTCTACTCGCCGGACGGTGCTACCGGGCGTCTGGGCCTGCTGGAGCTGCGCGCCTTTGAGATGCCGCCCCACGCACGCATGAGCCTGACCCAGCAGTTGCTATTGCGGGCCCTGGTGGCGCGCTTCTGGCGTGAGCCCTACGCACCGCCAACGCTGGCGCGCTGGGGCACGGAGCTGCATGACCGGTTCCTGCTGCCGCACTTTATCGAGCAGGACTTTGCCGACGTGATCGTCGAACTCAACGCGGCCGGTTATCCGCTGCGTGCCGAATGGTTTGCCGCACACCTGGAGTTCCGTTTTCCCAAGGTGGGCGACTATGCCGTCAGCGGCATCGAGCTGGAACTGCGCCAGGCCCTGGAGCCCTGGCATGTGCTGGGCGAGGAGGGTGCGGCGGGTGGCACGGTGCGCTATGTGGATTCGTCCCTTGAGCGCTTGCAGGTGAAACTCAGCGGCTTGCCACCCCTGCGCTATGTGCTGACCTGCAACGGCGTGGCCGTGCCGCTGCACGCCACCGGCCGGGTGGGTGAGTTCGTCGCGGGCGTACGTTATCGCGCCTGGCAACCGGCCAATTGCCTGCAGCCGACCATTCCCGTGCATGCACCCTTGGTATTCGATCTGCTCGATACCTGGATGCAGCGTTCCCTGGGCGGTTGCCAGTACCACGTGGCCCA
Organism: Pseudomonas sp. WS 5027; assembly: GCF_012985695.1. Classification (NCBI taxonomy): domain Bacteria; kingdom Pseudomonadati; phylum Pseudomonadota; class Gammaproteobacteria; order Pseudomonadales; family Pseudomonadaceae; genus Pseudomonas; species Pseudomonas sp. WS 5027. The sequence goes on along the minus strand of NZ_JAAQWU010000002.1, from coordinate 19,621 downwards.
TCCGGGCGGGCGCAATTACGACAGCCTGCCGGTGAATGCCAATGAAGCGGAGAGCCGGCGCATGGCGCGCTTCTTCCGCGTGGGCCACAGCCCCGGGAAGTTGCCAGTACCGCCGGTGGTCGTGAGCGATGAGTTGCCAATGACCCTGGATCTTCGCCGGTTCCCCAATAAAAATGACTAAACACACTCCCACTTGGCGCGGGCTTATGTGGGAGCGGGCTTGCCCGCGATGACGGAGTATCCGCCAGTACATACATTGGCTGACCCACCGCTATCGCGCGCAAGCCCGCTCCCCTACAAGCCCGGTTTCCACAGAGGATTTGCAGTGTTTGTTAGGTTAATCTGAGCCCCCTTGCCCCTGCCGAGCGTTCCATGTCCGACTTGCTCGACCGTTACCCGCTGACTGCGGGCACTTATCACGAACTGCTGGACGACAGCGGCGCGGTGCGCGCTCATTGGCAGCGCCTGCTCGACCATCTGCAACGCAGCACCCCGGCGCAATTGGCCCAGCGCCAGGCGTTACTGACCCGGCAGATCCAGGAAAACGGCGTGACCTACAACGTCTACGCCGACCCCAAGGGCGCCGACCGCCCCTGGGAGTTGGACTTGCTACCCCATGTATTGGCAGCGGATGAATGGGCGCATCTGGCGGCGGGCATTGCCCAGCGCGGGCGCTTGCTCAACGCCGTGCTGGCCGACCTGTATGGCCCGCAACGCCTGATTGCCGAAGGCTTGCTGCCGGCAGAGCTGGTGTTTGGGCATAACAACTTCCTGTGGCCGTGCCAGGGCATCCAGCCGCCCGATGGGGTGTTCCTGCACCTGTATGCGGTGGACCTGGCGCGCACCCCGGACGGCCGCTGGTGGGTCACGGCGGATCGTACCCAAGCGCCTTCCGGCGCCGGTTATGCCCTGGAAAACCGCACCATCGTCTCCCGCGCATTCCCGGATTTGTATCGCGACTTGCAGGTGCAGCACCTCACCGGGTTCTTCCGCACCTTGCAGGAAACCCTGGCCCGCCAGGCGCCCGGCGATGAGCAGCCACCGCTGATCGTGCTGCTGACCCCGGGGCGCTTCAATGAAAGCTACTTCGAGCACCTATACCTGGCCCGTCAGCTTGGCTACCCGTTGGTAGAGGGCGGCGACCTGACCGTGCGTGACAGCACGGTGTACCTCAAGACCCTCAGTGGCCTGCGCCGTGTGCACGCGATCATGCGCCGGTTGGACGATGATTTCTGCGACCCCCTGGAATTGCGCACCGACTCGGCCCTGGGCGTGCCCGGCCTGCTGGACGCGGTACGCCAGGGCAATGTGCTGGTGGCCAATGCCCTGGGCGCCGGCGTGCTGGAATCGCCCGGGTTGCTGGGTTTCCTGCCCAAGATCAATCAGTTTCTGTTTGGCGAAGAATTGATCCTGCCGTCCATCGCCACCTGGTGGTGCGGCGAAGCCCCGGTGCTGGCCGAAGCCCTGGAAAAACTACCGGAGTTGCTGATCAAGCCGGCGTTCCCTTCGCAAAGTTTTGCCCCGGTATTTGGCCGCGACCTGAACGACGAACAACGCCAGGCCCTGGCCGAACGCATGCGGGCGCGCCCATACGCTTATGTGGCCCAGGAGCTGGCGCAGCTGTCCCAGGCGCCGGTCTGGCACACCGTGGATGACCATCTGCAACATCGCGCCATCGGCATGCGCGTGTACGCGGTGGCCGGTGAGGATGGCTACCGGGTGCTGCCGGGTGGCCTGACCCGCGTGGCAGCGCAGGCGGATGCCGAAGTGGTGTCGATGCAGCGTGGCGGGGCGAGCAAGGACACGTGGGTGCTAGGCGAGCGTGCCCCCGGTGGCGAGCAATGGCGCGCGCAGCGGGCGATCGGTACCCATGACCTGGTACGTCGCGACCCGTACCTGCCGTCGCGGGTCGTGGAAAACCTGTTCTGGTTCGGTCGTTACTGCGAGCGCTGCGATAACAGTGCGCGCTGGCTGCGCATTGTGCTTGCCCGCTATGTCGACGGTGACGACCCGCTGGCCTTGCAGGCCGCCGTGGAACTGGGGGAAAGCCTGCGCCTGCTGCCAGAGGAGGGCGAGTTGCCCGAGCGCCTGCTGCAGGCCCTGCTCGGTGATGACTGGCCGTCGAGCCTGCGCGCCAACCTGCAGCGTTTGCAGTGGGCGGCGTCCCAGGTGCGCGGCAAACTGTCCCGGGAGAACTGGCAGGCGCTGGTGGAGTTACAGCGCGAAGCCCTGGAGCTGGAAAGCGAGACGCCGGATTTTGGCGAACTGCTGGACTTCCTCAACCGCCTGGTAATGTCCCTGGCGGCCTTGTCCGGTTTTGCCCTAGACGACATGACCCGCGACGAAGGCTGGCGCTTTTTGATGATGGGCCGGCGCATCGAGCGCCTGCAGTTTCTCAGCAGCAGCCTCGCCGCCTTCCTGCGCGGGGTGGCGGTGTTCGACCAGGCGGGGTTGGAATGGCTGCTGGAACTGGGCAACAGCAGCATTACCTACCGCTCGCGCTACCTGGCGGTGCCGCAATTGATTCCGGTGCTGGACCTGTTGCTGCTGGATGAACAGAACCCCCACGCGGTGTTGTTCCAGCTCAAGCTGGTGAGCCGCACCTTGCGCCGGCTCAACGATGACTTCGGCGTACCCCGGGAGACCGGCCTGGCACCGCTGGTGGAGCGCCTGGCGCGCTTTGACCTGGGTTGCCTGGAGAACCCGTTGTTTGGCGACGCCAGCGTGCGTGCGGCCCTCGATGGCCTGGCGGACCTGTTGCAGGCCGTCGCCGATGAAAGCGGGCAGGTCTCTGATCGCCTGGCCCTGCGCCATTTTGCCCATGTGGATGATGTCAGCCAGCAAACGGTGTCGGTGTAATGAGCGCGCGCTATCAGATTTTCCACGATACCCATTACCACTACGACAGCCCGGTGTCCCTGGCCCAGCAGCTGGCGCACTTGTGGCCGCGTCCCTGCGCCTGGCAGCGCTGCACCTCGCGGCAGTTGCAGATCAGCCCCGAACCGACCGCGCGCCGCGATGAGCTGGACGTGTTCGGCAACCCGATCACTCGGCTGGCATTCGAACGGCCCCATGATGAATTGCTGGTCAACGCCGGTTTGACCGTGGAAGTGCTGGCCCGGCCTGTGCTGGATTTCAGCCAGTCACCGCCCTGGGACCAGACCCGCAACAGCCTGACCTACAGTGGCCAGCCGTTGTCGGCCGAGGCGATCGAGGCGTGCCGCTATCGTTTCGAATCGCCCTACGTGCACTTGAAGAAAAACTTCGTCGAGTTCTCCGAGAGCTGCTTTGCGCCTGGTCGCCCGTTGTTGTTGGGGGTGCAGGCGTTGATGGAGAAAATCTTCAGCGAATTCACTTTCGATGCCGAAGCCACCCAGGTCGCCACGCCGCTGGTGGAGGTGCTGGAGCGTCGACGGGGGGTGTGCCAGGACTTTGCCCACCTGATGCTCGCCTGCCTGCGCTCACGGGGCCTGGCGGCGCGTTATATCAGTGGCTACCTGCTGACCCAGCCACCGCCCGGCCAGCCACGGCTGATCGGCGCCGATGCGTCGCACGCGTGGGTCTCGGTGTTTTGCCCGCGGTCGGGCTGGGTGGATTTTGATCCGACGAACAATGTGCAGCCGGCACTGGAACACATCACCCTGGCCTGGGGCCGGGACTTTTCCGATGTTTCGCCGTTGCGCGGGGTGATTCTGGGAGGAGGGAGCCATGACCCGGAAGTACGGGTAACGGTGATGCCGCTGGAGTAACCGATGGTTCCCGTGTTGTGGCGAGCGGGCTTGTCGGAACGCCGCATCGCCCGCGTTGGACTGCGCAGCAGTCCCATTTCTGGGGCCGCTTCGCGCCCCAGCGCGGGCGATGCGGCGTTCCGACAAGCCCGCTCGCCACATACAGGTCAGGTATTCATTGAGGCGGGAGTTCAGGCCTCAGGTGCAGGGTCTTTCGGGGTTTCAGTGTCATCAGCAGCCACTTCACCTTCAGCATCCGGGTTCAGTGCGCCTGCTTCTTCGTCGGCCGCAGCTTTCTTGCGTTGCAGCTTTTCCTCTTTCTTCTGTTCCTTGGCCAAGTCTCTCTGACGTTTGGCGAAGGAGTAATTAGGTTTTGCCATGGGCGATCCTCTGGGGTCGAAGGTGAGGTTGAGCGGCGGGTATTCTGCCTTTAAACGTGGCCCAAGGGTTAATCGGGTTTCAGAATCGCCTCTGCTGATTAAACGTTAGTCGACATTAACCGTTTCGTAAGTACCGCTGGCGCCACAGGCGTAAGCGGCAAGCAAGCTGCGCAGCAGGCTGTTGAGGTGCATGGCTCGGACTCCAGGAAGTAAAGATGGGCCGATCATAGGTCGTGTGCGGCACTTTGGCCGGTTGATTCTGTCGATCAGTCTGATAGCCTAAAGTTGTATACAATCTGTTGATTCAGATCATTGGAACATTTGCCTGCCTCAGGCACCCTTGTCGCACATGCGTTTTTTAAACCCTGCCTTGGAGATTCACATGTTTGCCAAAATCGTTGCTGTTTCCCTGCTGACGCTGGCTAGCGGCCAGTTGCTTGCTGCAGAGTGCAAGGTCACTGTCGACTCCACTGACCAAATGTCTTTCAACACCAAGGCCATTGAAATCGACAAGAGCTGCAAGACGTTCACCGTCGAGCTGACACACTCCGGCAACCTGCCGAAGAACGTCATGGGCCATAACTGGGTGCTGACCACTGAAGCTGATATGCAGCCTGTTGCAACCGACGGCATGGCCGCTGGTATCGACAAGAACTACCTGAAAGAAGGCGATACCCGCATCATCGCCCATACCAAGATCATCGGCGCCGGTGAAACCGATTCGGTGACCTTCGATGTGTCCAAGCTCAAGGCTGACGGCAAGTACATGTTCTTCTGCTCGTTCCCAGGCCACATCGCGATGATGAAAGGCACTGTGACCCTGAAGTAAGGCTCAAGACCGCGTTATCGTTCATCGCAGGCAAGCCAACTCCCACATTTTGATTTGTGAATACATTCAAATGTGGGAGCGGGCTTGCCCGCGATAGCGGTCTAACAATCAATACACAAGCACCAGGCCTACCTCAAGGCGCAAACGGCATCACCCGCTTGTGCTCAGTCTTGCGATAGGTATCGCAGATAATCCTGAACGCCTCTTCCCGCACCGGTTGGCCGTGTAGGAACGCATCGATCTCGCTGTAGGTCACGCCATGGGACGCTTCATCCGGCTTGCCCGGTGACAGGTCTTCCAGGTCCGCAGTCGGCACCTTCTCCACCAGCGACTCGGGCGCACCAAAGTGCCGGGCAATCGCCCGTACCTGGTTCTTCACCAGCCCGCTCAACGGTGCCAGGTCGCAAGCGCCATCGCCGAACTTGGTGAAAAAACCCATCACCGCTTCCGCCGCATGGTCGGTACCGATCACCAGGCCACTCGCTGCGCCGGCGATGGTGTACTGCGCGACCATGCGCATCCGCGCCTTGGTATTGCCCAGCACAAAATCACGGGATGCCGCGGCCTTGCCTTCGAAAGCGGCGACTTCATTGGCCAGGGCCTTGACCGCCGGGCCGATATTGACCGTGTGGCGCTCGTCCGGGTTGATAAAGTCGACGCAGGCCTGGGCATCGTGTTCGTCGAACTGCGTGTCGTAGGGCAGGCGCACCGCAATAAAACGGTAAGCGTCATTGCCTTTGAGGGCGCGCAGCTCTTTGATCGCCCGTTGGGCCAGAAGGCCTGCGGTCAGGGAGTCGACGCCGCCGCTGATGCCCAGCACCAGGGTCTTGAGCCCCGAGTTGAGCAGGCAGTCCTGGATAAAGGTAATCCGCCTGGCCACTTCCGCCTCAAGGGCGGCGTGGTCCTGGAATGGTGGTTGGACCTTGAGCTGTTGGGCAATCTCACGCTGTACGGCTTGCATGATTCACTCCTCGCTAGAGATGGCAGGTACTTTGAAAACGTGGCGCAAATAGGCGACGAAGTTCGGATCCGTGCAGTGGGTCTTGCCCGCCTCATCGGAAATCTTCGCCACGGGCTGGCCGTTGCAGGCGGTCATTTTAAGCACGATGCTCATCGGTTCCACACCTGGAATGTCACAGGTCAGGTTGGTGCCGATGCCAAAGCTGACATTGATCCGACCGCGCAGCGCACGGAAAATCTCCAGGGCCTTGGGCAGCGTCAGGCTGTCGGAGAACACCAGGGTCTTGCTCATCGGCTCAATGCCCAGCTTATGGTAATGGGCGATGGCTTTTTCGGCCCACTGCACCGGGTCGCCGGAGTCATGGCGCAGGCCGTCGAAGAGCTTGGCGAAGTACAGATCGAAATCGCTGAGGAAAGCATCGGTGGTGATGCAATCGGTCAGGGCAATACCCAGCAGGCCACGGTACTCACGGACCCAGCAATCGAGCGCGGCGATCTGGCTGTCGATCAGCCGCGGGCCCAGTTGCTGGTGGGCCATGATCCATTCGTGGGCCATGGTGCCCAGGGGCTTCATGTCCAGCTCGCGGGCCAGGTGCACGTTGCTGGTGCCGACGAAACGGCCGGGGAAGTCGTGCTTGAGCACATTCACCACTTCCTCCTGCACGCGGTAGGAGAAGCGCCGGCGGGTGCCGAAGTCCGCGACCTGCAACTCGGCCAGTTCGTCGCTGCTGGCGTTGGCGCTCAACCAGTCGAACTTGCGATACAACTGCTCGCGGGCCTGCTCCAGGATGATGGTCTGGTAGCGATAGCGGTTGCGCACTTCGCTGACGATGGCCAGCAGTGGCACTTCAAACAGGATCACATGCAGCCACGGGCCGCGCAGGCGGATAAACAACTCGCCGTTCTCGATGCCGGTCTGCACGTAGCGCAGGTTGAAGCGGAACAAGCCGAGGAAGCGCAGGAAGTCCGGCTTCATGAAGCTGATGCGTTCCAAAAAGCCCAACTGGTCCGGGCTCAGGCTCAACTCGGCCAGACGCTCGATCTGGTAGCGGATTTCTGCCAGATACGGGCGCAGGTCTTCGCTGTTACGGCAACGGAATTCCCATTCAACTTCCACATTGGGGTAGTTGTGCAGCACCGCCTGCATCATGGTCAGCTTGTAGAAGTCGGTGTCGAGCAGGTTCTGCACGATGCGATCGGCAAACACACTCTCGCTCATAACGGGAATCTCCAAACAAGAATGGCGCTAGTGGCGCATAGACCCGTGTTGTTTTGCCAGAGGTTTTTTTGTCGTGGCCTCTGGCGTCATCGCAGGCAAGCCAGCTCCCACAGGAGAATGCATTCCAAATGTGGGAGCTGGCTTGCCTGCGATGGCGGTGCTGCAGACAACAAAAAACACCTGTCACACCTGCTCCATCATCCACTTCACAAAATCCCGCACCTTGGGCACCTCTGCCGAATGCTCCGGGTACGCCAGGTAGTACGCATCCTGGCTGGGCAGCCCATGCTGCCAGGGGATCACCAACTTGCCTTCCGCCAGCTCTTCTTCCACCAGAAAACGCGGTAAAAGCGCCACGCCACAACCCACCTGCGCGGCCCTGATACACATATAGAAGGTGTCAAAACGCGGCCCATGGTAGCTGTGCTCGGTCTGGTAGCCCAGGCTGGCGAACCAGTCGTGCCAGCCCTGGGGGCGCGAGGCATTTTGCAGCAGCACCAGTTCGCTCAGTTGCGTGGGGTCGCGCAAGGGCTGGGCCGGCAGGCTCTCCGGGGCGCATACCGGCACCAGTTCCTCGCTGAACAGCTTGAGGCTCTCGGTGCCCGGCCGCGAGCCTGCGCCGAAGTAGAACGCCAGGTCGGCCTTGCCTTGCAGCAACTCGTCCGGGGTCTGCTCGTTGCACAGATCCAGGTGAATCTGTGGGTGGCGCAGGCGCCAGCCCTTGAGGCGCGGCACCAGCCAGCGCGCGCCGAAGGTGTAGGGCGTGGACACGCGCAATACTTCGGTCTCGCCGCCATAGGAGCGCAGGTAGTGGGTCGACATCTCCACCTGGCTCAAGATCTTGCGTACTTCCACCAGGTACAGATCGCCCGCCGGGGTCATCTGCAAGCGGCGGCGCACCCGGCGAAACAGCAGGTGTTGCAGTAGCTCTTCCAACTGCGCGACCTGCTTGCTGACGGCGCTCTGGGTGAGGTTCAGCTCCTCGGCGGCGCGGGTGAAACTCAGGTGGCGGGTCACGGCCTCGAAACACTGCAGGGCGGTGATCGAGGGCAAATGTCTTTTATTGAGCACGGCCTGCCTCTTTTTTGTTTTGGCATGAATAAACGGAATGATATCTCGCCTAAACGTCGTTTGTTGGCAAGTCCCGGGCCAGCTACAAATAAGCGCTGATCGTCGTGTTGGTCGCGGCGCAATTTTTGTGTGGATTGAAGGAGTGACCCATGGTTGCCGCATTGCTTGATCGTCTCGGCGTAGACCCGGCGTTGTACCAGGCCGGTAAACAGCCTGTGCATTCACCCATCGATGGCAGCCGCATCGCCAGTGTGCACTGGGAAGGGGCCGCCGAGGTCGAGCAGCAGGTCAGTCGTGCCGAGCATGCATTCGACGCCTGGCGCAAGGTGCCGGCGCCCCGTCGCGGTGAGCTGGTGCGCCAGTTCGGCGACCTGCTGCGCGAGTACAAGGCTGACCTGGGCGAGTTGGTGTCCTGGGAAGCGGGCAAGATCACCCAGGAAGGCTTGGGTGAAGTTCAGGAAATGATCGACATCTGCGACTTCGCCGTGGGCCTGTCGCGCCAGTTGTACGGCTTGACCATCGCCTCCGAGCGCCCTGGCCACCATATGCGTGAGACCTGGCACCCGCTGGGCGTGGTCGGCGTGATCAGCGCCTTCAACTTCCCGGTGGCGGTGTGGGCGTGGAACACCGCGCTGGCGCTGGTGTGCGGCAACGCGGTGATCTGGAAGCCTTCGGAAAAGACCCCGCTCACCGCCCTGGCCTGCCAGGCGCTGTTCGAGCGGGTGGCAAAAAACTTCAGCGATGCACCGCCGTACCTCAGCCAGGTGGTCATTGGCGGACGTGACGCCGGCGCCGCCCTGGTGGACGATCCACGCGTGGCACTGATCAGCGCCACCGGCAGCACGCGCATGGGCCGCGAAGTAGCACCCAAAGTCGCCGCGCGGTTTGCCCGCAGCATTCTTGAGCTGGGCGGCAACAACGCAATGATCCTGGGCCCCAGCGCCGACCTGGACATGGCCGTGCGTGCCATCCTGTTCAGCGCGGTGGGGACCGCCGGCCAACGTTGCACCAGCCTGCGCCGGTTGATCGCCCATGAGTCGGTCAAAGAAGAAATCGTCACACGCCTCAAGGCTGCCTATTCCAAGGTGCGCATCGGCCACCCGCTGCAAGGCAACCTGGTCGGCCCGCTGATCGACAAACACAGCTTTGAAAACATGCAGGACGCCCTGGAACAGGCCCTGAGCGAAGGTGGCAAGGTGTTTGGTGGCAAGCGCCAGTTGCAGGAGCAGTTCCCCGACGCGTACTACGTGTCGCCGGCCATTGTGGAAATGCCCGAGCAGAGCGATGTGGTGTGCAATGAAACGTTCGCGCCGATTCTGTATGTGGTCGGCTACAAGGACTTCACCGAGGCCTTGCGCCTGAACAACGCGGTGCCGCAGGGCTTGTCGTCGTGCATCTTTACCACCGATGTGCGCGAGGCCGAGCAGTTTATGTCGGCGGTAGGCAGCGATTGCGGGATCGCCAACGTCAATATCGGCCCCAGTGGTGCGGAGATCGGTGGCGCGTTTGGCGGTGAGAAAGAAACCGGCGGCGGGCGTGAATCGGGCTCGGATGCGTGGCGCGGGTACATGCGCCGGCAGACCAATACCGTGAACTATTCGCTGGAATTGCCGTTGGCCCAAGGCATTACCTTCGACTGAGCCTCCAGCCGAAATGCGCTCAATGTGGGAGCTGGCTTGCCGGCGATGGCGATGGCGAATCCAATACCGCTATCGCAGGCAAGCCAGCTCCCACAGTTGATCGGGTTTGCAGTTCAACAATTGTTTGTTAGGTCTCATCCCGGAGTCTGGCAATGCCATTACGCGAAGCGTGTTTGTGGGAACAACTGACCCCTGGCCGGCCAGATCGCGCCGCGCTTACGGGCGAGGTCAAGGTGGATGTGTGTGTGATCGGCGCCGGTATCACCGGATTGTCGGCGGCCATCCACCTGCTGGAGCAAGGCAAAAGTGTCTGCGTGCTGGAGGCCCATCGCACCGGCCATGGCGGTTCGGGGCGTAACGTGGGTTTGGTCAACGCCGGGATGTGGATTCCCCCGGATGAAATCGAGGCCGGTTTTGGCCCGGCGGTGGGCAGCCAGCTCAACCGTATGCTCGGCGCTGCGCCGTCCCTGGTGTTCAGCTTGATCGACAAGTACAAGATTGATTGCCAACTGCGCCGCGAGGGCACATTGCACATGGCGCACAACGCCCGTGGCGAAGCCGACCTGCGCAGCCGCGAGGAACAATGGAAGCGCCGTGGTGCGCCCGTGGAGTTGTTGACCGGTGCTGCGTGCGAGCAGGCCACCGGCACCAAAAAGATCGCAGCGGCCTTGCTCGACCGGCGTGCCGGCACCTTGAACCCGATGGCCTACACCAGTGGCCTGGCCAATGCGGCGATGAAGCTGGGCGGGCAGTTGTTCGACCATTCCCCGGTGACTCAACTGGAGCGCCAGGGCCAGCAGTGGTCGGTGCAAACTGCCCAGGGCGCGGTGCAGGCTGCACAAGTGGTGATCGCCTCCAATGCCTACACTGAAGGCGAGTGGACCGAGCTGCGGCGCAATTTTTTCCCCGGCTATTACTACCAGGTGGCTTCGGCGCCATTGAGTGATGACGCTGCGCAACAAATCCTGCCGGGCGGCCAGGGTTCCTGGGACACACGCCAAGTGCTGAGCAGCATCCGCCGCGATGCCGAGGGGCGTTTGTTGCTCGGTAGCCTGGGCAATGGCAACCAGAAACCTGTGTGGTTCCTCAAGGCCTGGGCTGACCGTGTGCAGCAGCACTACTTCCCGTTCCTCAAGGCGGTGGACTGGGAATACACCTGGACCGGCTGCATCGCCTTTACCCCAGACCATTTGATGCGTCTTTTCGAACCCGCGCCCGGTTTGGTGGCGGTCACTGGCTACAACGGGCGTGGCGTGACCACCGGCAGTGTGGTCGGCAAGGCATTTGCCGACTATTTGTGTCACCAGGATCCCCAGGCCCTGCCGATTCCGTTTGCGCCGATGCAGCCGCTGGCCGGTGTAGGCCTGCGCAGTTGCCTGTACGAGGCTGGTTTTTCGCTGTACCACGCCGGCCAATGCCTGCGAATTGTCATCTGATCAGCGAAATACCATTCAGAAGCCGGCATTTTCTTAGCCGGCTACTAATCTGTATTGGTGCGAGTCGTAGCAATGACGCACTGTAAATGTGCACTTCCGTTACGCACATGGTTACAGATGCTCTAAGGCGCGCTTGATGGCTGGCTGACATCAGTTCATCGAGCGGGTTTTACCTTTTTTTCACCTTGGTTGCACCTCTGTGATCTAGAGGGTTGCACGTCCCGCCAAAAAGGCACCGAAACACCTGTAATAACAATGACACCGTGTCTTTCTGAAATAAAAAAACGCAATGGCACGCTGCTTGCTCTCAGCTTTCCAGTGAAGGTTTCAAGTGAAAGTTTGAAGTGAAATTGCAGTGCCCATTCAATAAAAAACTCGGAGCACCACTCATGTCCCAGACGTTTTACAAGAAAGGTTTCCTGGCCCTCGCGGTAGCTGCCGCGCTGGGTGTTTCTACGTTTGTTCAAGCTGATGTGAAGATTGGCGTGGCGGGGCCGATGACGGGCGCCAACGCAGCCTTCGGTGAGCAGTACATGAAAGGTGCCCAGGCGGCAGCCGATGTGATCAACAAGGCGGGCGGGATCAACGGCGAGCAGATCAAGTTGGTGCCCGGCGACGATGCATGCGAACCCAAACAGGCCGTGGCCGTGGCCAACCGCCTGGCCGACCAGGACAAAGTGATCGGCGTGGTTGGGCACTTCTGCTCCTCGAACACTATTCCAGCCTCCGAGGTGTACGACGAAGCGGGCATCATCGCCATCACTCCAGGCTCCACCAACCCACAAGTCACCGAGCGTGGCCTGGGCGCTATGTTCCGTATGTGTGGGCGTGACGACCAGCAGGGCATCGTGGCCGGTGACTACATCGTCGACGTGCTCAAGGGCAAGAAAGTCGCCGTCATCAACGACAAGGACACCTACGGCAAAGGCCTGGCCGATGCCACCGCAGCCCAGTTGACCAAACGCGGCGTCAAGCCGGTGCTGGAAGAAGGCCTGACCCGTGGCGAGAAAGACTTCAGCGCCCTGGTCACCAAGATCCGCTCCCTGGGTGCTGACGTGGTGTACTTCGGCGGCCTGCATCCGGAAGCCGGTCCACTGGTACGCCAGATCCGTGAAGCGGGCCTCAAGGACGTCAAGTTCATGTCCGACGATGGTGTAGTGACCGACGAACTGGTGGCGACCGCCGGTGGCGCGCAGTACGTCGATGGCGTCTACATGACCTTCGGCGCCGACCCGCGCCTGCTGCCAGACAGCAAGGCGGTGGTCGAAGAGTTCCGTAAAAACGGCACTGAGCCTGAAGGCTACACCCTGTACGCCTACGCTTCGATCCAGGCCCTGGCGGCCGGTTTCAATGGCGCCAAGTCCAACAAGGGTGAAGACGCGGCCAAGTGGCTCAAGGCCAATCCGGTGCAAACCGTGATGGGCAAGAAAGAATGGGATACCAAGGGCGACCTGAAGGTCTCCGACTACGTGGTGTACCAGTGGGACAAGGACGGCAAATACCACCAGTTGGAAAAACAGAAGTAATCCGAACTGACGGCATCTTCCTGTAGGAGCGAGCTTGCTCGCGAAGAGCGTTAACGATGACGCAGGCATCCTGAATGTCCGCATCGCTCTCGGGTTTTTCGCGAGCAAGCTCGCTCCTACAAGGAGCGTGGCTAATCCTCTGTTTTCCTCCAGAAGGGCCGCACACCCCAGGGTGTGCAGGTTCTCACCGCGTGAGATTGCGTTATGGATGGTATTTTCCTGCAGCAACTGGTCAACGGCCTGACCCTCGGGTCGGTCTATGGCCTGATCGCCATCGGCTACACAATGGTCTATGGCATCATTGGCATGATCAACTTCGCCCACGGCGAGGTTTATATGATTTCCGCTTACCTCGCGGCGATCAGTCTGGCACTGCTGGCTTACTTCGGCCTCGAATCCTTCCCGCTGCTCATTCTCGGCACCCTGATATTCACCGTCGTCGTCACCGGCGTCTACGGCTGGGTCATCGAACGTGTCGCCTACAAACCGTTGCGCAACTCCACCCGCCTGGCCCCGCTGATCAGTGCCATCGGGATCTCGTTGATCCTGCAGAACTACGCACAGATCGCCCAGGGCGCCAAGCAACAAGGTATTCCCACCCTGCTGGCCGGCGCCTGGCGCGTCGATATCGGCACCGGGTTCGTACAGTTGACCTACACCAAGGTGTTTATCCTGGTCGCGGCCTTTGCCGGCATGGCGCTGCTGACCTACATCATCAAGTACACCAAGCTGGGCCGCATGTGCCGCGCGACTCAGCAAGACCGCAAGATGGCCTCGATCCTGGGAATCAACACCGACCGCGTGATCTCCTACGTGTTTGTCATCGGTGCGGCCATGGCGGCCCTGGCCGGTGTGCTGATCACCCTGAACTACGGCACGTTCGACTTCTATGCCGGCTTTATCATCGGCATCAAGGCATTTACCGCAGCGGTACTCGGCGGCATCGGCTCCCTGCCTGGGGCGATGTTGGGCGGGATTATCCTGGGGATTTCCGAGTCGCTGTTCTCGGGGTTGATCAACTCTGACTACAAAGACGTGTTCAGTTTCTCCCTGCTGGTGGTGATTCTGATTTTCCGTCCCCAGGGCCTGCTTGGTCGCCCGCTCGTGGCGAAGGTGTAAACATGTCTGCTGCCAAATCTATCGATATCAAGAAAAGTGTGGTCGATGCGGTCCTCGCTGGGCTGATTTCCCTGATCGTGTTCGGTCCTATCGTCGGCGTGGTCCTGGACGGCTACAGCTTCAACCTGGAACCGGCCCGCGTGGGCCTGCTGGTGGCCATTGTCATGGCCGGGCGCCTGGTCATGAGCCTGTTCCTGCAAACCCCCAAGGGCTTGAAGATTCTCCAGGGTTTTGAAAGCTCGGGCTCCGGCGTGCATGTGCTGGCGCCGGACTACAAGTCGCGGCTGCGCTGGATCATCCCGGCGTTGATCGTGATCGCCATCGTGTTCCCGTTTTTCGCCAACAAGTACCTGCTGACCGTGGTGATCCTCGGGCTGATCTACGTGTTGCTGGGCCTGGGCCTGAACATTGTGGTCGGCCTGGCCGGGCTGCTCGACCTGGGTTACGTGGCGTTCTATGCCATCGGCGCCTATGGCCTGGCCCTGGGTTATCAATACCTGGGCCTGGGGTTCTGGACGGTGCTGCCACTGGCGGCCATCGCTGCGGCGCTTGCGGGGTGCATCCTCGGGTTCCCGGTGCTGCGAATGCACGGTGACTACCTGGCCATCGTGACCCTGGGTTTTGGTGAAATCATCCGCCTGGTACTCAATAACTGGCTGTCGTTTACCGGTGGGCCGAACGGCATGCCGGTGCCATCGCCGACGTTCCTCGGCCTGGAATTCGGCCGGCGGGCCAAGGAAGGCGGGGTGCCGTTCCATGAGTTCTTTGGCATTGCCTACAACCCCAACGTGAAATTCCTGTTCATCTACATCGTGCTGTTTCTGGTGGTATTGCTGGTGTTGTACATCAAGCATCGCCTGACCCGCATGCCGGTGGGCCGCGCCTGGGAGGCCTTGCGTGAAGATGAGATCGCCTGCCGCTCCATGGGCTTGAACCACGTGCTGGTGAAGCTTTCGGCGTTCACCATTGGTGCGTCCACTGCTGGCCTGGCCGGTGTGTTTTTTGCCAGCTACCAGGGCTTCGTCAACCCGTCTTCGTTCACCTTTTTCGAGTCGGCGTTGATCCTCGCCATTGTGGTGCTGGGCGGCATGGGCTCGACGGTGGGCGTGGTGATTGCCGCCTTCGTGCTGACAGTCGCGCCTGAGTTGCTGCGCAGCTTCTCTGAGTATCGGGTGTTGCTGTTTGGCGTGCTGATGGTGGTGATGATGATCTGGCGGCCACGGGGCCTGATCCGGATCAGCCGTACCGGTGTGACACCGCGCAAGGGGGTGGCTCCATGAGCAAGGAAGTCGTTCTCAACGTGGAACACCTGATGATGCACTTCGGTGGCATCAAGGCCTTGAGCGATGTGAGCCTCAAGGTCGAACGCAACTCGATCTTCGCCCTGATCGGCCCCAACGGCGCCGGCAAGACCACGGTGTTCAACTGCCTGACCGGTTTTTATACGGCCAGCGGCGGCAAGATCGAACTCAACATACGCGGCAAGCAGACCAACGTGATCCAGTTGCTCGGCGAGCGCTTCAAACCCACCGACTTCGTTTCGCCCAAGAGCTTTTTCAGCCGGGTGTACTACAAGATGTTCGGCGGCACCCACCTGGTGAACCGCGCAGGCCTGGCCCGCACGTTCCAGAACATTCGCCTGTTCAAGGAAATGTCGGTGGTGGAAAACCTGCTGGTGGCCCAGCACATGTGGGTCAACCGCAACATGCTGGCGGGGATCCTCAACACCAAGGGCTACCGCAAGGCCGAAAGCGATGCGCTGGACCACGCCTTCTACTGGTTGGAAGTGGTGGATCTGGTGGACTGCGCCAACCGCCTGGCTGGCGAACTCTCCTACGGCCAGCAGCGGCGCCTGGAAATCGCCCGCGCCATGTGCACCCGGCCGCAGATCATCTGCCTGGACGAACCGGCAGCGGGCCTCAACCCCCAGGAAACCGAAGCCCTCAGCGCGATGATTCGCCTGCTGCGCGACGAACACGACCTCACAGTGGTATTGATCGAGCACGACATGGGCATGGTGATGAGTATTTCCGACCACATTGTGGTGCTGGACCACGGCAACGTCATCGCCGAGGGGGGGCCGGAAGCGATCCGCAACGACCCGAAAGTGATCGCGGCCTACCTGGGTGCCGATGAAGAGGAGTTGGTATGAGCACACCTATCCTCGAAATGAAGGACCTGGACGTGTTTTACGGCCCGATCCAGGCCCTGAAGAAGGTTTCGCTGCACATCGACGAAGGCGAGACCGTGAGCCTGATCGGCTCCAACGGCGCGGGCAAGTCCACGCTGCTGATGTCGATCTTCGGCCAGCCACGCGCCGAGTCCGGGCAGATCCTGTATCAGGGCGTGGACATTACCCACAAGTCATCCCACTACATCGCCTCCAACGGTATCGCCCAGTCCCCGGAAGGGCGGCGGGTGTTCCCCGACATGACCGTCGAGGAGAACCTGCTGATGGGCACCATCCCGATTGGTGACAAGCACGCCAGCGAAGATATGCAACGCATGTTCGAGCTGTTTCCACGCCTCAAGGAGCGGCGCAACCAGCGTGCAATGACCATGTCCGGTGGCGAGCAGCAAATGCTTGCCATCGCTCGGGCGCTGATGAGCCGGCCCAAGCTGTTGCTGCTCGATGAGCCAAGCCTGGGGTTGGCGCCGATCGTGGTGAAGCAGATTTTTGCCACGCTGCGCGAGTTGGCCGCCACCGGGATGACCATCTTTTTGGTGGAACAGAACGCCAACCACGCGCTGCGCCTGTCTGACCGGGCGTATGTGATGGTCAACGGTGAGATCCGCCTGACCGGTACTGGCAAGGATCTGCTGGTGAACGAGGAAGTGCGCAACGCCTACCTCGGCGGGCACTAGATAATCACAAGCTGTACGCAAGACCCCTGTGGGAGCGGGCTTGCTCGCGATAGCGGTGTGTCAGTTGAGCTCTTATTCGGCTGACACACCGCTATCGCGAGCAAGCCCGCTCCCACAGTGTTTTAGGGTGTTCTCAAGCACACCGGCAAATTGTGGAAAACAAATCCACACACCTGCCAAAGCGCGACATATAGCCGCCGCAAATCCCTGTTTTGTCACACAAATGACTTGTCCCCATCCACTGTGGAACCGGCTGTGGGTAACATGGGAGTAGCTGGCTGTACGCCTTTATTTACGTGGCCTGCAGCGTGGTGGTTGTTTTTTGAACAGGCGCTTTTTTGTGGCGGGTCGCAGGTTTTGTCAACCTGTTCATAGACACAGGTATATGACCGAAACATGACCACCAAGCCTGTGGATAAGTCTGTGGTTAAACTCTGGAAAGACCTTCGTAGGGGCCGGATTTACTGGCCTGGAGCCATGTCCCTCGGCGCGTTGCTTTGCACAGGCCTACATAGGGCGGTTCCAAGGTCAAGCAAAAAACTTTTTGAATCGCGCTGAAAGCCTTGTACATAGCGGCCTGGAGGGTTTTGCAGTTGCCCCCAAAGACTGTGGGCGCAGCTGTGGATAACCTGCGCGCACATGGCTGTAAGCCACGGTTCATAAGGCTTTACGTTGTGTGGTTAAAAAATGACCAGGTGTGCATGAGATTGTGTGCGTAGCGGTTGCCGCGACGGCGGCGTAAGGGCATTCTGCTGGCTGATTTTTTCTCGATGCCCGCAAGGAGAACACCATGTCCAACACGCTGTTTATTACTGGCGCAACCTCAGGTTTCGGCGAAGCCTGTGCCCGTCGCTTCGCTGAGGCCGGCTGGAAACTGGTGCTCACCGGTCGGCGTGCCGAGCGCTTGAATGCCCTGGTCGAAGAGCTTTCCAAGCAGACCGAGGTGCATGGCCTGGTAGTGGACGTGCGTGACCGCAAGGGCATGGAAGAAGCGATTGCCAACCTGCCAGCGTCTTTCAGCAAGCTACGCGGGCTGATCAACAACGCCGGCCTGGCGGTGGGCACTGACCCGGCGCCTAAATGCAGCCTCGACGATTGGGAAACCATGGTCGACACCAACATCAAGGGCCTGCTGACCACCACCAGCCTGCTGCTGCCGCGCCTGATCGCCCATGGCCGTGGCGCCGGGATCATCAATCTGGGCTCCATCGCCGGCAACTACCCGTACCCGGGCAGCCACGTGTATGGCGGCTCCAAGGCGTTCGTCAAACAGTTCTCCCTGAACCTGCGCTGCGACCTGCAAGGCACCGGCGTGCGGGTGACCAACATCGAACCGGGCCTGTGCGAGAGCGAGTTCTCCCTGGTGCGCTTTGGCGGTGACCAGGCGCGTTACGACGCCACCTACGCCGGCGCCGAGCCGATCCAGCCACAGGACATTGCCGACACCATCTTCTGGGTGATGAACACCCCGGCGCACGTTAACATCAACCGCCTGGAACTGATGCCTGTGAGCCAGACCTGGGCGGGGTTTGCGATTGAGCGTGGGGCCAAATAGGGCTTTAAACCCAGTCGCCTGCATCGCGGACAAGTCGAATCGTCGCAACGCCGATCCCACATTTGATTGCATTTCAAAGTGGGATTGGGGTTGCCCGGGATGGTGGCAAATCGGCCAAAAGGCGGCATAAGGTACACTCCACTCCTGAAAACCCCACCGCACCCAGCGGTTTAAAGGTTTTGACAGGAGGATATGTGAGTAACCGAGGTGAGCAGGCACTGCTCAAACAATCGACCATCCTGATGTTCGCCGTGGCGATCGCCGGGATTGTCACGGGTGTGATATCAGGCGCCCAATCCATTTTATTCGATGGCTTTTTCTCGCTGATCGCGACCTTTATCAAGGTACTGATGCTGATCACGGCCAAGCTTATCGCCAAGAAAAGCAACGACCGCTTCCAGTTCGGCTACTGGCACCTGGAGCCCATGGTGCTGCTGATCGAGGGCAGTTTCCTGCTGTTGATCGCCATCTACGCGTTTCTCAACGGTGTGTTCGGCATTATCAATGGCGGGCGCGAGATCGAGTTGGGGCTGGTGATCATCTACGCCGCGGTGTTTACCGTGGTCGAGTTCGCCTACTTCTTCTATGTGCGCCACCGCAACCGCAAGCTGCAGTCGTCGTTGATCCAGTTCGACAACATCAGTTGGCTGGTGGACGCGATGCTCTCCGTGGGCTTGCTGGTGAGCTTCCTGGCCGCGCTGCTGCTCAAGTCCCAGGGCTATGGCGAGTGGGCGGTGTATGTCGACCCCTTGATCCTGATTCTACTGGCCCTGAGCATGCTGGCGCCGGCCTTGAAGATCCTGCGCCCGGCCTTGCGCGATGTGTTGGGGATCGCCCCGGACCAGTTGGACGACAAAGTGCGCGAAGTGATGGACGCGGTCCAGGCCCGGCATGGTTTCGAGGACTATGTGTCGTACGTGCAGAAACACGGGCGGGCACGGTTTATCGAGATTCATGTGGTGCTGCCGGCTGACTACCCGGTGGATAAAGTCGCAACGCTTGATGAGCTGCGTGAAGAGATATCCACAGGGCTGGGCGCGGCGGACAAGGCGCGTTGGCTGACCATCAGCTTTACCGGCGATCGCAAGTGGATTGCCTGATAGTCAGTTAGACCGCGGTGAGGCCATCGCAGGCATAGGTATCTACATAACTTTGCCGCAACGCCTAAATCCAGGCAGATAGCGCAGTTGTGGCGAGCGGGCTTGCCCCGCGCTGGGCTGCGAAGCAGCCCCAAAAAGCCCCCCGCGTTTCTTCAGATAAACCGCGATGGCCGGGTTTAGGGCTGCTTCGCAG